>CAMPGU010000223.1 GCA_946885645.1 uncultured Haloferula sp.
CCGCGAGCGCCTGGGGGCCGCGATGAAAGCCGGGCTTTTCTACGCGCGGTGGTATCCCGCGCGCTGGATCCCCTCCATTCCCGCCCTGCCTCCGGATCTGGACCGGGAGCTCGCGCGCGGCATGCGCGCGGTGGAGAAGCTCAGCCGCAAGCTCGCGCGGACGCTCTTCCACGCGATGGCGCGGAACGGGCCGAAGCTCGAGCGCCGCCAGCTTCTGTTAGGCAGGCTGGTGGACGCGGGTTCGGAGCTTTTCGCGATGAGCGTTTCCGTCGCCCGGGCCCATGCGCTCGGCGACGAGACCTCGCTGCAAACGGCGCGCTACATCTGCCGCCGCGGTCGGCACCGGGTGGAGACGCTTTTCGCCGACGCGGGCCGTGCGCCGGACAAGGAGGCGTACCGCCTGACAAAGGGGATGCTGGACGCCCCTGCTCAAGCCGACGTGCCCAAAGCACCCTGATTCATCGCCTCCACCAGCAGGATCCGGGTCGGGCCGTTGAGATCGAGGGCCAGCGCCTCGGCCGGGGTGAGCCAGCGGTATTCCTGCGCCTCGTCGTTCAGCACGACTTCCGTGGAAGACACGCGCGCCACGTAGTTGAGCAGCAGGAAATGCTCGGGCTGGAGGAATTCGGCGGAGTCGATGCAATCCTGGACGAGGACGAAGCGCGGCTCGCCGATCTCCAGCGCGGTTTCCTCCCGGATCTCGCGGCGCAGCGCATCCAGCGAGCTTTCCCCGCGGCGGATCTTGCCGCCGGGGATGCCCCAGCGGTGGCCCCACTTGTGGGTCCGCACCATCAGGAGCCGCCCCTGCCCGTCGTGCAGGAGCGCGCCGACCGTCGCCACCGGCCGCGATTTCCAGCCGGGGCGGTCGAGCAGGCGGCGCAGGACATCCAGGTCCGGCACGGTGAGATCCGGCTTCGATTGCGCCAGGGCCCCCGCGTGGGTGTAGCCCGTGAGCACGGCGATCGAGGTGAGATTGCCGTGACGCGCGGTGTCGATATCGTGCGTCATGTCGCCGATGAAGGCGCTCTCCGCCGGGTTCAGGCGGTGGGCTTCGAGGATGGCGTGGATGCGCTCCCGCTTGTCGAGCACGCCGGAATAGGTCGCCTCGAAAAAGTCGGACAGCTCCAGGTCGATCAGTTGCTTCGCGAAGGCGGCACTGTCCATGCTGGTCAGCACGAAGGTCCGGATGCCGTGCCGCCGGCACCATTCCAGCTTCTCGCGGGCGTGGGGCAGGATCGTCACCGCCGCGGTGGATGCGGCGAAGGCCTTGCGGAAATGGACCTCCAGCTCCTCCAGCGGGACGCCGGGCAGCATCTCCTCGTAGAAATCCCGGTACGGCAGGCGGAAGGCGAGCCGGAAGCCCTCCCGGTCCAGCGGGGCCACGCCGTAGAGGGAAAAGACGTGGTTCGTCGCCTCGAGCACGGGCGGCAGATCGTCCACCAGCGTGCCGGACCAGTCGAAGATGAGATTGCGGAACATCGTGGAAAAAGGGGGTCTTACCCTACGGCGAAGCGGATCGTCTTCACCACGCCGGGCCCGGCGGCTTCCTGCAGCTTCTTCAAAAGCACGCCCTTCATTTGCTCCAGATGGAAGCGCATCGCCGGCTGGAGCACGTGCAGGGTCACGCAGCCGCCCTTCAGCGAGACGGGGGACGCATGCCGCGCCACGAAGTCCCCGGCCACGTCCTTCCACATTTCCCGCAGGCGCTCCTCGTCGATGCCCTCCGTGGCACCGGCCTGGCGCAGGATCGACGCGAGGAATTCCTGCGGCAGGTGCAGGCGCTCGTCCGGATGGGCCGGGTCATCGCCGCCATGCCAATCCCGGAGCACGGCGCGGCGGATCGCATCGAGCCGGGATGGTTTCCTCATGGCGAAGCGGGTCAGTCGTCGCCGTCGTCGCCGATGGCCTCCACCGGGCAGCCCTCCATCGCCTCGCGGCTCTGGGCCCTCTCCTCGTCGTTCTCCGGCTGCTTGTACACGTAGGAATAGCCTTCGTCGTCGGAGCGGGTGAAATTGTTCGGTGCCGTTTCGCGGCAAAGATCGCAGTCGATGCACTGGCTATCGACGTAGAATTTGCCCGGTACGTTTTCCCTGTTCTTGTCTTCGCGGTCGGCCATCGGAGAGGTGAGCTGCTCCCGTCTGCATCGCCCCCCTGCGCCCGGCATGCAACCCTTTTTCCCCTCGGGCCGCGGGCAAGGTTTCCACTGGCCAAGGACGGGCGCGGTTCCTAAACCGGTGCGCGCCCCTTACCCATGTCCGCGGATCTTCCCAGCCCGTCCGGCCCTCCGGACCCAGAACGTGACCCGAAGCCGGAAGCCTCGAACGAGGCGGTAGAGGCGGATCTGTGGAATCTCGACGAAGCGATGCCGGCGAAGACCTCCGCCGCGCCGAGCCCCCGCGCCATGGGCCGGAAAGGGAGCGGCGACCATCCCGATCAGGAGCTTTCCGGGCTTTCCGAAAGGAACGTCCAGCGCGGGAAGACCCCCGCCCGCTCGCCCGAGCGCATGAAAGAGGATCATCCCCTTTCCCCGCAGGCCTCCCGGCCGGTGGAGGACGACATCGGCGAACTGGACGAAAAGCGGCCTCCCGGCCCCGGCGAGGAGGACGAGGCCGTGCTGGTGGTGCTCCCGGAAGAAGAAGCGGAGACCTGGGCCCCCGCCCCCGCGGCAAAGCTCCCGCCGGAACCGGAAACCGTGGCGGAATCCCCGGCCGCGGCTCCCGATGAACCCTCCGAACCCGCGCCGCGCCGGAACCGCCCGAAGGAGCCCGCGGAGAATGCGGCCTCGCTTTTGAAAAGCCCCAGCCGGAGGGAGGTGATCAGCCTGGCGGCTTTCGCTTTCTTCCTGCTGCTGACGGCCATCTGGGTGATCTCCCGCTTCTTTTCCCAGCTCCACTTCGAGAGCGCCGCGCTGCAATCCCCCGAATATCCGGTGCAGGGGCAGCACGCCACCATCGCCCGGGGGGACACCTACTGGCGCGCCCCGGTGCGCGAAGGCCCCGACCGGGACGTGGCGCGCCGCGAGGTCGTGATGATCCCGGTACTGGAACTCACGCTCGATACCGACCACTCGTCCCTGGGCGCGCTGAGGATCATCTTCCGCAATTCGCAGGGAACCCCCGTGGGCGATTCCATCACCCGCTCCTTCACGCGCGGCCGCTTCGATGCCACCGGGGAGTCCAGGATCGCTTTCCCGTCCACCGACGGCTTCATCGAGGAAGGGAGCTTCAACGGCTACCGCACGCAGACCGAGGATCCGTGGGTGGTGGAAGTCCTGGAAGGTCCCTCGGTGGATGCCCCCGCCAACGCTTTCCGCAAGCTCGCCGAAATCCCCATCCTGCCGCAACGCCGCTGACCATGCCTGAATCCGCCGTTTCCCCGCTGGTGCCCCGCGAAGGCTGGCACGTCATGCATCTTTTCTACCAGATCGACCATGCCCAGTGGTCGATCCTCGGTGACGACGAGAAGCGCGCCGCCAAGACGCGGCTGACCGAACTGGTGCAGGAGATCCGCGCCACGAAGGACACGCACCTCCTCACCTTCGCCATCGCCACCCCCAAGGCGGATCTCGGCTTCATGCTGCTGACCCCGGACCTCCAGGTGGCGAATGCCTTCGAGAAGCAGCTCAGCCTTTCGCTCGGCCCCGAGATCCTGAGCCCCGCCTATTCCTACCTCTCCCAGACCGAGCGCTCCGAATACACCACCTCCTCCGAGCAGTATGCCAAGGAGACCCTGATCGGCGAAAAAGGCCTCGCCGAAGGAAGCCCGGAATTCCAGCAGGCGATGAAGGAATTCGAGGACCGCATGGACCACTACCTGAAGCACCGCCTCTACCCGGTGCTGCCGGATTGGCCGGTGATTTGCTTCTACCCGATGTCCAAGCGCCGCTCCGGGGGCGACAACTGGTATTCGCTCGATTACGAAGCCCGCCGCGAGCTGATGGCCGGCCACGCCCGCGTGGGACGCACCTACTCGGGCCGGATTCTCCAGCTCATCACCGGTTCCACCGGTCTCGACGAATACGAGTGGGGTGTCACCCTGCTCGCGAAGGACACCATCGACGTGAAAGCCATCGTCTATGAGATGCGCTTCGACGAGGTCTCGGCCCGTTATGCGGAATTCGGCGATTTCTACATCGGCATGCAGCTCCCGCTGAACCAGTTGTTCCGCCGGGTCTGCCTGTAGCGCGGTGCAGGGCTGCCGTCTCAAGAGCTTTTCTCCTGCCAATCCGCGTCCCGACGGGTCCGCACAAGCTCTTCCTTTGAAAGGCGCATTCCGGCAATGGCCTTGCTCAAGCAGTCCCAGCCAGCCGGGGTGGCCACATGGAAGCACTGCTGCTTGCCGGCACCTGCCGCCATGCGCTCCAGGATGCCGGGCCGGACCAGACGGGGGAAGTTCCAGATGATCCGGCAGAGCTTCGGCACGATGAGGATTTCGGGGCAGTTCGGGGGAAGCCCGGGTCGTGACCGGAAGAGGTAGGGCCAATTCCGCCGCGCGGTGCGCAGGAAGGACACCCGCCGCGGGACGTCGAGGAAGATGACCGTGTCCGCTGCTTCCTGCACCGCAGAGGAGACGCCATCGATCACCCATGCCTCCTGCCGCACGAGCTCCGCGATCCGCCGATCTCGTTCGTCCGCGGGCGTCTTCCTCCAGCCCGGCTGCCACACCACGTCATCGAGGCCGTGGCAAGGAAGGTCGAGCTCCGCTGCGATTCTCCGGGCCAAGGTGGATTTTCCCGCCCCCGCATTGCCAGTGACGAGAATGCGCCTCATGACCGTTTTCCGTCAGTACAGTGGCTCCGTCTTCCGCTCCCGCCCCTCGAAGAGCAGGGTCTCCGTGTGGCCCGCGGACTTCGCCCATGCGATGGCCATCGGAAAATCCCGGGCCACCTCCCCGGGCGCGTGCGCGTCGGAGGAAATCACCAGCGGGATGCCCGCCTGGCACGCGAGCTCCAGGAAGCGCGGGTGCGGGTAGGCTTCGGCGCAGGGCTTGTACCAGCCCGCGGTATTGAGCTCGATCGCGCCGCCGGCTTCCGCGATGGCCCCGATCACGGGCTCGTAGAAGCGGCTCAGGTCCCCCGGCGGGCGGTGGGAAAATTTCTTCACCAGATCCGGATGGCCGAGGATGTCGAAAAGGCGGCTGCGCGCCATCTCCGCATAGGTTTCCCAGTAGCGCGTCCAGACTTCCTCCACGTCCGTCTCCGCCCAGCGGCCGAGCCACTTGGGATTGTCGAAATCCCACGCCCCGAGATAGTGTACGGAGCCGATGAGGTAGTCCCAGGGATGGCGGCCGGCGAGCTCCGTGATCCAGCCCTCGCAGCCGGGAAGCCAATCGCACTCCAGCCCGGCGCGGACGGGCATGGGCCCGGCGGCGGCGCGGGCGCGGGCGAGCCAGGCGTGGTAATCCGGCAGCTCGCTTTCCAGCATCCGCCAATCGTCGAAAGGCTCCGGACGGGCCGGGGCGTGATCGGAGACCCCGTACTCCGTGAGCCCGGCGGCGCGGGCCGCGGCGATGTATTCTTCCGGCGAGCCGGTGGCGTGCCGGCAGAGGGGCGTGTGGGTGTGGTAGTCGGCCGGCACGAAACGGGCGGGGTTTCGGGTTGCTTGATTTTCGTTAGGAATACTAGAGTGCCGACCACGCGCAAGTACCGCCGGGATTTCCGATGTCGAACGACCCTTCCAGCCCGCTTCCAGGCAGCAATCTTTTCACGGAATACCAGATCCAGAAGCTCCGGAACCACCCGAAGCGCATCGTTTTCACCGAGGGCGAGGATCTCCGGGTGTTGCGGGCCGCCCAGCGGCTGGTGGACGCCGAGGCCGCCGTGCCGGTCCTGCTGGGCAATCGCGAGGCGATCCGCGGCCTGGCGAAGGAAAACGGCGTGAGCCTGAAATTCATCAACGTCATCGAGCCCGCGAAAGCCTCGGACTTCGGGCTTTTCTGCCAGCGTTTCGCGAAAGTGGAGCGCTACCGGAAGCTGAGCGCCGCGGACCCGGGAGACGTGATCGCCCGGCCGCATTACTTCGGCGCGATGATGGTCCAGTACGGTCACGCGGATGCTCTGGTGGGCGGGAACAAGACCCTGCCGGCCTCGCTTTTCCGGGCGCTGCTGCACACCATCCCGCCCCTGCCCGGGGTGCCGAAGATGTTCGGCATGATGGTGCTGGTGGCACCGCATCTTCAGCACTTCGGCTCGGATGGCATCCTCTTCCTGGCGGATTGCGGGCTGATCCCGCAGCCGAGCGTCGATCAGCTCGCCTCCATCGCGATCGAAACCGGCAAGCTGGCGAAGCATTTCCTCGGCCGCGAGCCGCGGATCGCGATGCTCAGCCACTCGACCAAGGGCTCCGCGGGCACGGAAGAGGCCCGGAAAATGACCGCCGCCACCGCGCTGGCCGTGGACAAGGCCCGGGAGGCGTATCTCGATTTCAAGATCATCGGCGAAGTGCAGGCGGACGTGGCGCTGGACCCGACCGCCGCCGAGATCAAGCTGCCGGATGCGGACCGCCGCGGTCCCGCCGACGTGCTGGTCTTCCCGAATCTCGACGCCGCGCACATCTCGCTCAAGCTGCTCCAGCACTGCGCCGGAGCGATCAACTACGGCCAGATCCTCGCCGGTCTGGCCCGTCCCTGCGCGCAGGTGCCGCGGACGGCCTCCGAGGAGACGATCTTCGGCACCGCCGCGGCGGTCGCGGTGGAGGCGATCAAGTACCACCAGCTTTATCCGGAAGGAGAAGTGTAAGAGGTAAGGCGGCGGGAAGTTACTCCCCGCCCGGAGGCGTGCCGGAAGACGGCTCTTCCACTCCCCGCCCCGGAGGGGCATCGGAGATTAGCCGGTGGCGAAAGCCACCGGTCAGGGGCGCCAGACCCGGCGCGTCCCGGAGGGCCGCCGGAGACGGAGCACCGGCCGGTGCCAATGGCCCCAACGGACCCGGGGAAACGTCTGCACCCTGTCCT
>CAMPGU010000224.1 GCA_946885645.1 uncultured Haloferula sp.
CGGCTACGGCGGCGGTGGTGCCAAGGGTGGCTACGGCGGCGGTGGCGGCGGCAAGGGCGGCTACGGTGGCGGTGGCGGTGGTCGCGGCGGCAAAGGTGGCGGCTACGGCGGCGGCGATTGGGATTGATCCCTCCGACCGTGTTGAAATTCTTTCCGGCCCCGCTTCCCCACAGGGAAGCGGGGCTTTTCTTGAGAGGCCGGAGACCCGGCTTCCATCTCTCCGCTTGCCCTTGAGCTTGCCGCTCCAACAGGAATGTTGGATGCTTCAAATCGTTCCATGGCACCGGCTTCCGTCAATATCGCCCGCGTCCTGTATTTGCTGGTTTGCGCCGGGGCCGGTTATGCCGTCGCGTCGATCACCAAAGGCACGGCGATCGAGGTCTCGACCTTCCAAGGCCTCTGCGGAGGCCTCTTCGTGGGCGGGATTTTTGTCTGGATCGAGCTTCTCATCAAAGGATTCAGCCTGCGGTCCTTTTCCACCGCCACCTTCGGGCTGCTTGTCGGCGTGTTCTGTGCCTGGCTACTGACCCGCCTCCAGATTTTCGATCTGGTGAATATCACCTTCCGGGACCGGCTGAGCGCCACCGAGAATGCCGCCGATATCGCCTCCACCCTGACGCTGAGCTTGAATCTCCTGCTCTACGCGACCTTGGGTTTCCTCGGCGCGGTGGTCGCCCTCAGGAGCAGCAGGGATGACTTCGCGTTCATCTTGCCTTACGTCCGCTTCCGGCAGGACAGCAGCACCGGCCAGCCCGTGGTGCTGGATGCGGAAACCGTCATGGACGGGCGTGTCGCGGGCGTGATCCGCTCCGGCTTCCTGCGGGGCCGGCTGGTGATCCCCAGGTTCGTTCTGGATGAGATCCAGGTCCTCGCGAATTCGCCTACCCAGGCGAAGCGGGAGAGGGCGGAGCGCGGCCTGGCCTCCCTGGAGTCCATGCGTGCCGCCAATGACATCCAGGTGAGCATCGAGGACGCAGGCGTGAACGGGGATGAAACGATCCACAGCCGTCTCCTGCACATTGCCCAGCTCCTGGGGGCGCGGCTGATGACCAGCGACGAGAGTTTGTGCAAGGTGGCCAAGCTCCGCGGCCTGGACGTGCTGAATCTCGATGAACTGCTCGACGCCCTGCGGCCTTCCGTCGGGGTCGGGGAAAAAATCCGCCTCGCGCTGGTGCGGGGCGGGAAGGACGATCATCAGGGAGTGGGCTACATGCCGGACGGCACGATGATCGTGGTCAATCACGCGGTGAAGAAGATCGGCACGACGCAGGATGTGATCGTGATCAGCACCCTGCAGACCAGTTCCGGCATGATGGTCTTCGCCGAGCTCGCGGGAATCTGATTTCCCGGGCTCGGAAGCAATCGATCAGCGGCGGCGCTGTTGCCAATCGCGGATCGCTCCGCCGAGGTGGCGGATGGTGGCGCTCGCCGTGCACACCGGACTATCCGGAAGGCTCAGCTCTGCCGCACGACCGCAGAGCCATGCTCCCAGGGATGCCGCGTCCGGCCCGGCCAATCCTTGCGCCAGGAAGGTCCCGATCACTCCGGCCAGCGTGTCGCCCTGGCCTCCGGAAGCCATTCCCGCGTGTCCGGTCGGGTTGAATCGCAGCGCCTCTCCAGGCGCGCACACCAGCGTCCGCGCGCCTTTCAGCAACAGCGTGGAAGGATACCGGGATACGAAAGCGCGACATGCCGCCTGCCGGTCCGCGGCCGGCAGGTCGGGAGCGAGACGGCTGAATTCACCCGGGTGGGGAGTCAGGACTTGGGATGGTTTCAGAATCCCGAGCCGTCCGGTCGCGGCGATACGGTTCAGAGCGTCGGCGTCCAGCACGGTCGGGCGCGAATCCTCCGCGAGACGGGCCAGCAGCCCGGCATGGTAGGCTTCGGTGCAATTGCCGGTACCGGGGCCGATGACGAGGGCATCGTGCCGGGCGTCGAACGCATCCCCCACGGGATCGGGCGAGACGCGCAGCATGATCTCGGGAGGCATGGCACCGGCCGCATCCTGTGGGAAACCGGTCTCCACATGTACTGTCACGAGGCCCGCCCCTGCATGAAGCGCGGCCCGGGCGCAGAGGACGGCGGCTCCGCTCATGCCGGGCGAGCCCGCCAGAATGCCGACGCGGCCCGCATCGCCCTTGTGAAAGTCATGCGCGCGGGGCGGCAGCAGGCCGGAGAAAGCTTCCGGACAGAAGAAGGCAGGGTCGGATCCTGCCGGAAGGGGGAGGTCTGCCAGAGGCACGAGAACGATGCGGCCGGAGCGGAGGATGCCGTTTGCGGTGCTCAGGCCGATCTTCGGCACGCCCACTGTCAGAGTAAGGTCTGCGGTCACGGCATCGCCCTCGCCTGAGTCGGCATCCAGCCCCGAGGGGAGATCCATGGCGGCGACGATCGCGCCTTGCTCCCTCCTCAGCTCGGCCATCTCCCGCGCCAGAGCAGCCAGAGGCTCGCGTAGCTCGCCCCTGGCGCCGATTCCGAGCAGGCCGTCCAGCAAGAGCAGCGGACCGCCGCTCCGGTTTGCCGGGGGCGCATCTTCGGGAGCGATCCCCAGCTCGCGCGATTTCCTCCGCGGCAGGACACCCCATGAGGTCTCGGGAAAAGCGGCCCGGATCGAGACCGCCCACCCCGCCTTCCGCAGATGGTGGAGGGCCACGAGGGCATCGCCCGCATTATTGCCCTTCCCCAGATAGCCGGTTGCCCTCCCGGGCGAGGGAAACTGGGCGATCAGGCGCGCCGCGATGCCCTCCCCGGCGAGGTCCATCAGCCGCTCGGCTGAAACCCCGCGGCGGAAAGCGGCCTCCTCAAGCGACCGCATGGCCGCGCCGGTGACAAATGACATGCCCGCACGCTAGCGGATCAACCCGCCCGGCGGAAGCGAACGATGCCGTCGGCGATACCTTCCGCAAGAGATTGGCGGAACCACGCGGATTTCATCCGGTTGCGCTCCGTCGCATTGCTGACGAATCCGCACTCCACCAGGATCGAAGGGCAGCGCGTGTTGCGGATCACGTAAAAGCGGGCGAATTTGACGCCGCGGTTCACCGCCCGGACCTTCGACATGATGCCGGAGTGGACGGAGGAGGCGAGAGAGTGGCTTTGCGGGGTATTGAAGAAGGTTTCCAAACCGGACACCCCTTGTTTCCACGTGTAGTTGTAGTGGACGCTCACGAAGATCGCATCCGAGTAGCGGCTGGCGATACGGACGCGCTCCGGGAGGGAAATGAAATAGTCGCTGCGGCGGGTCATCACCGTGCGGAAGCCGCGCTTCTTCAGCTCGTTCTCCAAGCGGGTAGCGGTATCCAGTGCCAGGTGCTTTTCATACACCATGCCCCATTGTCCGCCCTTGTCGTGCCCCCCGTGACCGGGGTCGATGACGACCGTCCGGAAAGAGCGCGCGTGGGCGGTGGCCCCCGTGAAGGCCAGGAAAAGCAAAGCGAGAATCAGGCGGGGAAGACCGTTCATGGGGAAAGTCGTTAAGCGACGGAGAAAATTTAGATTATTTAAATATAACGAAGTCTCCTGTAAAGGACGATTTCTCTCGGGCGAAGCCGGAACGGCTCACTGGAAAATGAAGGGCGGCCGTTCGGACGCCTTCCTCACCCGGCCACGCGCTTCCGCCTCGGCCTTCGGATCGTAGGGGATGCTATTCGCCACCTGGACCGAACCTTCGCGCATGGTGAAAAGCTGGGGGTCCACGCCGCCGGCGGCCTTGTGGAGATCGTTGCCCAGCAGCGTGCCGTCCGGGCCCACTCGCGCGTGGGACCAGACGTCCGGACCGATCAGGTAAAGCACGTGCATCACCTGGTGGTTGTCGAGCGTCACCGAGGGCTTGCGGAAGTTCAGATATTCGCCGAGCGAGTGGGTTTGCAGCGGGCTGCCCGTCTTCAGGTTCACCACTTGGGCGTAGAGCGTGGCTTTCTTCCCGCCGGTGAAGTTCAGCACGCGGAACTCGCGCATCTGCCCGGCCTTGCCCGGGAGGCCCACCCGCTGGGACCAGTAGGGGCGCGCGGTATTAATATTGAAGAGCAAGCGGTTCGAAATGAAGCCGTCGGTGGTCTGCCCGGGCAGCCTCACCACGCCATATACCGAAAAGTTTCCCATTTCCCGCAGCGGGTAGATCTGCGCGAGGTCGAAAGTCTTGGCCATGGTCTGGCCGAGCGGGATCTGAACGGCCCCGAAGGCCGTCTGCCCGATGGCGGTCAGGGGCACGCCGCGGCTCGAGGTCACCGTGAAATCGATCCAGCCCAGACGCTTGTTCCCCTGCAGGGTGAGATCCTGGCCGGACTGATTCGTGATGCTGACGGTGACCGGCACCGGCTCCCCTGCCACGAAGGTTTTGCGCGCCATTTGCAGCCGCACCTCGATCTGAGCTTGGGCGGTCGCCGCGAAAGCGCAGAGAAGGGCGAGGGGAAGGAGGGTGCGGAGTCCGATCATGGGCCGCAGGCCTAGCCTAGGGACGCTGCCGCGTCAACCCAACGGGTCGCATCACCCTTCTAACCGTCGTTTCCCGGTTTCAAGCAGCCTAGACGTAGTGCAGGGCCTTCGCCCGCACCGCGATGTCGGCTTCCCGATCCAGCAGCTCCTGAATGGGATCCCAGCGCCCGGCCACCAGTGCGTCGCGGGCGGATTCCGGGATGCTGAGCGGGAAGTCATGGCCCGCCGAGGAGCGCACGCGCTTGCCCACCAGGTCGATCGTGATTTGCACCGCGGGATCTGCTTCCACCGCTTGGCGGAGCTGGTCGATCTCGTCCGCCTCCAGCGTCACGCAGGGCATCGCCAGCGTGGTGGAATTCCCGAAGAAGATCTCGGCGAAGGATTGGGCGATCACCGCCCTGAAGCCGTATTTGCTGAGCGACTGGGGCGCGTGCTCGCGGGAGGAACCGCAGCCGAAGTTCACCCCGGCCAGCAGGATGGTCGCCCCGTCGAAACGCGGGTCGTTCAGGGGATGCTCGGTCTTCTCGCCGGTGGTCGGGTCGAAGCGAACGTCGTAAAAGGCGAATTCGCCCAGACCGTCGAAGGTGACGCACTTCATGAAGCGCGCCGGGATGATGCGGTCGGTATCGATATCGGCACCGGGAACGAAGACGGCGCGGCCGGTGAGGGAAGTGACTTTTTCAAGGGCCATGGCAATGGGTGTGCTCGGAGGTTCGGGAAAGGTTCAGGCCACGGCGGCCTGCGGCTCCAGTTCAAAGAGTTCGCGGGCGTCGGTGATGCTGCCGGTGATGGCTGCTGCCGCGACCATGACGGGGGACATCAGGACGGTGCGCCCGGTGGGGGACCCCTGGCGGCCTTTGAAGTTGCGGTTCGAGGAAGATGCGCAGAGCTGGTCGCCCACGAGTTTGTCCGGATTCATGGCCAGGCACATCGAGCAGCCCGCGCCGCGCCACTCGAAGCCCGCGGCGGAAAAGATTTTATCCAGACCTTCCTGTTCGCACTGGTGGGCGACGATCTGGGAGCCGGGGACGACGATGGCCTTCACCCCGGCCGCCACCTGGTGACCGCGGATGTACTTCGCGACCTCGCGAAAATCGGAGAGGCGGCCGTTGGTGCAGGAACCGATGAAGGCGACGTCGATCTTCACGCCCTTGATCGGGGTCCCCGCGGCGAGCTTCATGTAGGCGAGCGCTTCGTCGATGCTGGCTTTTTCGCCGGGCGTCGCGGCTTGTGCGGGATCCGGAATGTTCTCCGAGATGGCGATCCCTTGGTCCGGGGAAATGCCCCAGGTGACCGTCGGCTCGATCTCGCCGGCGTCGATCTTCACGATGTCGTCGAATCGGGCGTCGGCATCGGAGGCGAAGGACAGCCAGCGGGCCGCCGTCGCGTCGAAATCGTTCATGTCCACGTAGGGCCGGCCCCGGAGATAGGCCACGGTCTTCGCGTCGGGGTTGACGTAGCCGCAGCGGGCTCCGCCTTCGATCGACATGTTGCAGACCGTCATGCGCTCTTCCATCGACATCTCGTCGAAGACATTGCCCGCGTATTCGTAGCAGTAGCCGATCCCGCCCTTCGCGCCCAGCAGGCGGATGATGTGGAGGATCACGTCCTTCGCGTAAACGCCGGGCCGCAGCTTGCCGTTCACCTCGATGCGGCGGACCTTCAGGGCCTCCATCGCCATCGTCTGGGTGGCCAGCACGTCCCGCACCTGGGTGGTGCCGATGCCGAAGGCGATCGCGCCGAAGGCCCCGTGGGTCGCGGTGTGGGAATCGCCGCAGGCAATGGTCGTGCCGGGCTGGGTGATGCCCTGCTCGGGCCCGACCACATGGACGATGCCCTGCTTGCCGGACTTCAGGTCGAAATAGGTAACGCCGAAATCATCGCAGTTCGACCGCAGGGCCGCCATCATTTCCGCGGCGAGCGGATCCACCGGTTGATCCTGATTTTCGGTCGGGACGATATGGTCCACCGTGGCGAAGGTGCGCTTCGGATATTTGACCGTCAGGCCGAGATCGCGGAGCATGCCAAAGGCCTGCGGCGAGGTCACCTCGTGAATGAGGTGGGTGCCGATGAAAAGCTGCGTGCGGCCGTCAGCCAACTTGCCCACGGCGTGGGCGTCCCAGACTTTTTGATAGAGGCTTTTGCCCATGATGCGATCGCCGGGTTGCGCGGCGGGGCGGCAAAGTGGGTTACCGGCCGCGGATTGTCAAAGCGCGATCAAGTACGCGCCATCCGTGAATCTCCCCGCTCTCCGGGTGGGTGGCCCGGAACGGAAAAAGCCCCTGCCGGACCGGCAGGGGCTTGAAGAAACGGGGTTGTCCGCGGGTCTCGCTTACTTCGAGTAATGCACTTCGGGTGCCGTGGGCACTTCCTGGAAGTGAGGCAGAGGGCGGAGCGCAGCCGCTTTAGGTTCACCGGTGCAGCAGCACGAAACGGAGATCAGGGCGAAGGCGGAAAGGCAGACGGAGGCAATGACGCGGAACATGGCGGGAGTC
>CAMPGU010000225.1 GCA_946885645.1 uncultured Haloferula sp.
AGGTCCTGCCTGCGGCCCGCCATGCCTTGGCCGCGACCAATGCTTCCCCGCGTGTGAGGAAAGGGGTGCGCCCGGTGAGACGGAAGCGGCAGCAATCGCCCCGGCCGGTACACGCGCGCTCCAACGGCCGCTGCTCCCATTCGTCATAAACCGCTCTCGTCTCGGCCGCGGCGGCACGCAATCCGGCATCCGGTTTCACGGCAGGTCGAGCTTGTTGATGCGGAGACTGCGGAACTCAACCCTTCCTTGGTCGAATTCCAAACCGATGTGCCCCCAGCCGCGCGGGCTGCGGTCCTGATATTCCACGATCCGCTCCCCATCCAGCCACACCTCCACCTTCCCGCCCTCGACCTTCACCCGGAGCCTCCGCCAGCCTGCAACATCGCCTGCCCCCGCATGACGGGAGCGCCCTGTCAGGCTCCCGGTGGGATAGGCATCGGCCCCGGGAGCGATATTCACCTCGTAGCATTCCGACCCCGGATCGGTCACGGTCTTCGGGGAGGAAAGGAATACGCCGCTTTCCGCTCCCGGCTCCGCCCGGAATTCCAATTCCAGCTCGCAATCGCGATAAGTGCCCCGGCTGGTGAGGAGGCCTTTCTGCCCTCTGTCCACGACGATGGCTCCGTCCCGGACGCTCCAATTCGTTTTGGTCTGCAGGTCCCATCCGTCGAGATCGCGGCCGTTGAAAAGCTCCTGCCAAGCGGCCGCCGCGCTGCCCGCCAGCAGAACGGAAACGACAAACGCGTTTGCGACGATTCTCATGTTTCCAGTTTGCAGAGGGGGCGGTTTCCTTGCAAGCGTGCCCCTGTAAGCCAATCGCAGCCATCCCGACATTTCCGGACAAAAAGACAGATTTTCGGCGCTCGTCCGGTATTTCCCGCCCAACCCGATCATGAAATTACTCCTTTTTGCTCTCGTCCTGGCGCCGCTGCTTCAAGCCGGACCGGTCTTCCAAGCCCCCCTCAAGGAAGAACACATCGTGATGATCGGGAACGGCTTGGGCGAGCGGATGCAGTATTTCGGCTACTTCGAGACCGAACTCCATCTCCGCTACCCCGAGCACCGTCTCACGATCCGGAACATGTGTTTCCCCGGAGACACGCCGGCCTATCGGCCGCGCGCAGGCCGCAAGACCCCCTGGGCCTTCCCGGGTGGCGAAAAGTTCCGGCCGGAGCTCAACAAGCATCTCGGCGAAGGCCACTACCCCTCGGAAGACGAGTGGCTGACGGTGTGCCAGGCGGACACGATCCTCGCTTTTTTCGGCTACAATGAGTCCTTCGACGGCCCCGGCGGCGTCCCGAAATTCCGCGCCGAACTCGATGCCTTCGTCACCCACACGCTGGAGCAGAAATACAACGGCGAGTCCGCGCCCAAGCTGGTGCTCGTTTCCCCGATCGCTTTCGAGGATCTGAGCGCCTCGATGGACCTGCCGGACGGAGCCAAGGAGAACGCGAACCTGACCCTTTACACGGAGGCGATGAAGAAGGTGGCCGGGGATCGGAACATCGGCTTCATCGATCTCTTCCAGCCTAGCGCCGCGCTCTACGAGAAGTTCAAGGAGCCTCTCACGATCAACGGATTTTCCCTCAATGAACAAGGCGAGCAGCTGATGGGGACCATTCTGGCGGAGGCGCTCTACAAGCCGGAAATGATCGAAGTAACCACGAATCCCGGGAAGCTGCGCAGTCTGGTGAACCAGAAGTCCTGGTTCTGGCACAACGACTACCGCATGCTCAACGGCGTCCACGTTTACGGGCGCCGCTGGAAGCCCTTCGGCGACTTCAACTACCCCCAGGAGATCGAAAAGATCCGCGGAATGACCGTCAACCGCGACTGGGCGATCTGGCGGATGCTTGCCAACAAGGAATCCAATCTGAAAGAGGCGGACGCGAAGACCCGCCAGTTGGATCCGGTGACCTCGAATTTCAACCGGCCGATCAAGTACCTGCGCGAGAAGGAGGCCCTCAAGACCTTCAAGCTGATGGACGGCTTCGAGATCGGCCTCTTCGCTTCCGAGGAGGATTTCCCGGATCTGGCGAACCCGATGCAGATGACCTTCGACAACAAGGGCCGCCTGTGGATCTGCACGATGCCCTCCTACCCGCACTACCGGCCGGGCGACGAGCCGCCGAACGACAAGATCCTGATCCTGGAGGACACGGACGGCGACAACCGGGCCGACAAACAGACGATCTTTGCCGACAGGCTCCATCTCCCGATCGGCATCGAGCTCGCGCCGGAGGGCGTGTATGTCTCGCAGGAGCCGAACCTGATGCTGCTGAAGGACCTCAACGGCGACGACAAGGCCGATACCCGCGATTATTTGCTCCACGGCTTCGATCCCCACGATACCCACCACGCGATCCACGCCTTTTCCTCCGATTCCTCAGGCGCGATCTACATGGGCGAGGGCGTCTTCCTCCACTCGCAGGTGGAAACCCCGTACGGCCCTCAGCGCTGCACCGGCGGCGGCATCTGGCGCTTCGATCCGAAATCGTTCCGGCTGGAGCGCTATGTCCAAACCTACTTCAACAACCCCTGGGGCATCACCTTCGACGACTGGCAGCAGTGCTTCATCGCCGACGCTTCCGGCGGTAACAACTACTGGGCTCTCCCGATTTCGATCAAGGCACCCTTTCACCACGAAACGGGGAAGATCGGCGAATTCGCGCCGAAGCGGGCCCGACCCACGGCGGGTGCGGAGTTCATCCACTCGCGGCATTTCCCGGACGAGCTGCAGGGCGGCTTCATGACGAACAATTCGATCGGCTTCCTCGGCACCAGCATCCACCAGGTCTGGGAAGACCGCGGCGGATACTCCGGGAAGCACATCGGCGATCTTGTCACCTCCTCGGACCCGAACTTCAGGCCGGCGGATCTCGAGTTCGCCCCGGACGGCTCCCTTTACATCGTCGATTGGCACAATGCGCTGATCGGCCACATGCAGCACTCCGCCCGCGATCCCAACCGCGGCAAGACGCACGGCCGCATCTACCGCGTGACCCATAAGACCCGCCCGCTGGTGAAGCCCGCGAAGATCGACGGGGCCGAGATTACGCAGTTGCTCGAAATCCTGAAGGAGCCCGAGTACCGCACCCGCTACCGCGCGCGCCGCGAACTGCGCGGTCGCCCTGCGGATGCCGTACTGCCCGCGGTGAAAGCGTGGGCTGCCAAGCTCGATAAGGCCGATCCGCGCTACGAACACCACCTCGCGGAAGCCCTGTGGGCGACGTGGGCGCAGAACCGGGTGGACCGCGAGCTGCTGGATCTTTGCCTGACCGCAAAGGCGCATCAGGCGCGCGCCGCCGCCGTGGAAGTCATCCGCCACGCCTGGCGGAAAATCCCGGATCATGCCGCGGTGCTAACCACGGCGGCCAACGATCCGTCCTCGCTGGTCCGCTTGGAAGTCCTTGCCGCCGCCTCCTGGCTCGACAATGCCGATGGCGCGCGGATCGCCCTGGAAGTGCTGAAGCACCCCATCGACAAATGGATGCCGGAGGCAATCAAGACTGCCTTCCTCACCCTCGGCGATGACGTCGAAGCACTCAAGAAGGGGAACAAGCTGGACCTCAGCGCCAATCCTCGCGCGGCCGATTATTTGGCAGGTAAACTGAAGATCGAGCCCGAGGAGACCGAAAAGGCCGAACCGGAGCCGAAGCTGCCAGCCGCGGAACTGGAACTCTGGCGTGTCGGCAAGGAAGTCTTCTCCCGCGACGCCCACTGCGCCACCTGCCATCAGGCGAATGGCCAGGGACAGGAGAAGATCTATCCTCCGCTCGCGGGAAGCGAATGGGTCACCGGCGACGAAGAGCGGCTCATCAAGCTCACCCTGAAGGGCCTGTGGGGTCCGATCACGGTGAAGGGCGTGAAATTCGATCCCACGACGGGTGTTCCCCCGATGATGGGCTTCGGTCCCCTCCTCAATGATAAGGAGCTTGCCGGAGTGCTCACCTACGTGCGGAACAGCTTCGGCAATCAGGCGCCCGCCGTGAAGCCGGAGACCGTGGCGAAGATCCGCGAGGCCACCAAAGAGAAGATCGATTTCTTCACCGTGGAGGATCTCCTGAAGCAACATCCCTTCCCTTCGAAGTGACTTTGTAGTCACACTACCCTCCCGTTTGTGCAGGTTTAGTTGCCTTATCAAATAAGACATTCAAGCCGATCACGCGAAGGAGTGTTCGGCATGAGGATGCCTCAACCTCACTTTTCGGGTGAAACCCGGCGATGGCATGCCATCCGCTCTCCCATGGGCATGGCACGCGTTGGATTTCTACTGGATATGGACGGGGTGATCTACCGGGGCTCCCGGTTGGTCCCCGGTGCGTCCGATTTCATCACCCGATTGAGAAACCACGGAATACCCTTCCGGTTTCTCACCAACAACTCGCAGCGTGCGCGCCGCGATGTTGCACTGAAGCTCCGCCGCCTCGGCATCGAAGCCAGCGAAGGAGAAGTTTTCACCTGCGCGATGGCAACCGCGCGGTTCCTCGCCTCCCAAAAACCCGGCGGGACCGCATACGTCATCGGTGAACATGGCCTCGCCGCCGCCCTCCATCGCAACGGCTTCTCGGTGGTCGATGACGATGCCGACTATGTGGTCGTCGGCGAAGGCCGAACCCTCACGTTCGAGATGATCGAGCGCGGCGTCCGCCTGGTAGAAAAAGGCGCACGCCTGATCGCCACCAATCCCGACCCGAACTGCCCCACCGATCAAGGCACCCGGCCCGGCTGCGGCGCGATCGTGGCGATGATTGAAAAGGCGACCGGCGTGGAGGCTTTCTCCGTCGGCAAGCCGAGCCCGGTCATGATGCGAGCCGCGCGGAAGGAAATGGGGCTCCGCACCGATGAGATCATCATGGTGGGGGACACGATGGAGACCGATATCCTCGGTGCCGTCCAGATGGGCTACCGCAGCGTGCTCGTCCTCAGCGGCGGTACCCGTCGGCAGGACCTGAAGAATTTCGCCTACCAGCCGGACCTCGTCGTGGACCATGTCGGGATGATCCCGGACGAATACATCTTCGAGAAATTCGGTGCCGCCTTGGCACAATGAAAGCTTTCCTTGGTTAGCGGATGGTCCCTGTGCGAGTCGAGGTTTCTTGGGTTTAACCGACACTCGTACACGGTTCGCCACGGCGGGTGCGGGGTTTCTTGGGTTTACTCCCGGGCCCGCCGTGGTCATCGCGCGGATAAAGGAAGGAGCAGCGGTCTTCACGACCGCTGCTTTTTGTTTTTGCCGGTGGCATGTCCTCCCCCGCACCCTCTGCCGCCTATGAGCAAGGCGATCCAAGAGCTTCTCGACCGCTTGGAAAAACAACACGAGATCCGCATTCCTTACGCCTGCGAGTCGGGCAGCCGGGCCTGGGGCTTTGCTTCCCCCGACAGCGATTACGACATCCGCTTCATCTTTATCCGGCCGGAAAAATCTTACATTTCGGTGCACGAGGGAATCGAATCCCTGGATCTGCCGCTGGAAGGAGACCTCGATGCCGGCGGCTGGGATGTGAGGAAAGCCGCAAAACTATTGGGCCGGTCGAACGGCGCTCTTGTCGAATGGCTGCACTCTCCGCTGGTGTATCGCTGCGACTCCGGCTTCCGCGAGCGTTGGCAGTGCGCGGCGCGCACCGTATTTTCTCCCCGCCTCGCCAGTGACCACTATCTCGGCCTGGCCAAGCAGATGGTCTTCGGCAAGCTGGATGCCGACTCGGTCCGGGCGAAGGATTACCTTTACGCGCTGCGAGCCGTGCTCTGTGCCCGCTGGATCATCGATGGGAAAGGCATCCCCCCTGTCGAGTTCGCGAGATTGATTCCGACGGTTGCGGATGAGGTGCGGGATCTCATCCCCGGCCTCTTGGAGCACAAGGCACGCACCGTGGAAAGCGAGCGCATGCCGCGTATCCCGACGCTGGACTCGTTCTTCCGCGAAATGCTCGTTCTGAACCCGGAACTTCCGCGAGGCGAGGCAAGACCCGAAGTCCTGGACCGCTTGCTACGTTCAGAGATTCGCATGCCCGCCGTGAATCTCCGCACCGGGGACTTCACTTTGGGACGGGTGCGGCAGCCGGACCTGCTGCTGCTCGATGCTGTAGCGGGCAGCCATGCTTACGGGACAGCCATTCCTGGCTCCGACGAAGACCGCCGCGGGGTATTCGCCGCGCCCCGGGCCTTTTTGCTCGGCTTGGATGTCGTCGAACAGATCTCCGATGAACGCAGCGATCAGGTCTATTACGAGCTCGGTCACTTCGTTTCCCTCCTGCTGAAGAACAACCCCAATGCTCTGGAACTCCTCGCGATGCCGAGGGACTGCGTCCGCCACCAGCACCCTGCCTTCAGCTTGCTAGCTCCGGAGATCTTCCTCTCCAAGCTCTGCGCCAAGACCTTCGGCGAGTACGCGCTCGGGCAGATCCGGAAGGCGCGCGGCCTGAACAAGAAGATCGTGAATCCGCAGCCGGAGCAACGGCGGGCGATGCTCGACTTTTGTCATGTGCCGGAAGGCCAAGGCAGCCGTCCGGTGCTGGAGTGGCTGGCCCAACGGAATCTCCACCCGAAGGAGTGCGGACTGACGGCGGTGCAACACGCCGCCGGGTTGTTTGCCATCTACCATGGAAACGACGGCGCATACCGCGGGATCGTTTCTCCAAAGGATCCGGATACGCTTATCTTCAGTAGCGTGCCCAAGGAAGCCGATCCCATCGGGTGGTTGCATTTCAACGCTGATGCCTTCCAAGCCCATTGCAAGGCCCACCGCGAATACTGGGAATGGGTCGGCCACAGGAACAAGGAGCGATACGCGACCAACGCCCAGCATGGCCGCGGCTACGATTCGAAAAACCTGATGCACACGCTGCGCCTGCTCGACATGGCGGGCGAGATCGCGCGCGAAGGCGTCCTTCGTATCCGCCGGCCCAATCGGGACTATCTG
>CAMPGU010000226.1 GCA_946885645.1 uncultured Haloferula sp.
GATCATCGCCCTCCCCCCCGCCGACCGCGACCGCCTGATCGCCGAGATCCGCCGCCGCGCCGAGGCCGGCGAACCGATCAAAGCCCAATCCTTCCGCGAATGGGTCAAGGAAGTCCTCGGCACCGCCGACGCCGACGCCGTGGACCGGGGAACGGACGTTCTCATCAAGCGGCTGCTGGGGTGAGAGGGAGGCGAATGAATATTGGAGATTGAGGAGTGATGATCGGGAAAGGAGGGCACGACCCACCGTCGGCGGAGGCGCTGGGTCAGTAAGCCCTTTGCGGACCATGAAAGATGCCCGCAAAGTGATAGCACACGTCCTAAGGACGTGTGCTATCACTTTTATCTGATCGAGTCAACACCCGATTCTTTTTTATGAGGGCAAAACCCACCGTCACCCTTGACTCCCTTCGTTAACCGCGTATGTCCTTAGGACATACGCGGTTAACGGTCCTTATCCACTCCCACCACACAGCCATGGATCTTTCAAAAGCCCTCTCGCTGTCCCTCGGCGAACTCACTGAGCCGGTGGTCACTCGCTACCGGCTGGGGCTCATCTTTTGGCATCTTTATGAGGAGCGCAGCTTCCATGGCGAACCTCTCGGGGGCCTTGAAAAAAATACGGAGGCCGATGCCTCCCTGCTGCAGACCCGCCTCGCCGAGTTGGAGAGCACCGGCATTCTCATTCCCCATCCTAACTTCGAAAACCACGCCTACCGGCTGCTCGGCAGGAAGGAAGAGGACCCCGCCGAGGTCGCCTGCGCGATCGATCCTTTTTGCTACCTCTCCCATCTCAGTGCCATGGCCCACCACGGCCTGACAGATCGCCTGCCTGCGAAACTTTTCCTCTCCTCCCCCGCCCTGCGGGATTGGAAGGGAGAAGCGCAGGCCAGGATGGAGCGGGATCTGGAAAGCGGCTTGAAACGCTACCTGGAAGCCGGCCTGCCCGCTCTCATCCACGTAAAGCTGAAAAAGATCGGCCCCGCTGAAATCCGGGTGCTTCACTCGAAGCACCGCGGCGCTTTCAAGAACGTCAAGAGCAAGACCCTCCGCGTCTCCACCCTCGGCCGCACCTTCCTGGACATGCTCCGGAATCCCGACCACTGCGGCGGCATCCGCCATGTCGTGGAGGTTTACCGGCAGCATGCTCCCGCTTACCTTCGCCTGATCGTGGACGAACTCGAGCAGCACGGCGGCCCCATCGACAAGGTCCGCGCCGGATACCTCCTCGACGAACAGTGCGGCGTGAAGGACAGCACCGTGGAAAGCTGGACGCGCTTCGCCCAGCGCGGCGGCTCCAGGAAGCTCGATGCCGGCGCGGAGTACCAGCCCGTATGGTCCGACAAGTGGTGCCTTTCGCTCAACATCTGACCCGCCCCCTGCGATGACCGAGCCTGCACCGGATCCATCCCTCGGCATCGCCCGCTGGGTGGACGCCGCCCCGCCCGCGGAACGCGAATTCCGCCAGGCCATCCACCTCATCCTCGCCGCCATCGAGTCGGATGCGGAACTCCGGGGAGACATGATCATGAAGGGCGGCATTCTCATGGCCCTCCGCTACCGCAGCCCGCGCTTCACCCGCGACATCGACTTTTCCACTCCCCACACGCTGAAGGAAATCGATCCGGCGGATTTCGAGCGCCGCTTCTCCGCCGCTCTCGCCCTCCAGGTGGCGGAGTCGGAATACGATCTCGATTGCAGGGTCCAGAGCTGGAAGGTGCTCCCTCCGAACCGGCCGGAAGCCAGCTTCCCCAGCATCAAGCTCACCATCGGCCATGCGGCGAAAGGAACGCCGAAGCATCGCAGGCTCCTGGCAGGCGAATCGCCCGATGTCATCTCCATCGACTACAGCACGAATGAATGCATCCTCAGCGAGGAGACGCTCGTGACGGATGGCGGCTCCATTCGCGTCTATGCCTTCACCGATCTGGTGGCGGAGAAACTCCGCTCCCTTCTCCAGCAGGAGAAAAGGAACCGCTATCGCCGCCAGGACATCTATGACTTGAATCTCCTGCTGACTGATTTCTCCACGGTCGCAGACCATGCCGCCATCTTGGAAAGCCTGCTCGCGAAATCCCGCTCCCGCGGCATCCATCCCTCCCCGGACTCCCTTTCGAACCCCGAGATCCGCCGTCGCGCCGAGGCCGAGTACGGAACTCTGGCGGATGAAATCGAGGGCGAGCTGCCCGCCTTCGCCGCGGCCTATGATAAAATCGAGCACTTCTACCGGTCCCTCCCTTGGGACTGAGCCATTGCGCCTCCGCTGCAAAGCCCCGCCCTTGCGGTGGCGGGTAGCGCGTGCTAACCCCTGCGGCGGATGGGAACCGCCGACCGGGATTACTTTCGCGACGAAGAAGCACGCTACAGCGCCGGCGGCCGGCCGCCGCTGCCCATCGTCACGAAGACGCTGCTGATCGCGAATATCGTGATCTTCCTCATCGACCTTTTCACCCGGGGCGAGGGTCAGGACTTCGGGCGGATCAATGCCTTGTTCTGCTTCACCATCCGCTCCGCCTTCCAGGAGTGGCGGCTGTGGGAATTGCTCACCTTCCAGTTCCTGCACCACGACCTCCTGCACATCGCTTTCAATTCCCTGGCCATCTTCGTCTTCGGCCCTTGGATCGAGCGCTGGTGGGGCACCGGCCGCTTCATCGCCTTTTACCTGCTCTGCGGTGTCGCCGGGGCGCTGTTTTTCACGCTGCTCACCCTCGCCGGGATCCTGCCGGACCGGGACATGGCCGGCGTCGAGATCCCGCTGGTGGGTGCCTCCGCGGGCATCTACGGCCTCCTGATCGGCACCGCGGTCATCGCGCCGAAGTCGATGGTCCACCTCCTCCTGCCGCCCGTCACCCTCACCATCCGCTCGCTGGCGCTCTGGGTCATCGGCATCGGCGTGGCCATCATCCTCGGCGATATCCTCGTCGGCGGTGCCTTTTTCCGGAATAGCGGGGGCGAGGCCGGCCACCTCGGCGGTGCCATCCTCGGCTTCATCCTCACCCGCTTCCCTTTCCTGCTGGGGAAGGGCCAGGGTCGGCGCTCGAAGATCATCCGCCCGCGGGAATTCCGCCGCAAGGATGGCTCCCCGAAGCTCCGCCCGCGCACGGAGCTCGACATCGCCTCCGCCAGCGAGGTGGACCGCATCCTCGACAAGATCAACCGCGAAGGCATCCAGAGCCTCACCGAACAAGAACACGAAACCCTGCGGAAAGCCTCCCAGCCCCGAGACGAGCGATGACCGATGCCGAAATGATCCACACCAGCGGGCCGGACCGCCAATTGGAGCGCCTGCGCGCGATCATGCACCGCCTGCGCGCCCCCGGCGGCTGCCCCTGGGACGCCGCGCAGACCCACCAGAGCCTCGTTTCCAATCTCATCGAGGAAGCCTACGAAACCGTGGATGCCATCCAGCGCGGGGACATCGAGCACCTGCGCGAGGAACTCGGCGACCTGCTGCTCCAGGTGGTCTTCCACAGCGAACTGGCCGAGGAAGCGAAACATTTCAATCTGGACGACGTGGCCCGTGGCATCTCGGACAAGCTCATCCGCCGCCACCCGCACATCTTCGCCGGCGCCTCCGCCGATACCCCGGACGCCGTGCTCCGGCAGTGGGACGAAATCAAGCGCCAGGAAAAGGGCGATGGCGAAAAGCCCTACCTCCACGGCACCGGCAAGGGCCTGCCCGCGCTGCTCCGCGCCTCCAAGCTCCAGAAGAAGGCCGCCAAGGTCGGCTTCGATTGGCCGACGCAGTGCGGCGTGCTGGGGAAGATCCACGAGGAAATCCAGGAACTCGAAGCCGCCGTGGACGCCCAGGACCTCGCGGCCGTGGACGAGGAACTCGGCGACCTGCTCTTCTCCGTCGTGAATCTTGCCCGCTTCCGCAAGCAGGACCCCGAACTCCTCCTCGCCGCCGCCAACGCCAAATTCGAGCGCCGTTTCAACGAAATGGAACGCCGCCTGAAGAAAGACGGCAAAAGCGTCGATGCCGCCACCGCCGCCGAAATGGACGAAGCCTGGACCGCCGTGAAAAAGGCGGAGTAGCCCGCAGCACCCCGCGGCGTGGAGACACCGTGCGGCACAGCCGCACCTTGGACTGCGGCAGCCTTGCTGCCGCTTTTGGCAAGGCCAGCCTGCTGGCCGGGAAGGACCGAAAATAAAAATCGGCAGACCCTCCAAATACCCGCGAAATCGCGGAGATCCCGGAGGGGCACGGAGTCATCCGTTGCCCGACGGTTTTCTTTGCGACTCTCCGCGCCCTCCGCGCCCTCCGCGCCCTCCGCAGTTCAGACACATCTCCTCCCCCCTCAGCCTACGGCTTCATCCCGCGGATCCGGGTAGCAACCGCAGCTCTTCAGCTCCTCCCAGCTCGGTGTCTGCACGTCCGCGGCGCGGGTCTTCAGCCCCTCCTTGCCGAGTTCCGCGCACCAGGTCCGGATCCGGCTCTCGATCGCCAGGTAGGGCGCGGTCGCCTCTTGCGTGATCTGCACCACCCCCAGCACCGGATAGCTGCCGCCGGGGAATTTCCCCCGCGGCATCGCGAAGATCGCCAGCTTCGGTGCCTCCGGCATCAGGTCCCCCGCGAGCACCGGCAGCTCGCGCCGGATCACCTCCAGGCAGCGCAAGATCAGATCCATATCCCACGAGAGGAGCTCGTAGATCGGCGGTTCCAAGGGAGTGAAATAAACGTCCATCGGGGAGGCGTCAGCATACGCCGATACGTTGCGGCAGTCACGTTTCTTCAGAGGCATCGCCCGCCTCTCGCACCGGGAATCCGCGCCGGGATCACCCGCGCCCGGCAGGCCGGCCCGCTGCGGCGGAGGAGCCGGTTGCCAACAAATCGGAAAGATCGCCTGGAGCGGCAATGCAAACGGCCGGGGAAAGGAGTGGAGCATAGGAGATTCGAACTCCTGACCTCTTCATTGCGAACGAAGCGCTCTACCAACTGAGCTAATGCCCCTTTCCCTTGGCGGACGCCCGAGGGGTTGCCATCTCCCGCCGCCGGAGGCAAGGGGAATCCGCGGGGAAGCCGGGCGTTTTCACCCGCGGTTTTCCCCGCGGCCGCCGTCCTCCCGCCGCGCGGGAAACAAGGCCCCTGCATGGATCCGGGGCCAAATGTCCGCTGCGGACAATCAAGCTTTGCCAAACGGTGCCGTTTTCCTTATCCACGGCCATGCGATTGCGCTGGTTCTCACTCCCCGCTGCGGCCCTATCCGTGGGGCTTACCGCCTGCACGAATACCGGCAGCTCCACTGCCTCGAATCCCGGCGGCACCGGTCCCTTCGACAGCCGCGGGAATTACGTGGAAGCCTGGGCGGACAGCCCTAGCAAGTGGAAGGAAGGCTCCCGGCAGATCGCGGATGCCGAACCGGACACCGCCCCGGCCGCGGATATCCCGGTCATCCCGCCGCCGGTGCTCGCCGCCAATGTGGCGCCGAAGCCCGTTTCCTCCACCACGACGGTTGTTTACAAGAAACCGCCGACCAGCTCTTCCTCCGTCGCGAGCCGATCCACCAAGCCGAAGGCGACCTCCAAGCCCGTGGTGGTGAAGCCGAAGACCAGGCCGAAGCCGAAAGCCGTCGCCAAGGCGAAACCGAAGCCGAAAGCCACCCGCCACACCGTGCGCTCCGGGGACAGCCTCTATGCGATCGCCAAGCGCTACGGTACCACCGTCGGAGCGGTGCAAAGGGCGAACGGTATCAAGGGCGCGATGATCAAGCCCGGCCAAGCCCTGGTGATCCCGAAGTGATCGGCTAGCCACCCCTTTCCCGGAAAGCGGACACGGCAGCGTGTCCGCTTTTTTCTTATCCGGCCGGCGGCCCTATCAGGCGCTCTTCCGGTTCCAATACTTCGCCGAAAGCAGGAAGGCCGCGCCCGCCGCGATCATGAAAAGCGAGAGGAACTGCCCGCTCGTCATCGGCCCCACCAGCTTCGCATCCGGCTCGCGGAATTGCTCCGCGAAGATCCGGAAGAGCGCGTAGAAGATGAAGAAGAGCCCCGTGAGCACCCCGGGAGGTGCCGCCGGATATTTCACCCGCACCCACCACAGGATCGCGAAGAGCGCCCCGCCCTCCAGCAGCCCCTCGTAGAGCTGCGAGGGGTGGCGCGGCAGCAGGTAGGGCTCCAGCGCGCGGGAGACCGCCGGATCCTGGCGCTGCACGGCCAGCACCTGCTCGAAGAGCGCATTGTTCGCGTGGCTGCTGTCCCCGGCCGCGATCCAGCGGGCGTAGGGCTGCTCCAGCGCGGGCGAGGCCTCCGCGGCCGCCTGCATCGCGTCCTGGAAGTTCAGGGCCTCCGCTTTCGGCTGCTCCACCATCGCGCGCTGGAATTTCACCGCCCACGCCACTCCGTCCGCGGGGCGCCCGTAGAGCTCGCCGTTGATGAAATTCGCCACCCGCCCGAAGAGCAGGCCAAGCGGCGAGACCACGCACAGGCCATCGCCCAGCCCGCGCCAGGAGACCTTCTTCTTCCGCGCGTAGAACCAGGTGAAAACCACCAGCCCCAGGATGCCCCCGTGGCTGGCCATGCCGCCTTCCCAGACCTTGAAAAGCATCAGCGGGTCCTCCGTCACCCAGCTCCAGCCGTGGTCACCGGGGTAATACCACAGCATGTAGCCCACGCGCCCGCCGATGAAGACCCCGAAGATCGCCGCGGCCGCGATGAAGTCCCCCGCCGCGCCCGGCGGCAGCACCCATAGCTTCCGCTTCGCCAGCACGTTCAGCAGCCAGGCCCCGGCCACGAAGGCCGCCAGGTAGGCCAGGCCGTACCAGCGAAGCTGGATCGCATCCGTGAAACGGATCAACACCGGGCTCAAGTCATGCACGTAGGTCGCGAACACGCGGCGCACCTCACACCATTCCACCGGCACGCGCAACCGGGAGCAGACGGAGAATGACGAATTCCCCCCGTCTCCCC
>CAMPGU010000227.1 GCA_946885645.1 uncultured Haloferula sp.
GAGCGAGCGAGTTTGGTTTTTGGGTTTCATGGCGTTTGAAATAGCCCCCAAAGATTTGGGTTTTTGAGGACGATTGACTATGGTGTCCGTTTTTGCTCCCTGCAATCTCCCCTAATCGGGGGAGCCCCCAATGTGGTATTCGATGTGGAATCGAGTCTGCTATCGACCGTCTCTAACAGATCAGCAGATGTGTTGGCCCTTAGGCATCCTGCCGCGAGTGCGCGAGGGAACTCCGGATGCAAGGGGCTTTGCCGTCCGCAAGCTCGGGCCCTTGCGCGAGGCGAAAGATCTTGGCAAAGTAGGAGGAAGAATTAATTTGCCGGTTTATGATATCCCCTCTTGTCAATCCTGGATATACTTCCCGGTCGTCGCCCGGCGGTTTCCTGGCAGCCGTGGTCCGCCTTGTCCTGCTTGTCGCGATGGCTGGCCCCCTCGTCGCACAGGATGCCAATATCCTGAAGCCGCTGGCGTGGAAAAAATTCGCGCAAGAAGTCTCGAAGGATCCCGAGTTCCAGAAGGAGATTCGCGCTCTTCTTCCCTCGCTCGAAGGCGAAAAGAAAGCATTGGCCACGAAGTGCATCAGCCAGATGGTGAGCGGAAACGGCGTTTTGGCGACAGGCTCGGAGGTGGACAGCCTTGTTGTGAAGAAACTGAAGGCGAAGGCCCGGGACTTTGTCGTCGGCGAAGGACTAGGGATCCTGGATTCGCTCTCCGATGAAGAGCTTCTCGCCCTCGCGTCTGGAGACGCGGAAGCGGCAAAGGAAGGAGCAACCCGGATCGTTCAGATCGTGGCGGCTGGAGACCCGAAGAAAGTAATCGATGCGCCGAGGGAAGGCTTGGTACATTCTTCAAGGGCCGGAGCTCGTTTTCGGCTTATTCCGGGCTTGGCCGATCCGGAGATGGTCAGCTTCGAGTCCACCCGTTCCAAAGGCACTTACCTGCGACATGAAGTCTGGAAGATCGAAGTCGCCGAACGCCCGAATGACGTCATTCTACAAAAAGGTTTCGATTGGCAGGCCACCTTCAAGATCGTGAAAGTCGACGAGAACACGGTGATGCTCGAGGCCGGAAATCGTGCGGGTGAGTTCATCACCATCGAACCCGAAGGCCGCTATGCCCTCGCGAAGAGCAAGGAGGATCCCCTGCGTCAGCAATTCAAGTTGGTCGAGAAATGAGCGACGGCAAGTGCCTCTCTCGTCGTTCCATTTTGCCAAGGCGAACTGCTGCTCCTGAGATCTCTCCGGAAGCATCCCCCACACCACACCCTCGCCTCCCATCCCCGTCGTGATCGTAATCCGTCGCTACCATCCGGGTGAGGAACCGGCAATCTGGGAGGTCTATTTTCGCTCCACCCATGAGACGAATGCCCGGCATTACCATTCCGAGCTGCTCGACCGCTGGGCACCGCCGGATCGGGATATGGACGAATGGCGGGAACGTCTGGCCGCGACAAATCCGTTCGTGGCCATTGTGGAGGAGCGTATCGCCGGAATGGCGGAGGTGGATGCCGCAGGCATGATCGATTACTTTTACGTGCATCCGGAATTCCTGCGGCGGGGTGTGGGGACGCGGCTGATGGAAGAAATCGAGGCGCAGGCACGAAGAGAGAACCTTCCCGCGCTGGAGGCGGAGGTGAGCCTCACGGCGAAGATGTTCTTCGAAGCGCTGGGCTTCCAGGTGACCGAGGCGCGGGAGAACGTGATTCTCGGGCATCCGGCACCGAATTTTTCCATGCGGAAGAAGCTGGAAGAAAGCCCACCCGGAAGCACCCGGATAGGACCCTGACCCGGAAAACCCGCTTCTGACCATACGGCCCCTCTTGGGCTACATGTTTAGCTGCACTTGGAATTCAGGGGCTCCTAATTAGTTTGGCACCTTTTTGGGCGATTTTACTGATAAGAAATCGATTCTTATTCGACTAGAAACGCGTTTTATATACCAACGTAAACATGGAGTTTAATCGTTGCGCGGAACCGGCTTGACCCGAATTGAAAACTACATAACCAAAGATAAGCCCACAAAAACCCACAATGAACAAACCCACAATACCCCATTGGGGGGTGCTATGTGCCGTCGTAATGACGGCTCATGCCGCCCCTGTCACTTGGACGACAGGCCCGACGCCCACCGTCGATGAGAACTCGATCAGCTTGGAAGGTCGCCCGTATCACGCCGGCAATTTCGGCACCCCGGCCGGTTCCCCGGCGCTGCCCGTAACCGTCGGCTCGGAGACGATTATCTTCGACAATGTCGCCGAGGGTGCCGCGCTCGGCCTCAGCAACGCCGCCGCGACCGGAGGAACTTACACCAACGGCGACGTATGGATCCCGCCGGGTGCCGCGGATGCGAACTTCAACACCATCATGGACAGCATGGCTCCCGACGGAGACAACCCGAAGGTGGTCAGAATCGGCGGCCTGACGCCCGGCGGCGTCTATCAAATCCAGCTTTTTGCCTCAGACGACCGCGGCTGCTGCGGCGCTCGCACCATGGAATGGAGCGATAGCCCGACGGATGGCGCAGGTGCCGAGACCGCCACTTTCGCGGTGAATACCAGCAGCTATGTGATCGGCACTTTCACGGCAGATGCCACCACCCAACTCTTCTACGGCCGGGGTGTCGCGCAGACCCAGAATTATATCAATGCCTACGTTTTGCGCGACCTCTCGCCGGATACCGACAACGACGGGATCCCGGACGTCGTGGAAGATTCCGCCGTCTATGCGGACTTCCTCGATCCGGCCAATCCGGCCGACGCCGCGCTCGATCAGGACAACGATCAGCTCAGCAATTTGGACGAGTACCTCCTGCAACTCAGCATGGTAGTGCCCGACGCCGACAGCGACGGGATCCTCGACGGGGTGGAAGTCGCGCTCCCGCCTGCCGGCACGGGCACGAACCCGAAGGTGGCGGACACCGACGGGGACACCTTATCCGACGGGGCGGAGCTTCCCCTCAACGGCAACCCGCTGCTCGCGGATACGGACGGCGACAACTATCCGGACGGCTTTGAAGCGCAGGCGGAAACCTTGCTCAACGACCCCGCCAGCGTCCCGAACGGCATCACGGTGAGCAATCTTGGCACCGGCGGCGGTTTCCTCCTGCTCTCCGACCTGACGGACCCGAACAACGACATCAGCGATGCCACGCCCGCAGGCACGGGTTACAATTGGGTGAGCCTCACCTCCTCCTCGACCCCGGATTTCTCCGTCGAAGCAGCCGCCAACGTCTTCGACAACAAGGTCGGCGGCGGTGAAGCCAAGTGGTGCTGCAATGCCGCGCCCCAGCACGTCACGGTGGAATTCGCCAGCTACACCAGCTTGCAGTACTTCACGGTCACGTCCAGCAACGACGCCCCGGAACGCGACCCGCGCGTGTGGGAGATCCAAGGATCCCACAACGGCTTCGACTTTGCCACGATCGCCCGCTTCGACTTCTCGAAGGCATCTTTCTGGGGAACGCAGCGCAACCAGGTCTTCCGCTTCAACCTGCCGGTGAGATCCCACCCGTACAAACATATCCGTTATCAGGTTTACTCTACCGGCAGCACCACCCAGCACGCGCTGGGAGAAATCGAGTATTTCGGTCTCCAGAGCGACGTGGATGCAGATGCCGACGACATGCCGAAGCTCTACGAGGACCTCTATGAAGCTTTCCTGAGCGACGCCAGCGCGGCGGACCGGGATGTGGACTTCGACAACGACGGCCTCACTAACTTCGAGGAGTTTGAAATCGGAACCAGACCCGATCTGGACGACACGGACGGGGACGGCCTGAAAGACGGCGAGGAAGACGTGGCCGGATCCGATCCTTTCGTAAAGGACACGGACGGCGATGGCTTGGAAGATGGCGAAGAGGCCCCCCTGCCCGGCGGCTACGGCACCAGCCCGATCCTCGAAGACAGTGACGGCGACTTCTTCAAGGACGGTTATGAGGTGGCCAACGGAAGCGATCCCGCGGTGGCAGGCAGCACTCCTTTCGGCGTCACGCTCCTGTCCTTGGGAACCGGGGATATCGCCTTGCTCGGCGGCGACATCACCGACTACGAGAACAACGGCAACGACGGCACCGCGGCCGGCAGCGGCTTCGACTGGCAGTCGATCAACGCCACCAGCGAGAACTACTTCAGCAACCCGGCCCCGAACCAAGGCGAGGGTGCCTACGACGTCTTCGACAACAAGACCGGTGGCGGCGGGGCGAAGTGGTGCTGCAATGCCGCACCGCAGGCCGTGACGGTGGAAATGGAGTATCCCGTGAAGCTCACGCACTTCACCGTGACCTCCTCCAATGACGCCCCGCAGCGCGACCCGCTTGTCTGGGCCATCCAGGCTTCGAACGACGGAGTCACCTTCACCGATATCTTCGCCTACAGCGACACCACCAAGCCGGTCTGGACGCTTCGCGACGAGGTGGTGCGGTTCGATCTCCCCGCGTCCCTCCCGACCTACCGCTGGTTCCGCTATTCGGTGACCTCCACCGGTAGCACCACGGAGCATGCCCTCGGAGAAATCGAATACTTCGGGGTTTCGCAAGATAGCGATGCGGACGGAATGCCGGACTTCTACGAGGACCTCCACGGCCTCAACAACTCCGTGAACGACGCCGGCGGCGATGGCGATTCCGATCTCCTCACCAACATCCAGGAATACGCCGGGCGCACGAGCCCCGGCGATCCGGACACGGACGACGACGGCCTCGACGACGGCGAGGAAATCAATCCTCCTCCCGGCACTTCCCAGAGCGATCCGCTCCTTGCGGACACCGACGGCGACGGCTTCCGGGACGGCTACGAAGTGGACCACGGCGGGGACCCTGCCGATCTCAATATCATTCCCGACGAATTCGCCGAGATCACCTGGGCCACACCCGGCAAGATCACCGGTACCTTGGCGGACTTCCAGACCGGCGGCTTGCTCCTCCACGCTTGGACCGGCGGAGAAAATCCGGTGACGGTCGGTGGCATTCCCTTCCAGAGCGGTCCCTCCCTGGAGACCAGGGTGACCGGGCTGGACCCCTACACGCGCCCGGGCAGCGACGCCAATTACGAAACGTTGCTCGACGCCGGCAGCACCAGCGGGATCGAGCGGTTCGTGGAACTCACCGGACTCGTGCCGGGCGAGCAGTACCGTGTCCAGATCTGGGTCGCGGACACCCGGCCCGCCACCCCTCATACGTGGCAATTCGACACGCTGAACTCCGCGAATACCGAAGCGGTCCTCAGTGCCGGGAATTCCGACGACTTGGCGAATGATTCGGGGGAGTGGGTGACCGGCACCTTCACGGCGATCGGGGACGTCCAATACATCCAGATGACCAACCCCAACACGGGCGCATCGTTCTACAACGCCCTGACGGTCCACCAGACCACCGGCATCCCGGAAAATCTGGTGGTGACCGGAGCGGCCTTCAACGGTGCTGCCTTCGAGATCACGGTGCAGGGCTTCGATACCACGAAATCCTACCAGCTCCGCCGCAGCACGGACTTGGTGACATTCAGCGATGTCGGGCTCCCGTTCACGCCGGCAGCTTCCACCGAGGTGGTGTCCGATCCGTTGCCTCCGGCCGGAAAGGCATTCTACAAAATTCAAGACGTTCCGTAGTTACAGGTCCGGAACGATTTGACCCCGCAGCCCTCCGGATTCGCAAGTTCCGGAGGGCTGCCTTGTCTCCACGGTCTTTCCTCTTCACTCCTAGACGATGGCATTGCGACTCTCCGCCCTCCTCGGGCTCCTTTTGAGCGGGTGGCTTCTTTTCCAGAAGGCCACGGGCTCCATTACCTATCTCGTCGGTTGTGGAGCAGGATCCGGCTGCGCGAACGTGCTGGGTTCCCGCTGGTCCCAATGGTTCCTCATCCCCGTCAGTGCGCTTTCCCTGCTCCTCTACGCGGCCTTGCTTTTCTTCACTTTCAAGCCCCGGCGGTTCCCGATGCTCGCAATCGGCACCTGCCTGGCGGGCGCCGCGGTCTGGTTCGCGATCGTCCAAGCCTTCATCATCCGCAGCTTCTGCCCCTGGTGCCTCGCGGCTCATCTCATCGGGATCACGTGCGCGATCCTGATTTTCCGCCGCCAGCCGGGAAGCCCCTCGGCTCCCGCGAAGCCCGGTGTTCTGGCCGGGCTCGCGGCCACCGGCATCCTCATCATCGGCCAGATCGCCGGTCCCGTGCCCGACACCCACGAGGAATCGAACCTCGTTCTCGGGGAACCCGCGCCTGCCGCTCCGGCACAGCAGGATAGCGGCCCCATCCACTCACGCGGGGAAGGGCGCAAGGCCACCTTCCTCGGCAACAAGCAATACAATGCCACCGCCCTTCCCCATCTCGGCAACGCGGACGCCCCGCACGTGGTGGTGAAATATTACGACTACGCCTGCGATTCCTGCCGAGATCTCCACGAGGACCTGGAAGCCCTCATGCAAAAGCATCCCGGCAAGTTCTGCGTCATCCTCCTTCCCTGCCCGATCAACCGCGCCTGCAATCCCCACGTCCCGCAGCATCTCGAGAATCACGCCAATTCCTGTGAACTCGCCCGCCTCGCTCTCGCCTGCTGGCGCACCGACCCCGCCTCCTTCCCTGCCGTCCACCACGCGCTCTTCGCCCGGCCCGTGCCCGATCTGCCGAAGGCCTGGGAAGTGGTAAGGCCCCTGATGAAGAAACCGCTGCCGCCCGATGCGCTGGAAGATCCGTGGGTCGCCGAAGTGCTCGCCGCCGACGCCGAGGACTACAAGCGGGTGAACATCACCAACAGCGGCCAGCCGAACTACCTCATGCCGAAGCTGCTGGTCGGCGGCACGCGCATGCTGCACGGCGTGACGAAGAGCCGTGAGATCCTCTTCAAGGCC
>CAMPGU010000228.1 GCA_946885645.1 uncultured Haloferula sp.
ATTCTGGAGGGCGCGCTGGGCTATTACCTGAATCCCTTCATCAACATGCTTCTGGGAGCCCTCTTTTTCGGGGAACGCCAGAACCGCCTCCAGATGACGGCGGTGGTGGTGGCGGCGGCAGGAGTGGCCTGCCAATTTCCGGCGGTAAAGGGAGTCCCCTGGGTGGCTCTCGTGCTCGCGGTGACCTTCGCTCTCTATGCCGTGGTGCGGAAAAAAGCGCCCTTGGGAGCGCTGGCCGGACTCGGTGCGGAGACCGCGCTGCTCGCGCCGGTGGCATTGGCGTGGCTGCTGTGGCAGGGGTCGCGAGGGGTGCCGCTTTTCGGCCCCACCGCCGGGACAGCCGCGCTCGTGGTCTGCACGGGCATCGCCACGGCCACTCCCCTGCTCTGCTTCGGCCACGCCGCGCGGACCATCTCCCTGACGACCCTCGGAATCCTTCAATTCATCGGCCCTACCCTCCAGTTCCTGATCGGCTGGGGTTTCTATGGGGAAGAGATGAACACCCTGCGCCTTGTCTCCTTCGCGCTGATCTGGACCGCCGTGGCCATTTATGCCGCGGATGCCGTGAAGACCAATGCGACGGGGAAGGGAAACGCTGTTTAACCAGATCAAGCCGGACAAGAGCGGAGCTGAGGCGGTGCGGGAATCCCGCGAGCAATTCTCCATCGACGACCTCGCCCCCTCCCGCTTCCCCGTCACAATTGCGATCTCAGGAGCGCGGCGGTGCGGCCCAAGATCTTTTCGCCCGAAGAGCGGCCGTGCCAATCATCGAGAGTGAATTCGACGGAGCGGGCAATGTCTTGATCGAAGACCCTCATCTCCTCACCGGTGAAATCAGGACTGATGACATTGAGATTGGCCTCGTCGTTGATCCGGAAGGAACGATTGTCGAAGTTCGCGGAGCCGACGGAGGTCCAGTGGCCATCGATCATCATGCATTTGCAGTGATACATGGTCGGCTCGTATTCGAAGACGCGGACGCCTCCTCTGAGCAGACGACCCATACGCTGACGGGAAGCAAGGCGGACGGTCTGCGAATCGATGGTGCGACCCGGCAACAGGACCTCCACCGAGACTCCGCGCCCGACGGCCTCCACGAGGGTACGCGTGGTGAGATCGTCCGGGAGGAAATACGCATTGCCGATCTTGATACTCTTTTCCGCGGCGGCGATGGAGAGTAGATACATCAGGCGAGCACTCTCGCTCCCCTCCATCGGCGAGCTCTTGAACATCTGGCAATGCAGTGTTCCAACCTCTTCCAAGGAAGGGAAATAGTCCTCACCATGGAGCACGACGGCACGGGTCTTCATCCAGTTATCGAGAAAGGCGGCCTGCATCTGCGCCACTACGGGACCTTCCACGCGATACTGGGTGTCGCGGAAGTGCTTCGGGTCGTCGGCATTGCCGTCCCAGTTGTCCGCGATCCCGACGCCCCCGGTGAAGCCTGTCTTCCCATCGACGATCAGCAGCTTCCGGTGGGTACGGTGATTGGTGCGGGCCAGGCTGGTCATGTGATAGAGCTCCAACTCCACGCCGGCCTGGACCATGCGGCGCAAGGCTTCCCCATTAACGCAGTTGCAGCCGAAAGCATCGATGAGCACGTGAACTTTCACGCCGCGGCGAGCCTTTGCCGCGAGGGCATCGGCGAAACGATCGGCGATCGATCCGGACCAGTAGATGAACGTTTCAAAGGTGATGCTGCGTTCCGCGCTGGCAATGGCGTCGAGCATGGCGGGAAAAATCTCCGCGCCGTTTTGAAGCGGAGTCACGCGATTCCCCTCGACGATCGGCGGTCCGAGAAGCTGGCTCATCGCGCGCTCGAACTGGGGATCGGAAATGCCGTAGTGCTGGGTGATGCGGTGGGTGATTTTCTTTTCGCCGGAAATGAAATTCCGGATGAAGACGGTGAGAAGGGCCGAAACGCCGGCCGTGATTCCAATGGTAAGCAGTTGCTCGCGGGAGCGTTTCACGCTCGCCAGGATCGGCCAGATCAAGGCGCGCGCCAGAAAGAATCGAGGCGGCAGAAGAAACCGGGGAATCTTCCGATGGCCGCCGCCAAGCCCGACAGACGGGAACCCCCGCGTGCCGCGCCCGATGGGGCGCTGCATCAAGCCGAAAAAAGCCCCGCAAGTTATTGGCTTGCAGGGCTTTGAAAGTGGTGGCGGGAGTAGGATTTGAACCTACGACCTTCAGGTTATGAGCCTGATGGCCAACCTTGACAAAACATGACATCATCCATTTTCCCGCATCGATTCCCGCAATAGATGCTTGAAAGCGCAAGCCGAGTGCGTGTGAATGCAGGCATGGGGAGGAAGGCGAAGCGAACGCGGGTGGTGGCCACGAAGAATGCTCCGACCCAGATTACGATCCGGGCACACGTGGATTCCAAAGGATATACCTCCCATCTCGTCCAAGGCTGGAAGGAGAACGGCAAGTGGCAGCGGAAGCAGTTCAAGGATCTCGCCGAGGCAGAACGGTTCGTGGCGCTCAAGCGAGTAGAAGTGGAAAACCAGGGTCGGCAGCAACGTCTTATGCTCTGCCCCCTCAGCGACGAACAGCTTGACCAAGCCGTGAAGGCGTTCGACCGGCTCGGGAACACCTATTCGCTCTCCGAGGCGATCGAGTTCTTCCTCCGCAATCATCGCCCCCCGGAGTTCGCCATTCGCTTGCGCGAGGCAATTCATCTCTACCTCGACGACCGCGAGCGGGACGGCATTCGCGACCGCTCCCGGCTGGCGATCAAGAGCGTGGTCGAGCAATTCCTCCGGACGGCCGACAACCCATGGACGCACGAAGTCACCTCGCTGGACATCGAGGGCTTTCTCCGCGGCCTCCGGGCAAAGGATGGGAAGAGCAAGGCAACCCGCAAGACCTGGAACAACTACCGCAACGCCCTGCATTCGTTGTTCGAGTGGTGCTCCCAGCCGGATGTCGCTTCGAATCGCCCCTTTGTTTTCAAGAACCCGGTGGCCGATGTGCGGAAATTCGCCGCCCGCCAAGTCCGCGAAGAGCAAAATCCCAAGCCAGCGACCACTTCGCCGGAGAACGTGCTCCGCCTCTTCCGTGTCCTCTCCCGCTGGAAGGGCGGAGCGATGGTCCGCTACTACGCGCTTCTCTACTTCGCCGGCCTGCGCCCCGGAGAAATCGAGCGCATGGCCGAGCAGGAAGCCCGCCTCATCGATCTGCGGACCCGGACGATCACTATTCCTGCCAAGGTCTCGAAAACCCGCCATGAGCGGCATGTCACGATTTCCAACAACCTCGCCGCATGGCTCGAAGCCGCTCCGGCACCGGCGATCCCCGTGAATTTCGACCGCATGGCAAAGCAGATCCGCCGTCACTTCGGCCTCGATCACGACGAAGCGCGGCATTCTTTCATTTCCTACCATGTCGCACTCCACCGCTCTATCGGTGATGCCGCCCTTCAAGCGGGAAATTCGGAAAGCATTGTCCGCCGGCACTACCTGAGCCTCCACCCGCGGGAGGAGGGTGAGACGTTTTTCCGCATCGTGCCCGATCTGAAGCGCCGCGGGGCGACTCTGGCAGATTCGGTTGTCGCCGAACCCTTGTCACACTTGAAGGCGATTTGATGGCCCGGGCGCTCCGGAACTCGGCGAACTTGTCCTCAAACGCCCTCAAACGCCCTCAAACGCATACAAACGCCCTCAAACGCATACAAAAGCACCGACAACTTGCATAAAAATCCGTCATCTCTATACACGTTTCGCCAGACGATGCTTCAAAGTCTCAACCACCTCGAACCCACCCGTTTTGAAACAACCGCCATCCTCAAAGCGGTTGCCGCGGCGGGTCGTGCCCTTGCGGAATTGAAGGGAGCCGTCGGAACAATCCCCCAGCAAAATATCCTCATCAGCACCCTTACGATCCAGGAGGCGAAGGACAGCTCGGAAATCGAGAATATCGTCACCACCCACGATCAACTCTACCAACGGGAATCCGCCGAGGGAGACGCGATGAACGCGGCCACCAAGGAAGTCCTTCTCTATCGGGAGGCCCTGTGGACCGGGTACCAGACCGTCAAAACCACCGGTCTCCTTACCAACAACCACCTGCTCGACATCCAGGCCGTGCTGGAGGCGAACCGCGCCGGCTTCCGCAAGGTTCCCGGCACCACTTTGAAAAACCGCGCCGGGGAGGTAATCTATACCCCGCCCCAGAGCGGCCCGGAGGTCGAAGCGCTCATGGCGGAACTGGAGAAGTTCATCCACGCCGAGCCCCCTTTCGATGCCGATCCGCTGGTAAGGATGGCCCTGATTCATCACCAGTTCGAGAGCATCCACCCCTTTTACGACGGGAATGGCCGCACCGGCCGTATCCTCAATGTCCTCTACCTTGTGAAGGAGGGCCTGCTGGATGTCCCCGTCCTCTACCTGAGCCGCCACATCGTCCGGACGAAGGCCGACTACTACCGGCTTCTCCAAGCCGTCCGCGAACGGGACGCCTGGGAGGAATGGGTGCTCTACATGCTGACCGCCGTCGAATCCACCGCCCGCGATGCGACCCTCACCGTCGCCCTGATCCGGGACGCCCTCCTCGATGCAAAGCACCGCATCCGCAGCCGCTTCCGCTTTTACAGCCAGGATCTCATCAATAACCTCTTCACCCACCCTTACACCAAGATCGCTTTCGTCGAACGCGACCTGAAAGTCAGCCGCCTGACTGCCACCCGCTACCTCGATGAACTCGCCGAAGGGGGATTCCTCGAAAAACGCAAGATCGGCCGCAACAATTACTACCTCAATCAACCGCTGATCCGGATTCTCACCCGGGATTGAAGCAAAAGCCGCAGAGGGATTCCCTCGCCCGCTGCCATTAACAATCCATAACATCCCGCCGCGATCTCCCCGCCTCGCCCCGGCCACCGTTTCTCTCCTGCCCATCCCGATGACTCCTATCGAAAGCATCCTCGCCAACTACCGCTCCACCGCCCACTCCGAGAAGGAAAAGGGCACCTACTTCGAGGAACTCATCCGCACCTATTTCCGCCACGAGCCCCGCTTCACCGATCTCTACTCGGAAGTCTGGCTTTATGCGGACTGGGTAAAAGCCATCGGCGGTCCGGAATTCGGCTTCTCCGCCAAGGATACCGGCATCGACCTGGTCGCACGGGCCCAAGGCACCGGCGACTACCATGCCATCCAGTGCAAGTGCTACGCCCCGGACTACCGGGTGAAGAAGGCTGACATCGACAGTTTCTTCACCGCCTCCGGACAAAAGCCCTTCGTCCAACGGATCATCGTCACCAGCACCAATGACTGGAGCGCGAATGCGGAAAACTCCCTCGGCCAGCAACAGCCGCCCGTCTATAAGATCGACCTCCACGATCTGGAGAACTCGCAGATCGATTGGGCGAAGTACCAGCCCAGCCAGCCCCCGGTCCTCAAGCCGAAGAAAAGCCTCCGCCCCCACCAGGAGACCGCGCTGACCAAGGTCAGGCTTGGCTTCCAGTCCGCCGCCCGCGGCAAGCTCATCATGGCCTGCGGCACCGGCAAGACCTTCACCTCCCTTAAGGTCGCCGAGGAGATCGCGGGCAAGGGCAAGCGCGTCCTCTTCCTCGTCCCCAGCCTCAACCTCCTGTCCCAGACCCTCACCGAGTGGACTCAGGAAAGCGCCACGCCGCTCCACTCCTTCGCCGTCTGCTCGGACGCCGAGGTCGGGAAAAAGCGGAAAAAGGACGAGGACATCGTGGAAACCCTCACCCACGAACTGCGCTACCCCGCCACCACGGATGCCAAGCGCCTCGCGCTGGAAATGGCCAAGCGCCACGACGCGAACCACATGAGCGTCGTCTTTTCCACCTACCACTCGCTCGATGTCATCAGCCGCGCCCAGCTCCTGCACGGGCTGGCGGATTTCGACCTGATTGTCTGCGACGAGGCCCACCGCACCACCGGTGCAACCTGGGCCAGCGATGAAAAGGAGAGCAACTTCGTCCGCGTCCACGACGCCGCGTTCATCCGCGCTGCCCGCCGCCTCTACATGACCGCCACCCCGCGAATCTATGGCGAGGGCGCGAAGGCCATGGCGGAAAAGGACAACGTCGCCCTCGCCTCCATGGACGACGAGGCGCTCTATGGGAAGCAGTTCCACGTCATCACCTTCTCGGAGGCCGTCGAGCTGAAGCTCCTCACCGATTACAAGGTGCTCGTCCTCACCATCAGCGAGGACCACGTGAACAAGCGCCTCCAGGACCTGCTGAAGGACGAGAACAACCAGCTCAAGGTGGACGACGCCGCCCGCATCATCGGCTGCTGGAAGGCGCTGGCAAAGCAGGGCCTCGCCCCTGACCTCAACCACGACCCCGCGCCGATGAAGCGCGCCGTCGCCTTCTGCCAGGTCATCGAGCGCCACCTCGGCCAAAAGACCCACAAGGTCAGCTCCAAGCAGATCGCCGGCATGTTCCGGAAGGTCGTGGACGCCTACTTGGAAAAGGAGGACGCCGAGATCGCCCTGCGTTGCGAGGCCGAGCACGTGGACGGCTCCATGAATGCCGGGCAGAAGGAGGAAAAGCTCGCCTGGCTGAAGGCCGAGCCGCCGCAGGACACCTGCCGCATCCTCAGCAACGTCCGCTGCCTGTCCGAAGGCGTGGATGTCCCGGCGCTCGATGCCGTGCTCTTCCTCACCCCGCGGAATTCCCCGGTGGATGTCGTCCAGTCCGTCGGCCGCGTGATGCGGAATGCCCCCGGGAAAAAGCTCGGCTACGTCATCCTCCCCGTCGTCATCCCCGCCGGGATGGAGCCCCACGAGGCGCTGGATGACAACAAGGTCTATCGAGTCGTCTGGCAGGTCCTCCAG
>CAMPGU010000229.1 GCA_946885645.1 uncultured Haloferula sp.
GGCGGGACGAACCCGGGGCCGGGCGAGGTTTCGCTGGCTCATCACGGGGTCCTCTTCCTGGACGAATTGCCGGAGTTCCGCCGGAGCACGCTGGAAGTGATGCGGCAGCCGCTTGAAGACGGGCACGTGACGATTTCACGTGCTTCCGGCTCGCTGACCTTTCCCTCGCGCTTCCTTCTGGTGGCGGCGCTCAATCCCTGTCCCTGCGGCTACTACGGGGATAGCAAGAGGCAGTGCCGGTGCAGCGTGCGCCAGATCGAAAGCTACCGGCAGCGGATTTCCGGGCCGCTCCTGGATCGCATCGACCTGCACGTGGACGTGCCCCTCGTGGAGTATCGCGAGCTTTCTTCCGAAAGCGGCGGCGGCGAGAAATCGGGAGCGGTACGCGCGCGGGTCATCGAGGCCCGGGAGATCCAGAAGCAGCGATTAAAGGGCAGCAAGGCGACCACCAATGCCGCGATGGGGGCGCGCCAGGTGAAAGAGCACTGCAAGCTCGACGCGGAGGGGGCGGGCTACATGGAACACGCGATGGAGCAGATGAACTTCTCCGCCCGGGCGCACGACCGTATCCTGAAAGTGGCCCGGACCCTTGCGGATCTGGCCGGATCGCCGGCCATCCGGCCGAACGACGTGCTGGAGGCGATCCAGTATCGCTCGCTTGACCGGAACCTGTTCCAGTAGGCTCCATAACCGTCCGGGCCGCTTCCTTGGTTCAGGCCGTTTCCTCGATCACGATCTTCGGGAAAACCGGCTTGGGCTTACCCGTCTCGTGGCCATCCGGCACCAGGCCCCACTTGAGGTCCCCGAGCTTGAGCTCGAGCAGGCTGTCCATGCGGAGTTGGGCCGCGATTCGTGCCGCAGGCTCGGGCAGAACGGGAGAAATCAGCACGGCGCAGTGCGCCAGGCTTTCCACGAGATGGAAGAGCACGGAGTGCAGCCGTGCCTTGTTCGCCGGATCTTTCGCGAGCTCCCAGGGCTTGTTCCGCTCCGCGTAGGCATTGCAGACGGTCACGTGCCGGTTGATGGCCTTCAGACCGTCTGCGATGTCGAAACCGTCCATCGCGGCACGATAATCGGCGGCCACCGTTTCTAGCGAGGCCCGCAAGTCGAGATCGTCGTCGTTGGTCCCGGCTGACGTCACGACGGTGCCGCCGCCGAAGCGGGCGGTCATGTTCAGGGCGCGGTTGCAGAGATTGCCGAGCTCGTTTGCCAGTTCCTGGTTGTAGAGCATGACCAGGCGGTCCAGGTCGAAATCCGCGTCCTTGCCGGTCGTGATATCGCGTACCAGATAGTAGCGCAGGGCATCGGTCCCGAATTTGTCGGCGAGTTCGTCGGGATCGACGACATTGCCGAGCGATTTGGACATCTTCTCGCCTTTGATGTTCCACCAGCCATGGATGAGGATCTTCGGCATCTCCTCATCCGTGAAGCCCATGGCATGGAGCATGCAGGGCCAGTAGATGCCGTGGGCGGGGACCAGGATGTCCTTCCCGATGACGTGGGCCGCGCAAGGCCACAGCTTATCGAAGGAGGGGAGGCCGCTGTCCTCCTTCGCCTTGTAGCCGGCAAAGGAGATGTAGTTGATGAGCGCATCGAACCAGACATAGGTGACGTAGTCCGGATCAAAGGGAAATTCGATGCCCCAGCGCAGGCGCTCCTTCGGGCGGGAAATGCAGAGATCCAGCTCGCCGGAATTGGCGAGGGCTCCCACCAGTTCGTTGCGGCGGAAGGCCGGGATCGCGAAGCCGGGATTCGCCGCCACGTAGGCCTTCAGCCACTCCGCATGGGCGCTGAGCCGGAAATACCAGTTCTCCTCCTCGATCTCCACGACTTCGCCCCATTCCGGGCCGAATTCTCCCGCCTCGTTGCGGTCGCGATCGGTCAGGAACTGCTCCTGCCGCACGGAATAGAAGCCCTTGTAGGCTTTCTTGTAGAGCTCGCCGCGGTCCTTGAGGTCGCTCAAGATGCCTTGGACACAGGCTTTGTGACGCTCGTCGGTGGTTTCCGCCCAGCCGTCGTACTGGAGGCCGAGCTTCTTCCAGAGGTTGAGGAAGAGCTTGGTCTTCTTCTTGGCGAATGTCGCGGGATTGATCCCCTCCTTCTCCGCCGTCTGCTGGACCTTTTGCCCGTGCTGGTCCACGCCGGTGAGGAAGTAAACCTCCTCACCCCGCAGCCGCCGGTAGCGGGCGATGACGTCGGCGAGCACTTTCTCGTACGCGTGGCCGATGTGCGGCGCGCCGTTGGTGTAGTCGATGGCGGTGGTGATGAAGAACATGGCGGAACAATGGCGGATTCAAGGCCGAAGCGGAGAAGCGACGGCCGCGCGAATGGTCGGATTGCCCGCCTCCCATCACAAGACATTCGTGACCGGGGAATCCGGCGGTCGGTATTTTCCTCTCACGCGTCGCGCACCACTTTGCCGCCGAGCGAAAGGATGCGGGCGTTGCCCTTGGCGGTCTCCGCCTCGGCGATCTGGCCGTCCCGCACATACATTTGGGAGAGGGCGGTCCAGGCGAGCAGATCATTCGGCCTCAGCGTCGTGGCCTGGAGACCGCAGCCGATGGCTTCTTTCACCTGGCCGAGCTTCAGCAGGCACATGCCGAGCGCGTGCCAGCCGTCGAAAAAGGCGGGATCGATGGCCACGCACTTCCGGTAAAGGTCCGTCGCTTCTTCCAACTCGCCGAGGGCCAGGCAGCCGTTGGCGTCGTCGAAGAGGGTATCCCGTTCGGAATCCGGCATGAACGGCGGGTCCGCGGCTGCGGGGTCAGGGAGTGACGTCTTCCACCTTGGAAGCTTCCAGTTTCGACTCCAGCCAAGCGCTGAAGGCGAAGCGCTGCTGCTGGCTTGCCAGACCGGTGAGGGCCTGCTCGACCCGCTCGGCGCGGGCGGGATCCTTCACCAGCTCGCGCTTCTCGACAAAGACGAAGAGGGCACCGTCCGGCCGCATGACCGGATCGGCCAGGGTGCCGGGATCCACCGTGGCGGCGGTCTGGAAGAGGATCGACGTATCGGCTTCTCCGTCCAGTTTGTCGGTCGCCTTGAAAGGGCCGTGAGCCTTCGGCTCCAGACCGGCTTCCTTTGCGGCCTCGGCGAAGCTTTTCCCCGCTTTCAGCGCCTCGCGGATCTTTTCGGCTTTCTCGTCGGCATCTTTCTTGAGCGCCTCGCCGGCTTTTTCGGCAATGTAGTCGGTGCGGACTTCCTCTTTGGCTTCCTCGAAGGTCTTCGGTCGGGCCGCTTCCTCCTCGTCGAGGCGGGCGATCAGCCAGGCGTTGTCCGGCATCGGCAGCGCCGTGGTGTAGCGGCCGAGAGGATCAGCCGTCAGATCGAGTTGGAAGAGGCGATCGGCAAGGGGTTGCGGATTGCTGCTGGAGCGGAGGTTGACGGAAAGGGCGGGCGGTACGGCGGTACGGGGAAAAAATTCCGTGGTCACCAGCTCCCAGTTGTGATCCTTGGCCAGCTTCTCGAAATCCTTGCCCTCGTTGTTCTGGAGTTCCGCCAGGAAGGAGTCCACGGCATCCACCAGATCGTTGTCGATCTTCCGCTTTTCCTCGGCCAGGGCGGCTTCCTCGGCGGCCTTTTTCTCGGCGGCTTCTTGCTCGGCCTTCTTCTTGTCCTCCTCCGTGATCGCGTCGGAAAGCTTCGGCGCCTCCGGCTTCGCCTCGGGATAGGCCGGCTTGGCGATGAAGTAGCTGACCTTGATCTTCCGTTCGGTCATGTACTTGTCCTTGGTCGTTTCCCAAGCGGCCTTCAGCTCTTCATCGGTGGGTTTGAAGGTTTCCCGGAAGCTCGAAAGGGAGGTGCGCGCGAGCTGGATGCTTACCTGCTGATCCCGGCTCGCCACCGATTCCAAGGCCACCTCTCGATTTGCGGCCAAGCCCCCGCCGATGATGGCGGCCAGTTTCTTCACGGCGATGCTTTCGCGCACGAGCTCGATCAGGTCCTTTTCGGTCATCCCGAAACGGCCGATCCCTTGGGTGGCGATCTCGTTATATTTCGTCTGGTCGAAGGCACCGTCCGGGCCTTGGAAAATCGGCATCGCCTTCAAAGCGGCGGTCACTTCCTCATCGGAAGGATGCACGCCGAATTCCTCGCTGGCCTCTTTCACCAGAAGCCGGTTGACGAAAAAGCGTTTGTCGGACTCGTCATCGTTGCCGCCGAAGCCGCCCAAGGTGGAAACATACTCGTAGAGGCCGAGATTCATCCCCAGGGATCTCGCGGCCGCTCCCGTCTTGCGGAATTCGCTCACGGAATAGGTGCGTCCGTCCACGCGGATGACGGCAGGATCGTTGGAGTTCGCCCGGCCCAGGCTCGCCGTATCGCCGAAGAAGGCCAGGCCGACGAAAAGCAGGGCGATCACGAAGATGATCAGGCCGGTATATTTGCGGAGATGTTCGATCATGGACGCTTCTTGGGAGTTGCCCCTCGGGGCGCGGAAGTAAAGGGAGCCGTATCCGTGGCATCAACCCTTATTCGCGGCTCGGAAGCCTGCTCCCGGGCAAAAAAAGAGCCGCCGGGGAGCACCCACTCCCCGACGGCCAAGTTCGTCAACCCACGCCGGTCTCGTCAGGCGAAATCGGGCATAAGCTGACAACTGCTGTTCACCCTTACATGAAAACTGCACTTGCGCGCGGTTTTCAGTGTTTTGAGACAGGGGGGATTTCGGCCCGTTCAAATGTTTCCGTATTTTTTTCGTCATCGCCGCGGAAAGGAACCTTGCGGGAAGAGGAGGGTGAGCGTTTCGCTCGCTCCCGTGACAGGACACGAAATCCGCGATGCCCTCGCCGCCGCCGGGGTGATGCCCAGCCGGCAGCTCGGGCAGAACTTCCTCTGCGACCCGAACATGGCACGCTGGATCACCGACCAGCTCGATGCCGGGCCGGAGGACACCATCGTGGAAGTCGGCCCGGGCACGGGCGCGCTGACCGAGCATCTGGCGGGCAAGGTCCGCCGGGTGGTGCTGGTGGAGTTCGATTCCCGGCTCGCGGCATGGCTGAAGGAGCGCTTCGCGGCCGACCCGTCGGTGGAAGTGCACCATGCCGACGGAGCGAAATTCGACATCCGCACCCTGTTCAAGCACCGGCCGGTGAAGTTTCTCGGGAATCTGCCTTACTCGTCCGGGGGGGCCATCATGCGGAATTTCCTCTCGCGGCCGAATCCCTTCGAGCGGGCGGTGGTGATGCTCCAGAAGGAGGTGATCGAGCGTCTCGCCGCGGTTCCGAAGACAAAGGACTATGGTGTCCTGACGCTGCGGGTGCAGAGCGAATGGCAGGTGAAGCCGCTGCGGACCGTGCCGCCGGAAGCGTTCCATCCCCGGCCACAGATCGATTCCTCCGTGGCGCTTTTGTTGCCCCGTGGGAAGGACTTGCCGCCCTTCGACGCCCGCCGTTTCGACGAGTTGATCCGCCGGGGGTTCGCCCAGCGCAGGAAGCAGATGGGCAAGCAGATGCCGCCCGAGCCGCCTTGGGAGCAGGCGGCGGGGACAATCGGAGCGCCCTTGACCGCCCGCGCCGAGGAATTGTCGCTCTCCCAATGGGTGGAGCTGGCGCGCCTGTACGATGATCACCCCCTGCGGGACATTCCCCAGCGGGCGGACGAGCTATTCGACGTGGTGAACGAGGCGGATGAAGTAACGGGGCAGGCGACGCGGCTGGAGGTTCATACGCGTAATCTGGTCCACCGGGCCGTCCACGTTTTCGTCGTGAACCGTCATGGCGAGCTATTGCTCCAAAAGCGGTCCCGTTTCAAGGACGCCCACCCGTCCGTGTGGGATTCCAGCGTGGCGGGCCACTTGGACGCGGGCGAAGATTACCCCGCCGCCGCAATCCGCGAACTGGAAGAGGAGATGGGAATCACAGGCGCGGGGGTGGAGGAGATCGGCCGGATCGCGCCTAGCGAAGCCACGGGATGGGAGCATGTGGCTCTCTTCCTGGCCCGTTGGGATGGAGCGCTCCGTTACCCTTGTTCCGAGGTGGAGGCGGCATTGTGGATGCGTTCCGAAGAACTGGATGCCTGGGCTGCCGCGTGCCCCCGCGATTTCGCATCCGGCTTCCTCGCATGCTGGAAACTCGCCCGCGGACGTTGATTAGGATAAGCTGGAAGTTTTTAAAATTAACTTGTCCAGCAGGCGAAAGTTTCTATGCTCGCGGCGCTCCCCGCAAGCCCCGGAAAAAACCCGCTGTCCTGACCATGAAACTTGCGTGCCGTTCCCGGCTCTCCAGGGCGGAGCTTTGTCCCCGCCGTATTCGGGGGGGATGGGCTCCCGGCTTGACGCTGCTGGAGCTGACCCTGGTGATCATGATGACGATCAGCCTGATCGGAATCGTCCTTATCGGGGCGAAGACGTGGAAAAAGGGCTCGGACCGCGCGTTGTGCATTCTCAATCTTCAAGCGATCCAGAGAAGTGTCCGGAGCTTCTCGAATCTGAACGGCTACCAACCGGGAAATACCGTGTCAGGCCTTGAAAACCGGATCATCGGAACCGGCTGTTTCCTTGAAAAAATGCCGGTGTGCCCCGGCGAGGGGATTTACACCTCTGCGGGAGACACTATCCCAATGCCGGGCTCGCTCTATTTCAGTTGCTCGCTTGCCGATACGGGCGAGCACGTGCCGACGGATATGGACGACTGGTGAAAAGCGGGGATTTCCCGGATTGCAGGTCGGCCGGATCCGGGTGAAGCTCGCGCCCGGAAACCGATGACGGCCGCAGGTCACAGCTCCCGAGATCAAGCCCGGCTGTGGCTGATAGCCTTCGTCGTGTCCGCGGCGCTGAACGGGCTGGTCCTGATCGCCTTCGGCCTGAATC
>CAMPGU010000230.1 GCA_946885645.1 uncultured Haloferula sp.
GATCTCCGCCGCCTCGTTGAAGGCGGGACCGCCCTGACCTCTGTTACCGTATTCCTCCCGGGTCTGCAGTTTCCACGACTTTTCGTCCCGGTAGTGGTGATAGACGCGCCGGTAAAATTCCCGGCTCAGGCCGCCGAGGATCGCGCTGTCCCCGAGGTCGGTCCAGCCCAGGCCGCTGGTGGTCAGGCCGCCGAGATGCTTCGTCGGGGAGACAAGGACGACACTGCGGCCGTCTTTGGCCGCCTGGACCGCCGCGGTGATTCCGCCGGAGGTTCCGCCGTAAATCACGATGTCGTGGGAAGCGGGTTCCTGCGCGAGGGCTGCGGCGACAGGGAAGCAGGCGAGGAGGGTGCGGAGCGGGTGCATGATAGACAGGATACGGCGGTTACGGGTCCATTTTGCCTTCTCCTCGCCGTGGGCGGAGCTTGGCAGCACCGATTGTCCGCGGAATCCCTCTTTGGAGGGAGGGAAAAAGTATTCGCCTCCCGCTTTCCGGCGCATCACCCTTCAAAGACACGTGATCCGCCTCTCCAGCCTGCTGCTCCGCCTTTGCCTGGTCGCCGGGGTTCTGGTGCCGGAGGGCGTGTTGCGCGCGCAGGAGGCCGCCCTGCAGACCGTTCGCGAGCTGCAGGTCAAGGCGGCGACGGAGCCCTTCACCCCCGGCCGCGTGAAGACCGTTGGGACGGTCACTTGGATCGACCCCACGGAAGGCAAGTATTTCCAGCTTCAGGATGCGACCGGCGGGGTCCAGGTCAGTTTCACCAATATCGATTGGCCTCTGGTGGATGATACCGTGGAGGTGGAGGGCGTGCTGGAGCGCGGACCCTACGCCCCCATCATCAGCAAGGCCACCTTCCGGCACAAGGGCAAGGGGACCCGTCCGGACGCTGCGAATGCTTCCGGCGGGGGCTTGGTCAACGGCGAATACAACGGCGAACTCGTGGACATCCACGGCTGGGTGCGGAGCGCCGAGATGGTCGCACCCACGACTTTTTCCGCAGTGCTGAGTTCGGGCTCCGCGCGGGTGACGGTCCGTGTCAGCAACGCGCGCAATCTTGATCCGGCGAAGCTGATCGCGGCAAAGGTCTGGGTGCGCGGGGTGGCGGTCCCCGTCCGCGCTCGCGGCGGCTTGCGGCAGTTGGTGGATATTCAGGTGCTGGCCTCGACGGAGCAAGATTTCAACATTTACCACCGGGAACTGTCCGATCCGTGGGCGGCGCCCGTGCGACCCCTGCAGGAAGCCTTCCAGTACCGGCCGGGCTTCACCCGCGGGGATCGCTTCCGGGTGCGCGGGAAGATGATCTACGAACGGGACGGGGTGGCCTATCTGAACGACGGCCGCAGCGGGGTAGCCGTGCGTGGGACCGGAGCCGAAAACCTGAAGCGGGGCGACGAGGTGGAAGCGGTGGGATTCCCCGACCTCGAAGACTTCCTCCCCGTGCTCTCGGATGCGGTGTTCACCTCTTTCCCGCCGGAGGGGGAACCGGTAGTGCCGAAGGCAATGCCGGTGGACGCGCTGCTGGATGGCCTGCAACACGCGGGCTACGTGACGGTGCGCGGCCGCCTGCTGGACCGCCTCCAGACGCCGTCACCCGGGAAAAGCGGGATCCTGGTGCTGGCCCTCAATACCCCGCGCGGCGTCTTCACCGCCGAGATGGAGGATCCGGGGGTGAAAATCCCCTATCTGGAGGAAGGCTGCACCTTGGATGTCAGCGGGATCTGCCTGGTGAGCACCGATGGCACGGGCAGCCCCACCTCTTTCAAGCTGTTGATTCCGGATGCCGCGAGCCTGAGCGTGGTGGAGCGGGCGAGCGTCTTCACGGTCAAGCGTCTCCTGATCATGCTCAGCGCGGCCTTGGGCGGGCTCGCCGCAGTGGCGATCTTCGCCTATTTTATATCCCGGCGGAACCTGAAGCTGGCCTCGGAAATGCGCGAGCGGAAGGCCATCATGGCGGAGCGCAACCGCCTCGCCCGTGACCTGCACGATACCCTGGAGCAGGGCCTCACCGGGATCCACCTGCAGCTGCACAGCATCGGCAACTCCGAAAGCGATGCCTCGCTGGAGACGCGGGAGCGATTGGATGTGGTGGAGGGACTGGTGAAGCAATGCCATGCCGAAATGCGCCATTCGATCTGGAACCTCCGCTCCGTGGCGCTGGAACAGTTCGACCTCGTGGAGGCACTCGACCGCTCCGCGCGCTCGATCGTGCTCGGCTCGAATATCCGCGTGGAGGTGAAGCGCAGCGGAAGTGCCGTGAAGCTTCCTTCGCTGGTCGAAGACAACCTGCTGCGTATCGGCCAGGAAGCGATGACCAATGCCGTGAAGCACGCCCGACCCGCGCAGCTCATGCTGGAACTGGCGACCCGGCCCGGGGTGGTGGTGCTCACCGTCTCGGACGATGGAACCGGGATTCAGGCTTCGGCCAAGCCGGGTCATTTCGGCCTCACGGGCATGCGCGAGCGGGCCGTGCGCCTCGGCGGCAAACTGGAGGTGAGCGCGAAACCCGGCGGCGGCACTATTGTCCGCGTGGAAGTGCCTCTTCAGAACGGAAACTCTCCAACCCAAGATGAACCTGTATCCTCCGCAACCCATCAAGATTCTCGTCGTCGATGACCACTTCGTCGTGCGTGAAGGGCTCCGTAGCCTGATCCGCCGGGAGGCGGGCATGATCGTCATTGCAGAGGCCTCGAACGGAGCCGAAGGCGCGGACATGCATGAACGCCTGCAGCCGCACGTGACCATCATGGACCTGCGCATGCCGGTGATGGGCGGCGTGGAGGCCACCCGGCTGATCCGGAGCAGGTCTCCCGAGGCAAAGGTGCTGGTGCTGACGAGCTTCGAGGGCGACGAGGACATTTTCGCGGCCTTCGACGCGGGGGCTTCCGGCTATCTGTTGAAGCATAGCTCCGGCGATCAAGTGGTGCCCGCGATCCACGCGCTGATGCGCGGCGAGACATGGATCCCGCCGGAGGTGGAGAGCCATCTGGCCACGCGGCAGCGGGGGGAAGTGCTCTCCGTCCGCGAGCGGGAGATCGTCCGCCATCTTGCGCTCGGCGAGGCGAACAAGGAGATCGCCGCCTCCATCGGAATCTCGGAGCAGACAGTGAAGTCGCACGTGAAGAACATCCTCGGGAAGCTGCAGGTGAGGGATCGCACCGAGGCGGTCACCGTGGCCTTGCGGCGGGGGATCATCCATTTGCCGGAGGTGTGAAATCTTGTCAGGCCCGTGATCGTCGTTAGACTCGCGGGTCCATGCTTCCCACGCTCAACTTCGTTTCTGCGCTGGCCGCGGTCGTGTTTTTCTTCCTTCCCTGGACCAGCATCGAGTGCCGGGGCGAGCGGATGGCGACGCAAACCGGGCTGCAGGTGATCTCAGGCTCCGCGAAGGTGGACGATAGCACCGACCCGGTGCGCATGGAGATCGAGGCATCGGGGGAGGTGTCTCTCGGCAGGTCCTATTTCGCGGCGGCAGCGCTGCTGTGCGCGGTGTCGGCGGTGGTCATGGCGCTTGCGGGGGCGACGCGGGGCCGCCGCGACCTCTCCGGTGCCTCGGGAGCGCTGTGTGCCATCGCGCTCACCTGCCTCATCACGCAGGCGGCGATGGGATTCCCGGCGAAGGAGACGCTGGTGCGGAGGATTTCGGAAGGTCCGTCGGGCGAACCCGCGGGATCGCCGCTGGAGGTGCTGGGAAAGGAAATTTCGCGCGAGGTGGTGGATCGGATCCAAGTTCATCCGATGTTCTGGTTCTATCTGGAGCTCGCGGCACTCGGGATTCCCACCGTGATCCTGCTGAACCGTCTTCTCGACCGCATGAGGATTTCCTCGGAGCGGCGCGGCTGAAATCGGCGGCGACAGATCTTGCAGCAGCCGGGCTCCTGGGGAAGCCTTGCGACCGATGAGCGAGAAAATCCCGTCGTCGTGGTCAGCCGATAAAGGCATCGCGAAAGGTATCCTGCGTGACAGGACCCTGCGCCGCCGCGCGATGGGCCGTTGCCTGATGCTGCTGCTCGCCGTTTTCGCCGTCGGCCTGTGGGTGATCCCCGGTTGGCTGGGAGCAAACGTATGGCGCTTTCTCCTCTGGTGGGCGGGCTGCGGAGCGCTGGCGATCTTCACGGTCGCCTTCGCGCTCTATGATGCCATGGCGGTGATCCGCGAGGAACGGGACAAGATGTGAACCGGCTCGGCCCGCACGGGAGCATTCAAATTCCGGGCACCATTCCGCTGGTCCCGCTCTGTTTCCAGATAGGACCTTCCTTCGCATACCGGGGTGCCTCGCCCCGCAGCGCCGGATCGGGCTGCGAGCTGTCCAAGCGGAAAAGCGGCAGAATCGGCGCGCCGCTCGGGGCTTTTTCATAGCTCGCCCCGATTTCCTCCAGCAGTAGGGAGACCGCGAAGAATCCCCCGGGGATCTCCCCGATAAGGATTTCCACCGGGTAGCTATTGCCGGCCTTCACCTGGAACTCGGGCCCCACGGCCATGCCGCCGATATTCTGGTTATATCTGGGAGAGGTGTCGTATTTGTAGAACCGGATGGGTACGCGCATCGGTCCGCTCTTGCGGATGTCCTTGGCAAGTTCCTCGTTTTCCTTGGTACCATCGACCTCGGCCGCACGGCCGAACATGTGCGTGCCGGTGCAGCCCAGCGTGTAGCCGTAGTCGAAGACGGTGCGGTTGTTGAAGCGCACGACCAGCAGGTCATCCCCGGCACCCACGAAGCGGAACTTTCCGCTTTTAGGTGCCTTCACGGTACCCCGGTAAACGACGATCCAACGCTTCGGCTGCACCTCCTTCTCGCAGTTGAAGGCGGCGGGCGCGGCGTCGGCACTCATGAAGGGCATGTGCAGCTTCGTCTGGTAGAGCTTCTGCGAAGCTTGGTAGTAGTCGTCGAATTCCTTTTCCTTGAAACCCCCGTCCACGATCTCGCGCACCTTCAGGCGCATTTCGTCGTCGGTCATGTTCGTGGGCTTCCGATCGCGGGTCTGCTTCAGATCGTAAAAGGTTCCCAGCAAGGCGCTTTGCGTAGCATCGAGCGCGCCGAAGGGGTTCTTCAACCCACCGCCGCCACCGAGGCCCGGGCCCATCCCGTCGCCGAAGCCGGGCCCCCGACCGTTTCCTCTGCCGCCGCCGGAACCGCTTCCACCCATTCCACCGGACATGGCCCCGCCACCCAGATTGCCTAGCGCCGCCATTTCAGAACTCAATTCCGGCTCCGGAAGGGTGATCGGGGAGCTCGCTCCCACGGCGGCTACGCGTGCGACGTTTTTCTGAAGCTGCATGCTGCGCTGTTTCTGCACGGCCGCACTTTCCGGGGCACCGCCTCCGCCCGCCGCCGGCATGAAATCCACTTTCTTCGGGGGGTCTTGGATGATCTGGAAAACCCAGAAAGCTCCTGCGGTGAGCAGTAGAACATGGACGAGGATGGAGATACTCAGGGCACCGCCACCCAAACGGCTCCAGAAAGATCCTTTTTTCGGGGTGATCGTGAGGGTTTCCGATGTTTCAGAGTTTTGTTCCAAGTCCATGAACGCGAGGTATATCTGAGAAACGGTCCGCCCCCTGTTTTTCTTGGGTCCTTTCCGGGGGGAATCCAGGCGTGGAGGAAAAATGCGGCATTCCGGTGTCTGCTTGGCTCAGGAATTCGCCTTGCCGGGCGGGGGATCGGGCCGCTTGGATGCGCGCATGACGCCGGAGCTTGAGGATCTGTTTGCCTTCCTTCGTTTTCCCAGCATTTCCACCGATTCGCGGAATGCCGGAGACGTCCGCGCCTGTGCGGAATGGCTGGTGACCAAGCTCACCGGGATGGGTCTCCAGACGACCCTCCATTTGACCGACCGTCATCCGATCGTGGTCGCGAAAAACGTGCACCAGCCGGGCAAGAAGACCGTCCTGATCTACGGCCACTACGACGTCCAGCCGGTGGATCCCCTGAACCTCTGGTCCACTCCTCCCTTCGAGCCGGAGATCCGCGAGGGCAAGATCTGGGCCCGCGGCTCCACGGACAACAAGGGGCAGATGCTGGCGCACGTGCTCGGGGTGGAAAAGACACTGAAGGAAAAGGGCGAACTGCCGGTGAACCTGACCCTGCTTTTCGAAGGCGAGGAGGAGATCGGCAGTCCGAGCCTGGCCCCTTTCCTCGAGGCGAACCGCGAGCTTCTGAAATGCGATATCATCGCCATTTCCGATACCGGCATGGTGGCACCCGGGCAGCCCACGCTCAGCTACGGGCTGCGCGGCATCGCCGCTTGCGAAGTCATCCTGCGCGGGCCGGCGCGCGACCTGCACTCCGGCATCTTCGGTGGCGCGATCCGCAATCCCGCCACGGAGATCGCCCGACTCGTGGCGACCTTCCACGATGAGAACGGTCGAGTTCAGGTAGAGGGGTTCTATGACGACGTGAAGCCGCTCGAAGACTGGGAGCGCGAGATGTGGGCGAAGCTGCCCGGCACCGGCGACGGGGATTTCATCCGCTACAGCGGGGCCTCGCAGACCCATGGCGAAGCCGGCTACACCTCCGCCGAACGCACCTGGGCACGCCCTACCGCCGAGGTGAATGGCATCGGCGGAGGCTATCAGGGAGAAGGCTCCAAGACCGTCCTGCCCGCGGAAGCCTTTGCCAAGTTCACCTTCCGCCTGGTCCCCAACCAGGATCCGGCGGACATCATGGAGAAGGTGAAGGCTCACCTCGACAAGCACTGCCCGCCGGGTGTCTCGCTGCTCTACGT
>CAMPGU010000231.1 GCA_946885645.1 uncultured Haloferula sp.
TGCTTCCACTGCGCTCAGGTGGATCCCTTGCCGGGACGTCGCGACGAGGTGGTGGGAATGTGGGGAATCAATCCCGACGGCTCGCCTGCGGCCCCGCAGACCGTCTCCGCCCCGACTTCCGGAGGCCTGGCCCGGGAGGTCAATCTCAAGGTGGATCTGGTCTCAAAGGGAACACATGGGCGCCGCGTGGTGCGGCCGATGAAGCCCCGCTACATCACGATCCATTCCACGCAGAACTACTCCGCCGATGCCTGGCGCCATTCGCTTGCGCTCAAGCGCGGAGCCCTGCGCTCGCCGAAGCGCCGGGGTGGCAACCGCATCGGCTACCTGATCTGGCACTTCACCGTGGACGACAAGGTGGCGATCCAACACATGCCAACCAGCGAGCAGGGCGAGCACGCGGATTTCGACGGACCCGGCAACCGCTACTCCGTAGGCATTGAAATGTGCGAGCACCGCGGCTGCAACCGCTCCGCCACGATCGAGCGTACCGCGAAACTCACTGCCAAGCTGATGCACGATCACGGGATCCCGCTGAGCCGCGTGGTGCCGCACTACCACTGGCCGCGGCGGGGCAAAAGCCCGGCGCACAAGAACTGCCCGCACTTCCTGATGGACAACGGCAGGCCCGGCAAGAAGTGGCGCTGGTTCCAGAGCCGGGTGAACTACTATTACAAGCAGGCCTACCAGCAGAGTTATGCCGGCCGCTGAAATCCCGGTGCCCTCCCGCGAACCGTCCTGCGGCAGCCCGGGGAATCGCGTCTCGCTGCTTGACCCCGAGCGCTTCTACGTCTGCCAGCGTTGCACCGCCTGCTGCAAGTGGCCGGGAGATGTGCGGATCGAGGCGGACGAGATCGGGCCGATCGCCGGTTTCCTCGGGATGAACGAAGAGGATTTCATTGCACGCTACACACGCTTGCGCACGAACCGGAATGGTCTCTCGCTCCTCGAAAAGGAGAACCACGAGTGCATCATGCTGGAAGCGGGAGGATGCCGGATTCATCCGGTGAAGCCGGAGCAGTGCCGTGGATTTCCAAACAAGTGGAACTTCCCGGGCTGGCAGAAGGTCTGCGAAGCCAAGCCGGTGCCGATGGAAGCGGCGCGGGCGAAAGGCTGGGTGTAGGACCCGCCCCGCGCTTTTGTCCGGCTACGAGAAAGCCCGGACTGCTTGCGCGGCCCGGGCTTTCGGAAATGAGATGGTGAGTCGGCTCAGGTCGCCTGTTCTCCGCGCGCCATGACCACCTTGCCGGTGCGCACGGTCTCGATGATCTCGAATTGGGAGAACATCGTCACCGCGGCGTCCACCTTGGGGCTGTCGCCGGTGATCATCACGATCATCGAGACCGGTGTGAGGTCCACCGTTTTGCCGTCGAAATGCTCCGTGATCTGGAGCGCCTGCGAGCGGTCGGCCGGGGAGCACTTGATCTTGATCATGATCATCTCCTTCGTCACCGAATCATCCGAAGTATGCTCGAAGCAATGGATGACGTCGATGAGCTTGGAGACCTGCTTGATGATCTGGTCGAGGCCCTGCGGATCCCCGCTGATGCCGATCGTCATCCGGGAGAAATTCGGATTCCGGCCCTCGGAGACGACGAGCGAATCGATGTTAAAGCCCCGACGGGAAAAGACCTGGCAGATACGCATCAGGACACCCGGCTCGTTGGTCACGAGGATGGAAAGCGTGTGCATGGCCCCGCGGCGTGCGGGCGCGACAGCGGTCGGTGTTTCTGTTGTCACGATCGTTTGATTCATGGTGATTCAGTGAAATGGGATCACGTGGAACCCACCGGCTTCTCCATCTTGGTCTTCGGAGCTTCCGTGATCATGTCTTCCAAGGCCGCACCGGCGGGGATCATCGGGAAGACGTTATCCGTCTTCACGCACTCGGCGTGGATCAGGATGGGACCGTCGTTGTAGGCGAGGGCTTTCTCGAGCTGTTTGGTCACATCGGCGGGCCGCTTGATGAAGACGCTCGGGATGCCATAGGCCGCGGCCAGCTTGCAGAAGTCGGGGTTGCCGATCAGGTCCACGCCGCTCTCGCGGTTTTCAAAGAAAAGCTCCTGCCATTGGCGCACCATTCCGAGATAGTGGTTGTTCAGCACCACGATCTTGATCGGCAATTTGTGAATCTGCGCCGTCGCCAGTTCAAAAAGGGTCATCTGGAAGCCGCCGTCTCCGGAGATGGAGATCACCGTCTTTTTCGGATGCGCGAGCTGCGCGCCGATCGCGGCCGGGAAGCCGAAGCCCATGGTCCCGGCGCCGCCGGAGGAGAGCCAGTGGAAGGACTCGCTGTTCTTGTAGAACTGCGCGGCCCACATCTGGTGCTGTCCCACGTCCGTGGATACGATCGCCTTGCCCTCGGTGAGTTCGTAGAGCTCGTCGATCACCTGCTGCATCCGCAGGCCGCCCTGCTTCTTGTAGGTCAGCGGGAACTTCTTCTTGTAGCCATCCAGCTTGGAAATCCACTCGGTGGTTTCAAGCGGGCCGATCTTCTCGTTGATTTCCGCGAGCGCCGCCTTGGCATCGCCCGTGATCATGATGTCCGGCTTGATCATCTTGCCGCCTTCCGCGGGGTCGATGTCGATGTGGATGATCTTCGCGTCCTTACAGAACTTCGACGGCTGGCCGATGATACGGTCGTCGAAGCGGGACCCGATGTTGATCAGCAGGTCGCACTCGATCATGGCCTTGTTCGCATAGGCGGTACCGTGCATGCCGAGCATGCCCAGCGAAAGCGGGTGCGTCTCCGGGAAGACTCCCTTGCCCAGCAGGGTGTTGGTCACCGGCGCGTTCAGCGTTTCGGCAAGGTAGCGGAGCTCCTTATCGGCGCGGGCGATCATCGCGCCCTGTCCGGCGAGGATCACCGGGCGCTTGGCCTTCATGATCATCGCGGCGGCTTCCTTGACCGCGGCATCGTCGATCTTGAAGGCATTGCTCGGATCGTAGCCGGGCAGATTGAAGGGCGGGTTCATCTCGCCATTGAAGGGCCCTTGGGAAATGTCCTTCGGGATGTCGATCAGCACCGGACCCGGACGACCGGTCGTGGCGATGTGATAGGCTTCGCGAGCGATCCGGGGCAGGGAGTTGGCATCCTTCACCAGATAGTTGTGCTTCACCACCGGGATAGTGATGCCGAAAATGTCGGCCTCTTGGAAAGCGTCCTTACCGAGCATCCAGGTCACCGTCTGGCCGGAAATCACGATCATCGGCACGGAGTCCATCATTGCCGTCATGAGGCCGGTCACCGTATTGCCGGCACCCGGGCCGGAGGTCACGAGGACCGCCGCGGGCTTGCCGGTCGCGCGGGCATAGCCATCGGCCATGTGGACGGCACCTTGCTCGTGGCGGACGAGAATGAACTTCATCTTCGTCTTGACCGTTTCCAAGGCGTCGAAGATGGGGATCGCCGCCCCCCCGGAGTAACCGAAAATGTACTCGATTCCGAGGTCGTCGAGTGTCTTGATGAGGGCTTGTGCGCCGTCGAGTTTGTCCTTGCTCATGAGCAAAATTGAGGTTCCGGGGGAGAAGTAGGGCTAAAAATCTTCCTCGGCAATCCGAAAATCGCCTAAAAAATCGCAAAGTGCCGGCGTGTCCCTGTTTGTTTACTCGAAAACTCGATAAATGGAGGTAAATGCTGCCTCTGTTGGCCGTGCCGTGCGGAAAAGTCGTCTGGACTTGATCAGGAGCAACGCCGACTGAAATGGACAAAGCCGTCCCTTCGTAAGCGACTCGCGCACCGGGCGGCGGGTTCCCGCGCGATCCGGTCCTTCCGGCTTACTTGTCCACGATCCGGAGGATCGGACCGCCGTGATCCACGATATAGACGTTGCCCAGAGGATCCTCGCCAAAGGATGAGATCATGCCGAGCTTGCCTTCCTCCGGTTGGAAGTCGTCCGTATGATCTTCAAATTTGGTCGGTTTCCCGTTCTTCGGCAGGAAAGACCAGACCCGGCGGTTATTGTAATCCCCGAAGATGTAGCGGCCCTCGAGCGGCTTCACCGGCCCGCGATAGACATACCCGCCGGTGACGGAGAGCCCGTCCTTGGCTCCGCCGCCGTGATTGTAAACATAGACGGGCTCGATCGCTCCCTTCGGAGCCTTGCCGCCGACGCCATCTTGAGGAGTCTCCTTGTCACCCTCGCGCAGGCGCCAGCCGAAGTTCGCCCCGGCACCCTTGCCCTTGGGCAGATAGTCGATTTCTTCCCAGCGGTTCTGACCGACATCGCCGATCCAGAAATCCCCGGTTTTCCGGTCGAAGGAGCAGCGCCACGGATTTCGCAAGCCGAGCGCCCAAATCTCCGGCTTGGCATCTCCCTGGCCGAGGAATGGATTATCCTTCGGAACCGAGTAGCCGTCGGAGGGAGAGACATCGATCCGCAGCATCTTGCCCAGATAGGTATCCATCGCTTGCGCGCGATTTTTCGGATCGTTCCCGGACCCGCCGTCGCCGTTGCCGATGTAGAGCATGCCATCGGGACCGAAGCTGATCCACCCGCCGTTATGGTTCTCGAAGTCCTGCTTGTAGGATAGGAGCACCTCCTGGCTGCCGCGGTCGGCGGTGTTGAATTCGGGACCTTTCGCGGTGAAGCGGGAGATGCGGGTGTTCTGCTGCTTGTCCACGAAGTTCACGTAGAAACGCCCCGACTTCTCGAAATCCGGTGCGAAGGCGAGCCCCAGCAAGCCCTCTTCATTGCCTCTCCGGCGCACTTGTTCGACGATATCGAGGAAGGGTTCCGCCTGCCGTTCGCCGGTCTTGGAATCGATGATCCAGATCTTCCCCGCCTGCTCCATCACCCAGAGCCGGCTCTTTTCATGACCGGGGGCACCCACCCAGACGGGACGCTCGAAACCCTTGGCGACGGTCTCCACCCCCGGTTTCGCGTGGGCGGTGAGAACGACCGATGAAAGGGCGGTGGCGAGGAAAAACAGGCGCATGATGCGCGAGGCTAACGCGCCGCGGCGGGAGTGCAACCCGCCAGCACGTCCGGCTCCCCCGCACAATGGGGTAGGATCAGCCGCCGCTGCACTTCCGCCGCCTGCGCCCGGCGGCTGCCGCCGCGGCGAGAGCGACCAGCAGGGCTGACGACGGCTCGGGAACCAGATAGACGGGTGCAGGAAGTCCGCTGGAATTCAGGAGGCTCAGATTGCCGTCGATCGCACCGAAGACGCCGTTGTTGTTCTGACTGTTCGGGTGCGTGTTCGCGATCACCTGCAACCGGATGGAACTGGTATTCTGATAGCGGAGGATGAAGGCGGTGCGCGGGTCATCCTCGTCCCGCACGATGCCCGGTCCGGCAAAGCGGAAATAGCCGTCGCCCGTATCCGTAACGGCGATCTCGGTGCCGCTGAAAAGCTGGTAGCTCAGCAGGCCGTCCTCTCCGAAAGCCGCTACCGACTCGTCCTGAGTACTCTCGCCGTCAATATCATAGATCATCAGCCGGAAGTCCGGAATCACGAAGGGATCGCTAAAGTCGCTGCCGCCGGCGAAGAACTCCAGGTTGTAAGTCATGCTGCCGGGCCCGAAATCACCTCCCGAGCCCGCGCCGCCCTTGTAGGCCAAAAGAAACCCCAGGTCGCCCCCGGGTTCTCCTTCAGCGGCGCTATAGTCGGGAAGTGCTCCTTCGTAACTGTATCGGGGCGAGGTGACGGCGGTAACCGTCAGCCGCATGTCCACGCCTTGGCCGCTGCTCGGGGCGACGTCCAGGAAGTCGAAGGTGGTGCCGGTGTAGTAATCGCCCAATTGCGAATGGTAGCCATTCGTTGCTTGGACCGGATTGCCGAAGAACAGATCGGTGTAATTCTGACCCGAGGCGGAGGTCGCGGCGAAGAGGGAAACCGCGGCCACCACGCAGGCGAAACGTGGCGGGACTTTCATAAATCGAGGGGAATCCTCCGTATCAAAGGGGGGACGCTCGAAATACGCAATCCGAAAAAGTCAAGGATTCCGAAATAACTGCCCGCCGCTTAGGATCTCTCCGGAAACGAGTGCCTCCACACCGCGAACGCGTCGCGGATTTCCTCCGTCTTGCGCGTCGGGCTGAGTTCCCAAACCAGCGGGCAGCCGGCGGGGAAAAAGGGCAGCAATTCCTTGTAGTCCAGGGTCCCGGTGAAGGGGGTGCGGTGGTCGCGCTGCGGCCACTGGACATCGTGCACGTGTCCTCCGATCAGGTGCGAGGAAATACGCCGCAGCCACTCCGGGTGATCCAGCAGGCCGATGTTATGCTTGAGCTGAACGTGGCCGAAGTCGTGCCAATAGCCGACCCAGGGATTGTCGGCGAAGTGTTCCTGCAAGCGGATCATTTCCCGTTCGCTGGGCATGTCCTCGTAGCGGGACCGGGACTCGACCGCCAGCTTCACGCCGTATTCCGCGGCCTTTTCCGCGATCTGGCCGAGGGCATCGACCGCGCGCTGGTAGTAGAGCGGGGCGATCTTCTCGCGCTTCTTCACGAAGGCGATTTTTTCCGCGGCGTAGTCCGGGCCGTTGCGGCCGTTCTCCGCGACGATCGCGGTCAGGCGCTTGGTCCACTTGCGGTGGTTGAGGGGCACCGAGCCCATGTGGAGGACCAGATAGTGCGCCTTGAACTCCGCGGCGAGTTCCAGGGTCTTCAGGGTCATCTCCATCGCCCGCTGCCGGTCGAAGGGGCGGTGGGAGGTGAACTCGTAGGCGTCCGGCGCGTCGATCATCACCTCCACGGGAGAGGGAAAGTAGTTGTGCAC
>CAMPGU010000232.1 GCA_946885645.1 uncultured Haloferula sp.
GTCAGGATCAGGCCGTCCGGCGTCACCGCCACCCCGCTCCCGGATCCCTCGCCCAGATCGATGCAGACCGTCGCGCGGCGGCTGGCCGGCAGGGTGTCCGTCAGATGCTTCTGGATCACCTCCAGATCATGGCGGCTGTCCGGAGCCTTTTTGTCATTGATATAGGAGCGCTCGGCGCGCACCGCGGCCGGTAACAACAAAATCCCGGCGAAGAGGCCGGTCAGGGCAGCGGTGCGAACTTCCGTCATTCGGGCAAACACTTCGGATTCTAGACAAACTGCGGCTCCTCCGCAACTCCGGGAATCGGGCACTTCTGCCGCTCGAAGACCGCCAGCCATTCGCGCCCCTCCCGCCCGGGATACGCGCGGGACGGCACGCGGTCTTTCCGCAGCTCGAACCAAGGTGCGAAAAGCGCGACGATTTCTTCCCTCGAAGCTTCAAAGGGCGGGCTTTCCACCGCTTCCCCCGGATCCCACGGGGTGAGGTAAAACACTCCCGCCAGGTACCCGCCCGGCGGCAGGAGCTCGGCCATCGCCCGCGCATACGCGGGCCGCAGGGAGGGATCCAGCGCGCAAAAACACGTATGCTCCCACACCCCGCCGAAGGCCCGGCCGCGCCTCCAATCCGTGTCGAAGAGACTTCCGCAGACGTAGTCCTCGCTTCCCGCCCGCGGCCATGTCTCCGCCACTTCGATGGCCTTCGGCGAGAGGTCGAGGCCCGTGGCGCCGATGCCGTGGCGGCTAAGCTCCCGCACGTCATGGCCGCTGCCGCACCCGGGCACCAGCACCCTCCCCGCACGCCGCAGTTCGCAATCCTCGTCTTCCAGATACTCCGCGAGCGGAGGGGCGGCGTAGCCTTTCTCCCACGGGGTCTCCCCCTTTCGCCACCTCTCGTCCCAATCGGTCATCGCCTCAGAGGCCAAGGTAGTCCGGCACGTCATTCCTTTGCGAGGAAGGAGACTGCGTGGTGCTTCCGAAAGAAATCACGGCGCCGATCCCCGCCGCGTGTGCTCCACCCAGGCGCGGCGGCACGTCGAAGACGGGGAAACGGTATCTCGACCTGCTCCGCACCACCCACAGGCCCGCGACCACCGTGAGGATAGCTCCCACCATGATCGCCGCGGAAGCACCCCATTCGCGGAGGACTCCCTGCAGCTTCAGGGCAAGCTCCCCGTGCTCCGGCTCCCGCTCCTCCACCACCTCGGGGCGAGGCAGCGCCGCCACCCTCGGCGGGGCATCCCTGACCAGACCCGCTGCCTTTTCCATCCAATAGATGCGGATCGAAAGCTGCACGCAAAACGCCTCGAACTGCGCGAACTTGTCCGGCTTCTCCAAGGCTTCCTCCACCGAACTCGCCAGCGCCCGCCGCTGCTCCGCGGACGATACCGCATCGCTGATCAGGGGGCTCACATAGATGTCCGAACGCTCCGGTGCCCCGAGGTAATAATAAACCACCACCGCGGGCCTCCCCTCCGAAAAATGCCGCTCCACGATCTCCTCCTCCCTTACCTCGGAGGGAATCTCCTGATGGCCGTCGAAGAGATAGACAAAGAGATCGATCCTCGAATCGCCCGAATGATAATCGAGGAATTTGGCCCGGTCCCGGTGCTCCTTCGTTCCGAGCAGTCCCTGCGGATCGACCAGAAAGCCCTCGGGACGCTTCGCGAAATACCCTTCGAGATATTTCTCGGCGACCACGGGTGAAGGTTTTGACGCCTCCGCCAGCTCCTCCGGAGTAGGCTCCGGTCCCTCGGGTGCCACCGGCACGGAGCGCTCGCGGTCCTCCGTCAGGAGCAGCAGCCCGGGCACCAGGTCCCCTTTCTTCAGCGCCTTGAGATCGTCCGGCTGCCACTCGGGCATCGGCGGTGCGGCACCGAGCGCCAAGCCCGCCGAAAGGATCCAAACGGGAAATTTCACCGGCTCACCTCCGTCGTTTTCACCGCCGCATGCTTGTGCCCTTCCCGGATACGGCGGGCGATTTCCCCGGTGCGGGGCGGCGGCGCCACCTTTCGCTCGAAGCGCTCCGGATCGCGCCGCGCCTGGGCGGCCTTCTTCTTGAGCACCTTTTCCAATTGCGCGATCACCCGGAGGGTTCCCTCGGCATAGCGCCCCTCCAGCCAGTAAGCGTGGGCCCGGCTCAAGCACTGGAACGTATCCTCCTCCGTCAGGAAGGGATCGAGGAGGTAACCCCACGTAACCGCAGCTGATTTCGTATCGGCATCGATGACCAGCAGGATCCCGGCCTCGTTCGGCCTGTCCACCGGCACATCCTCGAAAGCCGCCCGGTTCAGCAGCCAGAAGCCGAACTGCCGGAGATTCCCGCCGCCTTGGCCGGAGCCGGTATAAACGGCGAAGAAAAGCTGCGGAAACCGGCGGCCGAACCGATCGATCGCGGCCGCCACTTTTCCCCGCTCGCGGTTGCGGATCAGGCCCGCCACATCGGCCAGGCGGCGCAGGCTCACATCCTCCCCGCCATACTTCGCATCCGCCTCCGCGATGCCGAATCCGCAATGCGGGCAGACGGTTGCCCCGCGATGGATCACTTGCACGCAGCGGGGGCACTTCATGGGGTGAACAGATCCTACGGAAAACCGGGTATTTCGTCAAAATGAAATATCTTCCAGACTCTTGGTCACTCGACTCAACCTGAATTCGAATCCATGCTACTTGCGTGGACAATGCCAACACGAAGGCCGCTATCCCTCTCGCTCCCGTCCAGCCGAGCAAAGGAACCTTGCTTGCTTTCCTAACGCTCGTGGCCCTGTGGATCATTTGTACTCCGGTGATTACGTTTGGAGTGATGCTTCTGTGGCAGGGCTTGCAAGGCGGCACCTCGAAGCTCGACGCAGGTTACTTCTATATCCTCGGGACGGCTTTCGGCGTTCTCCCCTTGGCCGGAGCGGCAACGGCAACGTGACTCTATCACCGCACGTCACGGCTCGCGAAACGAAGGCCGGGGAATTGAGCCTAGCCCGCCCGTCTTGGAGATCCCCCTTGTTCCGACTCTCCCGCGCCGCTAGTCACAGCCCGTGGCCATTGATGTTGCCTTCATCGCCAAGATCGACTCCCCGCGTTTCTGCGAGCGCCTTTTCGCGGTCCTGCCGGACGTGATGTTCTGCCTCAAGGACACCAACCGCTGCTACCGCGCCCTGAACCAAGCCTTCGTCGAGCGCACGGGCCTGAAGGACGCCCGCCGCCTGATCGGCCGGCATGCGGAGGACTTCTTCCCCGCGGCGCTGGCGGATACCTATCGCGAGCAGGACGAGCACGTGCTGGGCACCGGCGCGGAAATCGTGGACCAACTCGAGCTTTCGCTGAACCGCGATGGCACGCAGGGCTGGTATCTCGCCACGAAGGTGCCGCTGCACGACCGCACGGGGAAGATCATCGGCCTGGCCTCCGTCTCCCGCGACCTCCGGGCCCCGCGGGAAGGCGATGCCGAGCTGGCGGGCATCGCCAAGGTGGTGGAACACGTGCGCGACCATCTGGACGAGCCGCTGCGGGCCGCGGAGCTGGCAGCCATCGCGGGACTTTCCCCGACCCAGCTCGAGCGCCGCATGCACCGCGTCTTCCAGCTCAGCACCACCCAGTTCGTGCGGAAAAGCCGCATCGACAAAGCCGCCCGCCTCCTGCGGGACACCGGCATGGCCATCGCCGATGTCGCCTTGGAGTGCGGCTATGGCGACCAGACCGCGCTCACCCGCCAATTCCGCAGCATGGTGGGCATGCCGCCCGCCGCCTACCGGGATCACGTCCGCAAGAAAGCCATGCAATGAGTGCGGATTCCCCGCGGCGAATCGCGCTTTTCGGCGGGACATTCGACCCGATCCACGAGGGCCACCTCGCGATCGCGAGCAAGGCGCGGGATGCTCTGGCCTTGGATGAAGTGAGGTTCCTCCCCTGCCACGTCTCCCCGCACAAGACCGGCACCGTCTCCGCCCCGCCGCAGGACCGCCTCGAAATGGTCCGGCTCGCCACCCGGGATCTCCCTTGGGCCGTGGCGGATGAGCACGACCTGCGCGCTCCGCAGCCCGCCTACTCCTACCGCACCGCGGAGGAAATGGCCCGCCGCTATCCCGGCTCCCGGCTCTTTTGGCTGATGGGGGCCGACCAATGGCGGGCGCTGCCGCGCTGGAAAGAACCCGAGCGCCTGGCCGCGCGGGTGGAATTCATCGTCTTCGCCCGCGATGGCGCTCCCGCTCCTCGTCCTCCTTGGAAGGCGCATTTCGTGGAAGGTCTCCACCCCGCCTCCGCCACCGGCATCCGGCAGAAGCTGGCGATGGGCGAAGAGCCCGCCTGGCTGCCCGCTCCGGTCGCCGGATACATCCGCCGGAACGGCCTCTACAAACCCTGAACCCCTGCTTGCAGGATCTTTTTCCACCCTCTAGCGTCGGAGCCAATTCCCCAGCCATGAAGCCCATTCTCCGCGCGATCCTCGTCTGCCTGCTGCCGCTCTCCTCAGTCCGGGGCCAAGAGCCTGCGGAGCCCGTCCAGAAGCAACACCCGCATCAGATCGAGTTCTCCAATCTCCCCGAGGAGAAGCGCAAGGAATACCGCCAGAAGCTCGCCGAAGCCCAGCGGCTCTTCGGCCAAAAGCGCGTCTTCGAGACCCTCAAAACGGCCGCGGAAGCCGAAGCGATTTTCTCCAACGACCCGGACCTGATGAACCTGCTGGGGGCCTGCCAGGTCGAGTTCCGCAATTTCGACAAGGCCAAGGAATACTTCGATAAGGCCAATTCATTGGTTCCCGATCACCCGTCGATTCTCTTCAACATCGCCGAACTCGCCTTCGTGACCAAGGATTGGGAAACGGCGGAAACCACCCTCTCCAAGGTCGCCGCGCTCTCCGAGGCCGATGTCTCGAAGGGCGATATCCACCTCTCCCGCCTGGTGGAGTTCAAGCTGCTGCTCGTGAAGCTGAAGCTCGGCAAAAAAGATGAAGCGGCGAAACTGGCGGCCAAGTACGACTACCTCGACGATTCCCCCTATCCTTACTACGCGGAAGCCGCGATGCACTTCGACGCCGGCAAGGAGATCGAGGCGGAAGCGGCCATGGCCCGTGCGAACCGCATCTTCCAAAACCCCGGCATCATCGCCCCATGGCAGGACACCATGGTCGAGTACGGCTACGTCAAAGGCTTCTTCGGAGGCGACGAAAGCGCCGGGGAAGCCGGGGAATAAGCCGCCTTCTCAGAGCGGAGCCGGAATGCCTTCGAAGGGCGTGAAATCGACCCGTTCCAGCTTCACCCCGTAGAGCCTCGCGATTTCGGGCGCGTCGGAGCGGTGATAGACCTCGCGGTAGTACACCTCGCGGACACCGTTCGCGCACAAGGTCTGCATGCAGGCGGTGCAGGGCATGGTCGTCGTCGCCACCAGCTTCGCCTCCCCGCGGCGGAAGAGGCTGCAAAGGTTCACCTCCGCGTGGAGCATGAATTTCTGCCGCGCCTCGCGGTCGTCCCAGAATCCCTCGGGGGCGTTAAACCCGGGCGCGAGCCCGTTGTAGGCGGTGCCGATGACGCGGTTGTCGGCGTCGAGCGCCGCGGCACCCACCTTCCGGTAAGGGTCCTCCGAACGCATGCTGGCCACGTGGGCCAGCGCCATCGCGTACTCAGGGATCGAAAGGCGGGACACGCTGCGGAATGAACCCGCCGCCTTCCCGCGAGTCAACGCTTGGCCGCGGCAATTCCCAGCGCCTCCCGCACCAGCCGCCGCGAATCCACCCACGCGGGATCGGATTCTTCCCCGGCTGCGGCGAGGATTGCCACCAGCCTCGAATCGTCGATCCCCTCCCCGCGCAGCCACATCCCGAAGGCGGCGACCAGGGCCGCCTGCTTGAGGGCCGGGTCCCGCGATTCGACCGCCGGGAAACGCTTGCTGCGCCCTTCCGAACTTACCACCAGATCGCCCGCATCGCCGGAGGCTGAAGCCAGCTCGATCAGGACCAAGGTGCGGCGTCCCGGCGGAAGCAAGGCGGTCGCCTGACCCTCGGGCCCGGTGGAGGCGAGCACGCGCACCCCTCCCGCGCGGGATTCCAAGGCGGGGCTGAAAGACCACGCCACCGGCTTCGGCGCGTCGGTCTCGTTCGCGATCTGCACGCCGACCAAGCGTCCCGGTCCGGACCACAGGGAGGTCATGGAAACGCAGGCCACGCGGAGCCCCGCGAATTCACGGGTTTCCTCCGCCGCCGGGAGCGGGAAGGCATTCGCCAGCTCCTCGATCCGCACGGCGTCCTTCGGCGGCAGCTCGTTCTTGCCGCGGATCCAGCCGCGCACCCGCTCATAGCTCGCTTGTCCCACCAGGACCGGCAGCTCGATCTCCGCCGCCTCTCGAAGCGGCGCAAGCGGGGTGGTCGCAGGCAGCCCGGAAGCTTCCGCCAGGGACCGATCGGCGAGCTCGCGGGACTGCGAATCCAGGAGCTCCTCCGGCGGACGGGGCTGCAGATGTCCCTTCTGGACCGCGCGCCCGGCCTCCTTCGGCGGCAAAATCCGCGGCCCCCGCAAGGGCTGCGGCGCAGGATCCCCGCTCTTTTCGGGACCCGAAATTTCGGCGACAGGCGAGGAATCCCTCGTTTCCAAGCGGGAGGCGATAAAGACTCCCGCCGCTAGCACCGCGGCTGCACCGATCAGGGCAGGCCAGATCCGCTGCCGTTTCCCGGTCCCGGGGAAATCCACGATCTTCCCCGCCCGGCCCGCCTCCAGCAC
>CAMPGU010000233.1 GCA_946885645.1 uncultured Haloferula sp.
TGCAGCCGGAGACAATCCTGCTCAGCCATCCGGACGGCGGTCACGTCGGCGGCGCGCTGGAGGCGCTGGACACCTTTCCGGTGCGGGAAATCATTATTCCGGTGAAGAAAGCCCGGAGCAAATTCTTCAGGGAACTGGTGGTGGCCGCGGAAGAGCGGCAAATCCCCACGGTGGCGGGGAATGTTGCGGATGGCCGCAAAATCTCGGAGGAGGCGTGGATCGAGGTGCTGCACGAGCCGGATGCGGACGACCAGAACGCTCGCGCGGACGAGCGGGTCATGATCTTCCGCCTCCACTGGCGCGGCTGGCGGATCCTTTTCCTCAGCGACGCGGGCTGGGGCATCGAGCGCGCGATGCTGGAAAGCGGGCGGGATCTCGGGGCAGACGTGATCGTCGCGGGACGGCATGGCAGCGACTCCTCGATGGGTGCCTCTTTCCTGGAGGCGGTGAAGCCGAGGGCGATCATCGCCGGGCATGCCGATTTCCCCGCGCAGGAGCGGATTCCCGTCCGCTGGGCCGCGGACTGCGAGAGGCGCGGCATCCGCCTCGTTCATCAGGGGAAGACCGGTGCCGCGACCCTGCTGCCGGGGGAAAACGGAAGTCTGGAGATCCGCGGCTTTGCCGACGGCTCAAGCGTGAGCCTGACCCGCTGATTTCTTCAGCCGCAGGCCTTGGAGACTTTTTCCCTCGCTCTCCCACAGGAGTTGGAAGTCCGTCTTCGGGTAGAAAAAGGCATCCTCGGGCCAATCAAGCCGCTCGAACTTCCCGAACGCCGCCACTTTCTCCTCCGCCCAGTCGAAATAGCCCGGGTGGTCGGTCTTGAAGAGAAACTCCCCGTCCGGTTCCAGCAGGTCCCACACGGCCTGCAGGAACTCTTCCTGGATGAGACGCCGCCGGTGGTGCCGCATTTTCGGCCAAGGGTCCGGGCACAGCAGGTGGAGGCGGGAGACGGACTCCTTGGGGAGCAGCCATTCTGCGGTGTAGCGGCTTTCAAGGCGCAGGATCCGGGCATTGCCCAGGCTGCGCTTGCCGATCTGCTTGCAGACTTTCCGCACCCGCCCGAGCAGGCGTTCGACGCCGAGGAAATCGCGATCGGGATAGCGCGCCGCCATTTCCAGAAGGAAGCGGCCATCCCCGCAGCCGAGGTCGACCTCCAGCGGCCGATCCGCCCGCACGATCTCCCCGCGCTCCAGGCGGCGGAAGTAATCTTCCGGCACGAACTCCTGCGGTTCGGGGATGCGGGCGAGGCGGACGGTTTCCACCGCGCCGCTTTGCAGCCCGCCACCGGTCTCCGGCAAGCCCAAATGCCGGATCTTCCTTATTTCCGGCCCGGGATGCAGTATCCTGCTTTGGGATCTTCATCCGCCCGGGTTCCCGCTTGACGCTGTTTCGGCGCGGTCCCTAGCTTTCGCATCCCGTCGCGACGCTGCCGCGACCACCGCACGCTTCCCACCAAAACCTTCATCACATCGTGGACCTCAAGGAAATCCGCAAGATCGTCGAACTCATGAACGAGCATGGTCTCACTCACTTCGACATGGCGAAGGAGGGATTCCATCTCAAGCTCAAGAAGGGACAGGACCTGGATTCGCTGCGCGGCTTGCTCGGCTCCTTCCAGCCCGCACCGGTGGCGCTTCCCGCCGCCGCTCCCGCTTCTTCCGGGGCTGCCGCTTCGGCCGCTTCGGCCGCTTCGGAGGGTGAGGCGATTACCTCCCCCATGGTCGGGACCTTTTACCGCAAGCCGTCGCCGGACTCCCCCTCCTTCGCAAACGTCGGCGATGCCATCAGCGAAGGCCAGACCTTGTGCATCATCGAAGCCATGAAGGTGATGAACGAAATCAAGGCCGAAAAATCCGGCGTGATCACCGCGGTCCTAGCTGAAGACGGCAACCCGGTGCAATTCGGCGACATTCTTTTCCGCATCAAGTAACCGGGCGCTCCCCGGAGCCGTCCGCTTGCAATCGAAAGCCATTGTCCATGTTCAAACGCGTCCTTGTCGCCAACCGCGGTGAAATCGCCCTGCGCATCATCCGCGCCTGCCGCGAACTCGGCGTCGAATCCGTCGCCGTCTATTCGGAGGCCGATGTCGATTCGATGCACGTCCATCTGGCCGACGAGGCCGTCTGCATCGGGCCCGCCTCGAGCAAGGAGAGCTACCTGAAGCCGGACCGGATCATCGCCGCCGCGGAAATCACGGAGGCGGATGCGATCCACCCGGGCTACGGGTTCCTTTCCGAGAACGCCCGCTTCGCGGAGATCTGCGAAAGCTGCAATTTCCAGTTCATCGGCCCTTCCGCCAAGGTCATCTCCATGATGGGTGACAAGGCGACGGCCCGCGCCACGGCGGAAGCCAATGGCGTGCCCACGACGCCCGGCTCCGAGATCCTTTCCGATGCCAAGCAGGGTCTTTCGGAGGCGAAGCGGATCGGCTTCCCCGTCATGATCAAGGCGACCGCCGGCGGCGGCGGCCGCGGCATGCGCCCCTGCTTCAAGGAGGAGGAATTCGAGTCGCTCTTCAAGGCCGCCTCCGGCGAGGCCTTGGCTGCCTTCGGAAACGGCGAATGCTATCTTGAAAAGCTGGTGCTCAATCCGCACCACGTGGAGTTCCAGGTCATCGCGGACCGGCACGGGAATTTCATCCAGCTCGGCGAGCGCGATTGCTCAATGCAGCGCCGGAACCAGAAGATCATCGAGGAGTGCCCCTCGCCGCTGCTCGGCCCCGAACTGCGCACCCGCATGGCGGAGGCATCCGTGAATCTCATCAAGGCGATCGGCTACGAAAACGCCGGGACCATCGAGTACCTCGTGGATGAGAAGGGCACGGACTTCTACTTCATGGAGATGAACACCCGCATTCAGGTGGAGCATCCCGTGACGGAGGAAGTGATGGGCTGTGAACTCATCAAGGAGCAGATCCGTATCGCCGCCGGCGAGCCGCTTTCCGCGCATGTCCTCGATGCGACTCCCCGCGGCCATTCCATCGAATGCCGCATCAACGCGGAGGACCCCTTCAACAATTTCTGCCCCAGCCCGGGCAAGATCGACATGTGGTATGCGCCGGGCGGCAAGGGCGTCCGCGTGGACACGCACGTGTATTCCGGCTACTCGGTCCCGCCGCACTACGACTCCATGATCGCGAAGCTGATCGTGACCGGTGCCAACCGGGAAATCGCCATCGCCCGCATGCGGCGCGCCCTCGGCGAGTTCATGATCCGCGGGATCAAGACGACCATTCCTTTCCAGCAGGAAATCATCGCCCATCCGGACTTCGCGGCCGGCACCTACGATATCGGCTGGGTGGCCCGCTATCTGGAGCAACGGAAGGGGTGATGCGGTTGCAGCCCGCCGCTGCCGGGCCCTCCTCTCCATGCAACTCACCGGGCAGCTCTACGCCATTGTCGATCTCGGCTATGTCCGGGCGACCGAAGCCGTGGCGGCTGCCCGCGCCTTGCTTGAGGGCGGTGCGGATCTTCTCCAACTGCGGGCCAAAGGCCATGCGGCGGAGGATATCGAACCCCTCGCCCGCGCGATCCTGCCTCTCTGTCGGGAGGCACGCGTACCTTTCATCGTGAATGATTTCCCCGAGCTCGCCCTCCGGGTGGACGCAGATGGCCTTCACATCGGGCAGGATGACGGGACGCTGGCGGAAGCGCGGGAAATTATCGGCAGGGGAAAAATCGTCGGCCGCTCCACCCACTCGCTGGAGCAGGCTCGGTCGGCCCTGGAGGAGGGCTTCGACTATATCGGCTTTGGCCCCCTTTTCCCTACGCCCACCAAACTCGGGCGCCCCGGCATCGGCTTGGGGGATATTCCCCGGGTACAGGCTGAAATCGGGAGCCACATCCCGGTTTTTTGTATCGGCGGGATCAAACGCGATAATCTGCCGGAAGTGGTGGCCGCCGGTGCGGGCAATGCCGTGATCGTCTCGGACCTGCTTACCGCGGCCGATATTAGCCAGGCCACGCGTGCCGCGAAGGCACTTCTCCCGGCTACGGTGGCCTGAACCGGATCGATCCGGGTACGCCGCTTTTTTCTGGCCTCTCCCGCCTGTCTTTCATCTCTACCGCCATGCCTGAGCCGCTGCCCATCGTTGTCGGAGGAACCATTGCGATCGATAACGTCAAGACCCCCTTCGCCGATGAAACGGATCTGTTGGGAGGCTCGGCTTCCTATGCCGCCCTGGCGGCCTCTTTTTACAGCCGCCCCGTGCATCTCGTGGGGATCGTGGGCAGGGACTTCCCGGCACCCCACCTGGCGATGCTCGAGTCACGCGGCATTTCCCTGAACGACGTCGAGCGGTCGGAAGGGGACTCCTTCACCTGGGCGGGGGAGTACTTCAACAACATGAACGAGCGCACCACCCACCGGGTGGGCCTCAACGTGCTCGAAAGCTGGCAAGTGAAGGTCAACGGCCCGGCCGCGAAGTCGCCCTTCGTGGTCCTCGCGAACATGTCCCCGGACAACCAGCTCGAAATGCTCGCGCAATGCACCGCGCCGGACCGCTTCGTCATTGCGGACACGATGGACCTTTGGATCGAGATCGCCAACGAGCGGCTGCATGACGTGCTCAAGCAGATCGATCTCTTCGTGATCAACGATGGCGAGGCGCGGGAATTCGCTTGTACGCACAATCTTCTCCAGGCGGGCCGCACCTTGCTGGAGAAGGGCCCCCGGCACGTCGTCATCAAGCTCGGGGAATTCGGAGCGATCCTATTCTCCTCCGGTGAGAAGCCGCAGATGTTCCGAAGCCATGCCTACCCCTTGGAAGAGGTGGTGGATCCCACCGGCGCGGGGGACAGTTTCCTCGGCGCCCTGGCCGGCTATCTGGCCGCCAAGGGCTCGACTTCCCCGGATTTCGAGACCCTCCGCCACGCGGTGGTCCACGGATCGGTGCTCGCATCCTTCACCTGCGAAGCCTTCTCCACCCGGCGGCTGGAATCCCTGGACGCCGCAGGGCTTCAGGAGCGCATGGATGATTTCCGCGCTCTTACCACCTGGTGAGGGCATGGGAGGCGGAGAGGAGGCCCATCGGAGCGCCTGAGCGGAATGAACGACAGCAGTGCCCGTTGCTCCGCTGTTGCCACCCTCTCCAAGCGAGGGAAGCGCCGAGAGGGGTAAAAACGGACATTCATCCGGGAAGGTGCATGTGAAGCGCTCCGTTGAAAAAACTTTCGGCTCCACGAAAAATAATGGTGCAAGCCCGCAAAACTTCCTTTCAAGGGATCTCCGTAGGAGCGACGTCGTTCCGAGAAATCCTCATCTTCAATGCGATTACCTGACGAAATTCCCGAAAGCCGCCTCATCTCAAACGCGTTTTTTCTCAGGGCATTGTCGCCATCCAAATGGATTCTAAAGGTAAATTGAGATCCTCGAAATCACCGGAAATCGACGTCGTTTTTCCTCAGCAAGCGCTTGGAGCTACGTAAATTACGGAGCATTCAAAAATTTCCTTGCGGAGGAAGGGGGAATGGCCGTGAATGACCGGCGTAAGAGAAAAATTTGCCGGGGAAACTGCGTCCCGTGACGAACCCGTCACTCCTCCCTGTGGTTTTTCCTCGACGAAATCAAAAACCGAACCTAAACCCAGTCTCGTCATGAAACCAATCATCCCCTTCGCGCTTCTCGGAGCGCTATTTGCTGTCGGAGCGGCGAATGCTCAGTCTTCCACCACGCCGGTGGGCTATTCTACGGAATCTCTGAAAACCGGTCAGTTCAACCTCATTGGTTTGACGCTTCACCAGCCAGTTGCAGCTTCCGGCACGCTAGAGACCGTTACCGCCACTACGGTTACGGACACCACGGCAGATTTTAGCGCTTTGGTCGCAGGTGCCACTTATGTTCTTGAAATCGACGACGAGGCGAGTTCCGCAAACGGAGCAATTGCAGAGGTGACTTCTTGGACCACAGACACTCTTACGACGACTCCTACTGACCTAGCAGCAGCAGGTGCGGCCAGCGGGGTCTCTTACAAACTACGGAAGGCCGCTACGATCGGGGACATTTTCGGCGCGACGAACGCTGCGGGCCTTCAGGCCGGTACGACCAGTACTGCCGACATCGTCTGGATTTCAACCGGCGGCGGCAACTTCAACCGTTATTACTACGCAACCGCGCAGCCTCCTTTTGTGACAGCGGGTTGGAAGCTTATCGGCGGTGGCAACGATGATCGCGCGAACACGCCGATTGTTTACACCGATGGCCTGATTGTAGAGCGCAAAGGACCGACGGATCTGGATCTAACCGTGACCGGTGAAGTGAAGACTGGGGACACCATCGTTGCTGTCACTGGTAGCGCCTTCAACCACCTTGGGGGTCTCTATCCCGTCGGCTCTACCTTGGGCTCGTCCGGTCTAGGTGCCTTTGTAACGCCGGGCACGACCAGCACCGCAGACATCGTTTGGGTCCCGGACGGTGTTTCCAGCTATAATCGTTACTACTTCGCAACTGCCCAACCGCCTTTCGTAACCGCCGGTTGGAAGCTTATTGGCGGTGGCAATGATGATCGTGCAGGTAGTGCCCTCGCTGCCGGGATCATCCTCGAACGTCGCGGCGCTTCAGGCAACTTGCTTGCAACGGCTCCCGCTTCCTACGAC
>CAMPGU010000234.1 GCA_946885645.1 uncultured Haloferula sp.
GGGGAGGGCCGGCTTCACCCTCGCGGGCGGCTTCGCCTCGAACGGCTACGGCTCCCATTCGCCCGATGAATACTCCCTGGTCGCCGGCATGGTCACGGAGATCGTGATGACGATGATGTTCCTCATCATTATCCTGGGGGCGACGGACAAGCGGGCGCCGCAGGGCTTCGCGCCGATCGCCATCGGCCTCGGCTTGACCCTGATTCACCTCATCAGCATTCCGGTGACGAATACCTCAGTCAATCCGGCACGGAGCACCGCGACCGCCGTCTTCGCGGGTGGTTGGGCCTTGAAGCAGCTCTGGCTCTTCTGGGTGGCACCGATCATCGGAGGGGTGTTCGGCGCGTTTGTTTACCGGTTCATTGCCGAGGAGAAGAGATAGCGAGCTCGACTCTCCCCGAGAAAAACCCCGGCACCGGAAAACCGGGCCGGGGTTCGGGTGGAGAAAGCCAAGCTTAATAGGTTTTCAGCCACGCGACGAGATCCGCCACGTCCTGGGCGGTCAGGCCGAGTTGGTCGGCATTCAGCATCAGGGAGCGGCCCATGCCGCGCATGCCCTGGATGCGGTCCTTCGGGACCATCTGGGTGATTCCGCCGGAGGAGGTGACCACCACCGGATCAGCATTCGAGCGCACCAGGCCGTCGATCCACCGGTTGTCCTTGAGGTGGATCGCGGTTCCATCGAAGCCGTGGGCGATTTCCGCGGAAGGATCGACAATCGCACGGATCGCCATTTCGACCCCTTGGCGGGCGACCCAGCCTTTCAGATCGGGGCCGTAGGCGGGACCGCTGCCGGCGATCTGGTGGCACATGACGCAGCGGCCCGCGGTGGTTTTGCCCTTAACCGGATCGCCCTTGAGCTTGGTCACATCTTCCACGGTGAAGTTCGTCTTCGACGGCTTCTCCGGGAAAATCATCTCCGTGATCTCGATCTTGTCCGGATCGTAGATGCCGCGCTTCCTGAGTTCGTCCTGCATGCCGAACTTGGCCCAGGCACCGGTGCCGCGCATGAAGAGCCAGTTCATCGCCGCAGCTTTCACAGCGGCATTTTCGGTGCCCGCCACGTCGAAGAGCGCTTCCGCCGCTGCCTTGTCGTCGATGAACGAAAGCGACTCGCAGGCGAATTTCCGCGCGTCTTCGTTGAGGGAGCTGTCGAGCGCGCGGCTCTTCAGATCCGGAATGGCGGCGGAAGGCCAGAGCCGCCAGGTCAGCTTCGCGAAGGTATCGTTCCAGCCCTTCACTTCGCCGGGCGAAAGAGCGGCCTTCATCGCCGTCCAGACCTCGTTCTCCTGATTCTCCGAGGCCAGCCCGATGGATTCCAGGTAGTTCTTGTCTTTGCCATCCCATCCCTTGGCGACCGTGATCAGGATCGGTGCGGTCTTCTCCGCAGGCAAACCGCGCAGGGAGAGCGCCACGTCCCGGCGCAGGGCAGGCGCGGGATCGGTCGCCATCTTCTCGGCGAAGGGGAGGATGTCCTTCCCCGCGCGCTTGAGGGCCTTGTAAGCCACCAGGCGGTGCCGCGTGTCCTTCGAATCGAGGAGTTCCTTGCAGGCCTCCTCGCCCTTCGGGCCGAGGTAGGGCAGCAGCCAGATGCCGCGCGCGGAAATCCAGGGATCTTTGTCCTTGGTCACGGCCAGCACGGCATCAAGCGCCGCCTCGCCTTTGGCCTTCAAGCCGTCGAAACCGGTCCAACGCACGTTAACCGCGGGACTTTTCAGTGCGGTCACGCAGCCGGGAATGGTATTGAGATCGATCGCCGGATTGCGCGGGCGGAAATTCTTCGGAGCGATCCGGTAAATGGTGCCGGAGCAGGATTCGTCCTGATCGCCGTGGCCGCCCACGCGGGGGTCGAACCAATCCGTCACATAGACCGCGCCGTCCGCACCCACCGCCACGTCGGAGGGACGGAAGAGCAGGGGACTGCCTTCCTTCCTCGCTTCCTCCTTCTTCACGCCGCCGGTGAAATCCGCGCCGTCGAACTCGCCGGAGGTGTTGCTGGTCATCCAGTCGGTGCGGTCCAGCTTGTAGGTCGCGCCCTGCGGCTCCGGCTGATAGCCGAAGACCACGTTCCGCGCGGCTTCACAGCTCAGCAGCGTGCCGGCCTGCTTAGGCCCCAGCGCGCCGTTTTCGTAGAAGACGATGCCCGTGGGCGAGCCGCCGCCGTAGATGTCGCCCACGTCGAAGGTGCCGGGATCATCTTGCCGCCAATGGTTGCGCCCATGGTCCTGATTCGGCCGCTTCACGGTGTGGTAGAACCTGCCTTCGCGGGTGAAATAGCCGGCCGAGCCGTATTCCAGCACGTAGGAGGTGCGGCACGCGGGCGGATCGTCGTTGTCGTTCTGGAACAGCTCGCCGAGCGAAGTCGTGCAGTGTTCGAAGCTGTTCCGGTAGCCGTGACCGATGATCTCGGCATTGGTGCCGTCCGGATTCATGCGGACGGAAAAGCCGGAGGTCCACAGGTAGCCGTCGTCGCTCTTCTTGCCCGCCAGCTCGCGGCTGTTAACAAACCAATCCCCGCCGCCGCTGTTGTAGTAGTCCCCGCCCATGCGGAAGGTCTTCCCTGATTTGTCGGTGAATTCCGCGCCGCAGTTGCCGTTGTTGAAATACCATTTCCCGTCGGGACCGCCGGTCACCGAGTGGAGCGAGTGGTCATGGTTGCGGGCGTTGAAGCCGGTGAGCAGCACCTCGCGTTTGTCCACGGCGGGATCGAATTTCAGATCCCGGTTCACGTCCGTGTATTTGATCAGATCCGGCGGCTGGGAGACCAGCACGACGTTGTCGAAAACACCCACGCCCAGGGGCGCGACCAAGCCGGTTTCCTGCACGAAGGTGTGCGACTTGTCGGCCTTGCCGTCGCCGTTGGTATCCTCCAGCACCGCGATCCGGTCGCCCTCCGGCCGCCGGCCTTTATGGCCGCGGTAGTTCACGCCCTCGGCCACCCAGATCCGCCCGGCGGCGTCGATGTCCATGTTGGTCGGGTTGTAGAGATCCGGCGTGGAAGCCCAGACGGTCACCTCCAGGCCCTCGGGCACATGGAAATGATTGGCGGCTACCTTGTCGGCGGGTTTCGGGGCTTTCCAGTCGGCCGCCACCACCGGGGTGATGCAGGCGGCGAGGAGGATCGGGGCTCGGGTCTTCATAGCTGGGCGACAATACGGATTCGGCTTCGCATTCCTACCCGCAATCTTGGGTAGCATGACATAAAACGCCCCGGGGCCGGGCGTTCGGCGGGATCCGCGGAGCTTACCACTTTCGGTGAAGCGGGCGATTCATGGATGGCGCCGGAAAAAGTTTCCGCGTATCCGCCAAGAAATACGCGGTTTGTCCGATGTGTTAGGTGAACCCGAATTGAAGGAGCAAACAACCCGCTCCCGACGATCGCTCCCCTGGCCGCCGGTCTCCAATCCACCGCGCCATCCGGTTTCCACGCCTCCTGAATTTCCATGAATCGCCACTCCTCCCCCGGCTCCAGTCCCGCGCCGCGTCTCCTTGCTATCCTCCTCGCAGTTCCCGGCCTGCTTCATGCTGCCAGCGATGTGACCATTTCGACCGTTCCCACCGCCGGCGGGGCCTTTGGCGGCACGAATCCAAAGGTCTTCACGCCGACCGATGCCTCGGCGTTCGTTCAGGCCACTTCAATCCAAACGGAGTTGAATGGTGGAACGGGCATCACGCTGGGAACGGCGAGCGCTGCGGTGGGAAACGGCGATATCATCCTTTCGACCGCGCTTGCCAAATCGACCGGTGCGAATACCGCCCCGATGATCTGGAATGCCGCCCGGGACATCTCGGTCCAAGCCGGGCTGTCGGCGACCACGGGCTCGATGCCGCTGACCTTGAATGCCGGCAGAAAGATCAGCACGAGCGCCGCGATCACCACGAACGGTGGCACGGTGGTTCTGGCCCCGGTGGAGGAGATCTTCCTCGGCGGCTCCCTCACCACGGGCGTGGGAACGGTTTCGCTCCAATCCGGCACCTTGCGTTCCGCCACTTCGCAGACGATCACGGCCGGGGCTCTCAGCGTGGCGGAAGGCGCAGCCCTGCGGCTGCAAGGAACGGTCATCGCTCCTCTCAGTGTGGCAGGGAGCATTTCTCCCGGAGCGCCGGGGAGCCCGGGCTTCCTGCAGGTGAATGGAACGGTGACCCTGCAAGCAGGATCGACAACCTTGATCGAGCTCGGCGGCACCAATGCCGGCACGAACTACGACAAGATCACCTCCAACAGCGCGGTCACCGTGGGCGGCACGCTTCTGGTGGAGCTCACGGGGAATTTCCACGACACCATCGCGGGCACCAGCGTCTTCACCATCGTCGAAGGCACCAGCGTGACCGGCACGTTCAGCGGCTATCCGAATGGCTCGCGCTACATCCTTTCGAATGACCGCGGTTCTTTCCGGGTGAACTACACGGCCACGAAGGTGACCCTGGACGATTGGCAACCGCTGATCACCAACTTGACCTGGGATCCGGGCACCGCCGAGGCAGGCACCGCGGTCTTCCCGAATACCAACACCCGGGCGGGCCGCCATTATTTCAAGGTGACCACGCAATCCAGCGACATCGGCGGATGGCGCACGCGGCTCACGGTACAATCCGGCGAAGCAGCCCTCTACATGACGAAGAGCACGCTCCCGACCACCACGAGCTCCACCCATAGCTCGATCCAGACCGGGTCGGACGGTCTGGTCCTGCGGGACGACCAGTTCGCCGCGAACGAGGAGTGGAACCTCATGGTCTTCGCGCAGGAAGGGGCGCAGTGGAGCATCGTTTCCGGCAAGCCCTATGTCCATGACCTGGGCCCGCTGCCCTTCACCGATGCCAATGGCAACAGCCAGTATGACATCGGCGAGACCATGGCGGCGCAGGACGCGCCCGCCGCCCCGATGCCGCCGGAAGGCATCCGCTTCTACAAATCCACCGTTCCCGCCGGCACCCCCGCCTGGAGCCTGTGGCTGGCAGGCAGCACGCGGGATATCGCGGTGCGGTCGAACAAGCTGCCCTTCCACAACCACAGCAACAATTACACCCGCAAGCAGTCCGCCCGGATGTTGCTGGTTCCCCCCGTGCTCGGTGCGGGAACGAGCATCTGGTTCAGCAGCATCGTGGCGCCCATGGGAGAGGTGGTCGGCCTTGACTCGCGGATCCAAACGGTGAGCGATCTTGCCTACAATGGCACGGTCAACAACGTCGCCGTGACCGCGGCGCCTTACCGCGTCTTCCGCGTTCAGGTGCCGGTGGACCAGATCGCCTGGGACATCAGTGCCACCGCTGTCTCCGGGGACCCGAACATCTGCGTGCGCAAGGGCAACGTACCCGCCGAGCGGGATAATGAAGCCTTCTCCGAAGCACCTGGCAGCGCGACGGAAGCCATTACTCTGGTGCCGAATTACCTGACCGACGGCACCTGGTACATTACCGTCTGGGGGAACGCTCCGTACAGCTTCACCCTGAAGAACGGCGATCCGGTGATCACCCCGATCACCTTTACGGATACCAAGGTGAACGACCAGACCGCGCGCTCCGGCTGGCGATTCTATGCACTCACCGATGTTCCCTCCCAGGTGGGGGCGCTTGGCTGGGAGCTGCAGCTTTCCAACCAGGTCCCCGGCACCCAGCTCGCCCTGCGCCGTAACAAGGTGCCAAGCCGTTGGCAACTGCGGGAGAACGGCAGCACTTCGGTGACGGACAAGGGCACGACCTACATGGATGAGTCGAGCACCACCGGATTCATCCAGCGGGTCAATCATCAGGCGGATGTCTGGTACATCGGTGTCTTCACGCCCCAGCAAGCGCTCGGGGCCTTCACGCTGGATGTGCACCCGATCACCCCTCCGGCGCTCGCCGTTCAGAGCAGCAATGCCGTCTCCGGCATCCTCCCGCTGAAGTGGCGGTACTTCCGCATGGACATCCCTGCAGGCATGCAAGGCTGGGATTTGCGGCTCAAGGATGCCACGGGCGGCAATTGCACGCTGGTGGTGCGCCGCGACCTGCTCCCCCACAACACCGGGAGCAACAACGGCGGCAGCACCGGCTGGGCACCGGCTTCGGATCCCGCCTGGCCCACCGGCTACCAATGGGCGGGCGGCAACGACTGGACCGGCCGTCCCTACGATGTGACCGGCTCCGCCCGGCGCGAGATGAATGACCGCATCCTCGCGGCTGCGGGACGCCCGCTGGTGCCGGGGACCTATTACATCGGCATCTACAACGATGGCTCCGATCCGGTGACCGGCACGAACAACCAGCCTGCCACGGTGACGCTGGAGAGCCGAGGCATCGGGAATGGCCTGGACATCCCGATCGGTAGCATGGGCCTCGCAGCGGGCAGCAACGTGGCGATCAACGGTCTTCCGGCGCGCGAGGCGGCCTACTACAAGCTTACGATTCCGGAGAATACCCCGAGCTGGGAATTTACCCTCGCACAGACCGCGGGCGAATCCGCGGTGGTGATTCGCCGCGGCACGATCCCGGATTTCGCCGCGGCTCAGAGCGGCGACGTGCAGGATGCGTCCAATACCGGCAAC
>CAMPGU010000235.1 GCA_946885645.1 uncultured Haloferula sp.
ATCGGCGCCTCGTGCATTGCCCGCGGCCTCCCACTCGGCCGCGGCCTCATCTACCTCTCGCTTTGCGTGGCGCTTGTTTCCGGCATCTCGCTGGCACCCGGTTTTTCACGGCTCTCCGTGGCCGAGGAAGGCATCGCTCTCCGCACCCTGCTCTGGCGGCAGCACTTGAGGTGGGAAAACGTCCAGCGTTTCGTCCTGGTGGATTTCGACGACACCGGAATCGGCCTCACCCCGGCGTGGGCACGTTACTCGATCGGCTACGTGGTTAACGACGAGCAGCTCAAGGTGACGCCCCGGCTCTACAGGAAATTCCACGAATTCTACGGCTGCCACGGCTCGCTGCCGCCGGTGGACAAGATACCGCCGTCCGAGCTGGTCCGCCTGTTGAATCAAGCGCTGTCGAAAGCACGGCAACGGGAAGAATCCTGGGAAGCCTGACCCTCCGGGAAAAGTTGCGCGCTGGCGTATCCGGACGATCTTGCGGCGATTCCCGCATGACTCCCGTCCTCCATTTCCACATGCTGACGCGCCGCTCGCGCCTCGGCCTGATGTTCTCCTTGGGCCTCGTGGGCCTGATGGTGCTCGCCGGCCAGTTCGACGCCTCCTGGGGCCGCTGGATTGCCTATCTGGCCACCTGCGCCGCCTTGGTCTTTGCCATCCATCAATTTCCCGGCAGCTCGCGCGTGACCTTGGATGCCGATGGAATTTTGATCCGCTCGCCCTTCTGGAAGCAAAAGCTCGACTGGCGCAATCTCCACGGCTTCGTGCTGGTGGACCTGAGGCGGGATCCCTCCGACACTCCGGACCGCTGCTGGATCGGATATCTCGTGAGCGAACCGCAGCGGCAGGCGATGCCCGATGAGACCCTGAAGATCTTCGAGCCGCTCGGCTGCCACGGCCTGCTTCCGAAAGTCGCCGACGTGGAGCCGCAGGAACTGGTGCATTTGCTCAATGGCGTGCTGCGTTTTCAGCGTGCGGAAAAGCAGGCATCGGCGTCCTGAGGGCCCGCCGGGAACCCCTACCGGGTCAGGACCTCTTCGTATACCCCCAACACCTTCGCCGCCATTGCCGCGAGCGTGACCTCGCGCCCCACCAGCTCGAAGGAGGATGCCAGGCGCTGCTTCAAGCCTCCCAAATCGGCGAGAGCGAACCTGAGCCCCCGGACCAGTTCCGGGACCGAATGCGTCTCCATGAGAGCCTCGGGCGGCAGGAACTCGGGGGCGAACCCGACTTTTGTCGAAATGCTCGGCACGCGCATGTGAAGCGCCTCCGCCAGCGTGTAGGGGCCTCCTTCATTCCGGGAAGCCACGACGAAAAGATCCGCGCACCCCATCAGGCCCACCGCATCGTCGCGATGGCCCGCCATCCAGACGCGCTCCCGCAGCCCGTGGCGATCCAGGATTTCCTCCAATTTGGGGCGCTGGAGCCCCTCTCCCACCAGCCAGAGCTTGAAGCCGGGGACCTCTGCCATCGCCTCCAGGAGCAAATCCATCCCCTTCGCCGGGACCAGCCTGCCAACCGTGCAGAACACCGGCTCTCCCCCGCCTAGGAAGGGCGGATCGGTAGCGAGAGCGGCCTCCCGGGTCCCGGGCGGCGGCGGGGCGATGGAATTCCAGATGACGGTCGCAGGAATGCCGCCGAGCGAATCCCTCACCTGTGCGGAGGCAGTGATAACCGCATCGTAATTCCGGAAGGAACGGGCGCTGCGCTTGATATTCTGGACGGTGGCCACGCGCTTGATCCCGGGCAGGAAAGAGCGAAGCGAGCGCACCATCGCCCCCGCCTTGTTCGCATGAGCGTGGACGATCTGGGGCCTGGCCGAAAGGATCTTCCCGCGGAGGGAAAGCAGGTTGAGCGGATTCAGCCGACCTCCGCCCATCGGGTGGGCGATGAATTCCACCGGTGCCGCGAAATGAGGCCGCATCGATTCATCCGCCACGGCACTGACCGCATGGCCGAGAGCAGCCTGCCGGTTGGCGAGTTCGACGACGTTTTTCTCGAGTCCCCCCTTTTCACCCACACTGGCGAGGACGTGACAGACGCGGATCACGGGGGGAGAGTTCCGTGAGAAGCCGGAAGTGAAAAGTGCGAAGTGAAGCCACGGAATTCTCCGCTTTCCACTTTTGACTTCTCCCTTGAATCTCCCGCCCATGCGCATCGTCCACGCCGCCAATCTCCAGCTCGACAAGGATGGGGCGCACCTGTGGAACCAGGACCAGAAAATCCACCACGGCCTGGTGAGGCTAGGGCACTTCGTTTACCCGTTTTCGATCAACGACCGCGCCCGGATGCTCTCGCCGACGAAGAGCAAGACCTTCGGGAAAGGCCGCGCCAACAAGGCCCTCGTCGAGACCTGCCGGAACGTGCATCCGGATCTGTTGATCCTGGGGCATGCGCAGTACATCACCGCGGAGACCCTGCGCGAAATCCGGCGGATCCTTCCGCAGATCCGCATCGGCCTCTGGTATGTGGACCCGCTTTGGGACGAGGAGGAGACGCGGCACTTGCGGGAGCGGCTGGAGGTATTGGACGCGCTGTTTTGCTCCACCGGCGGGCCCCTGCTCGAAGCGCTCGCCACGACGGACTGTCCCGCGGCCTTCATTCCCAGCGCGGTGGATGCTGGGATCGAGTGCCACCGGGCCTTCGAAACGCCGGAAAACGAGCTGATGCACGACCTGCTCTTCTTCGGCAGGGACAAGGGCGAGCCGGGACGCCGGGCCTTTTTGTTAGACTTGCGGTCGAAGCTGCCCGACCTGCGCCTGGGCTTCTACGGATGCCTGGATCAACCGGGCATCTTCGGTTGGGAAAAGGAGCAGGTGATCCGGCGCTCGAAAATGGCGCTGAACCTCTCGCGGCGGACGGACGTGCCGCTCTACTCCTCCTCCCGGATCGCCGAGCTGATGGGGAACGGGATCCTCACCCTCACCCCGCGCGGTGCGGGTCTCGAAGGGCTCTACGCCGAGGACGAGATCGTGTATTACGAGGGGGCGGAGGATCTCGCGGACAAGGTGCGCCTCCACGCCGCGCAGTCGGCGGAGAGAATCGCGATGGCGCGGCGGGGCTGGGAGCGGAATCACCGCGACTATAGCGGCACGGAAGTCGCGAGCTTCATCGTGGATCTGACGATTCGCAACGATGGCTGGCGCAGCGCTCCCTGGGCCATGCATGTCTCGGGTGCCTGAGCGCGGTGGCACCGGCTCCGCAGCGGGACTTCTTGCTACTCATGCTGGTAGGTGGCGGGATGACGGGCGGGAGCCTAGCATGGGAGACCGCCATGAAACCCATCCGGACCCTCGCCCTACCGCTGGCTCTCGTTTTCCTGCCCGCCGCTCCCCTTTTCGCCGACCCGGCCACCGCCTCGGAAATCCTCACTCCGAAGCCCGCACCCGCGCCCCGGATCAATGGGCCCAAGATCTTCGGCGTGCGGCCGGGATCGCCCTTCCTTTACGCGGTTCCGGCCACGGGAGAGAGACCGATGACATTTTCCGCCGAGGGCCTGCCTGCGGGCCTGACGCTCGATCGGGCGACGGGTCGCATCACCGGCGTCCTCAAGCGGGCGGGCACTCATCAGGTGACGCTCGGCGCGAAGAACGAACACGGGGACGCCCGGAAGCCCTTCCGCATTGTCGTGGGGGATGAGATCGCGCTCACCCCGCCGATGGGCTGGAATAGCTGGAATTGCTGGGGCGGCAGAATCGATCAAGCGAAGACGCTCGCCGCGGCGAAGGCGATCGTCCGTCACGGGCTCGACCGGCACGGCTGGACCTACGTGAACATCGACGACGCGTGGCAAGGCCGGCGTGGCGGGCCGCACAATGCCATCCAGCCGGATCCGAAGCGCTTTCCCGACATGAAGGGCCTCTGCGACGAGATCCACGGCATGGGCTTGAAGGTCGGGATTTACTCGAGCCCGTGGGTGACCACCTACGCGCGGCGCATCGGAGGCTCTTCCGAGAATGAGAAGGGCGATTGGACCCCGCCCGGCAACGGGCCGAAAACGGTGAACAAGAAGATCCTTCCGTGGGCTATCGGCAGATACTCCTTCGCCACCCACGATGCCAAGCAGTGGGCGGAATGGGGAATCGACTATTTGAAATACGACTGGAATCCGATTGAGGTTCCAGAAACCGCGGAAATGGCGAAAGCGCTGCGCGACAGCGGGCGCGATGTCGTCTTGAGCCTCTCGAACAGCACTCCCTTCAAGAGCATCGGCGAGCTGAGCAAGATCGCCAACTGCTGGCGCACCACCGGAGACATCAAGGACACCTGGGACAGCATGTCGAAAAAGGGTTTCACCCAGGACAAATGGGCGCCCTATGCGAAGCCCGGCCATTTCAACGACCCCGACATGCTGGTCGTCGGCCATGTCGGCTGGGGGAAGCCCCACCCGACCCGGCTGACGCCCGACGAGCAGTACACCCACTTGAGCATCTGGTGCCTGCTTTCCTCGCCCCTCCTGCTAGGCTGCGATCTGGAGAAGATGGACGACTTCACGCTGAGTCTGCTGACCAACGACGAGGTGCTCGACGTGAACCAGGACATTCTCTGCAAGCAGGCCACGAAAGTCGCAGGCAAGGACAAGCGGCTCATCTTCGCCAAGCTGCTGGAGGACGGGTCGCAGGCCGTCGGCCTCTTCAACCTGGGCGATACGGAAGAGAAGATCGCGGTGAGCTGGAAGGATCTCGGGATCAACGGAACCATGACGGTGCGCGATTTATGGCGGCAAAAGGACGTCGGCAACTTCCCGGAGGGCTACGAGGCATCCATCGCGCCGCACGGGGTCGTATTGGTGCGGATTTTTCCGGCAGAGTGATCCTGCGCCGGCATCGTTCCTTGGAGGGCTGCCGGGCTCGGGAGGAAGCGGCAGCAGGCCACCCGTTTCCCGGGGCTGTCGCTGAAATTGATGTAAACCTGCTCCCCTACTCCCTAGGCTCCGAATGATGCGCGCTTTCCGGCGGTTTGCCGTTCCGATGCTGGCTTTATGGGCCGTGCTGGCGGCACCTGCCCGCGCGGAGGATCCCGGGGAGGTCAGGTTCGCGACGCGCGCCTGGGAGACAGACCAAGGCATTCCCCACAACGGCGTGAATGGTATCTACCAGGCGCGCGATGGTTTTCTATGGGTGGCCACCCAGGGAGGACTGGCCCGCTTCGACGGGATCGACTTCGTGCAAAGCCGCTCGCCGCTCCTCGTCAATCCCCGCACATCGCGCGTGGTCGAGGTCATCGAGGAAAATCACGGCACCTTGCTGGTCGCCTGCGACACCTCCGGTCTGGTGAGGCTCACTGCCGAAGGGTTTTCGCTGCACCCGCTGAGCAGCTCCCTCGGTGCGTCGAAGCGGATCAATGCGCTGTTCGCCGAGGCGCCCGACGTCTTCTGGGTGCTCAAGCACGACCGCGATCTGTGGCGTTGGGATCGCGGAAAAGCGATGCATTTCCCGGCTCCGTCCGCCACCAATAAAACCGCCTTCGGGTCCTTCGCCCGGGGGAAGGACGGCGCCATCTATGTCGCCAGGGGCCATGGCTTGGAACGTTTCGACGGGAAGGAGTTTCATCAGGTGCCAGAAATCGAAGCGGCCGCGGTGGCGATTGCTTCATCGGCTGCGGGAGGCCTCTGGGTCGCTTCTTCCAATGGCATGTGGAAATGGGATGGCGGCGCGCCCGCCCTGGTCGCGGGGGCCACTCCATGGTCCGCCGCGCCGCCGATCGCGCTGCTGGAAGATCGCGAGGGAGCCGTATGGGTGGGCTCGAAAGCCCACGGGCTATTCCGCTGCACCGGCACGGAATTCCAGCCCGTGGAAACTTCCCACCCCCGCATCTCGGCTCTGCATCAGGACAGGGAAGGTAACATTTGGGCGGGAACTGCGGGCGGCGGATTGAATCTCATCCAGCACGCCCGCTTTCGTCTCTTGGGCGAAGAGTCGGGATGGACGCCGGACATCGAGGGCGGCGTCTGTGAATGCCCGCCGGGAAAGATCTGGTTCGCGAATAGCGGCGTGGGCCTCCGGATGGTAGCCGGAGGCAGGCTCCAGCCGCCTCCTGATCTACCGGGCTGGCCCTCGAAGGCCGTACCCATCTATCCCGATCAGGAGCAGCGTCTCTGGGTGGGAACGAACAACCAGCTCCTGAGGATCAGCCCTGACCTGAGCGAGCCTCCGGAACGGATCGACGTCCCCGCCCTCGGGAAATTCCACGTCGTCCATGCCACCCGCGACGGCACCGTCTGGGCCGGCGGGGAGAACTCGGTGCTGGCGAGCATCAGGCAGGGAAAGATCACCCTCTACGATGCCTCCTCCGGATACACCGGTATCCAGGCCCAGGCGATCTGCGAAGACGCCGCCGGCAACGTCTGGGTGGGCACCGAACAAGGCGATCTCTTCCGCGGCAAGAACGGCCGGTTCACCCGCCAAGTCCCGCCGGAAAACCTCGATGGCAGCGGCATCCGGGCCTTGTACGGCGATCCGCAGGGAAATGTGTGGGTCGGCACCGGCGGAGCAGGCTTGTTGGTCGGGCG
>CAMPGU010000236.1 GCA_946885645.1 uncultured Haloferula sp.
AGGGATGGACGTCCCCCGCACTGCCCATGGCGTAGATGAGGATGCGCACTTGCGTGGTTGTCGCGGGCGGGAGCTGCCGGACGCAATCCGAAAAATCGCGCCCTACCTCGCATCCCTCCTGCCCGCGGCATAGGCCTCGAAAACCCGGCGAATCTCATCGCGCACGCGGCGGAAGACGGCCATCTGCTCTTCCTCTGTTCCGGTGGCATGGGCGGGGTCGTCGAAGCCCCAGTGGTGCCGGTTCATCTGGCCGGGAAACATCGGGCAAGCTTGGTCGGCATTTCCGCAGACGGTGATGACGGTTTGGACTTCCCGGGAAAGGAACTCGTCCATGTGCTTGGAACGATGGCCGGAAAGGTCGATGCCGATCTCCGCGAGCGCCCGGATCGCCAGGGGGTGGACGTAACCGGCGGGTTTCGAGCCGGCGCTCTGGACGTCGAGCAGGTCTCCGGCGGCGGCACGCAGGATGCCCTCCGCCATGTGGCTGCGGCAGGAGTTCCCGGTACAGAGGATAAGGACGGTCGGTTTCATGAGCGTGTGCATTTGCCGCCGCAACAGCCGGGCCCCCGCACGCCGATGCAGAGCGGCACGGCGAGAAGAGCTCCGAGAATCGTGGCGGCAGGGTAAAGCCAGAGATGTTCGACATGCCCGCTGACGAGCGCCGGAGCAAGCGAGCGGGCAGGATTCATCGAGGCACCGCTGATCGGGCCGGCAAACATCGCCTCCAGCCCCACCACCGCGCCGATGGCGATTCCTGCGGTGATTCCTTTCTCCTTCGCACCCGTGGAGACGCTCAGGATCACAAGCATCAGCACGGCGGTGAGCACCACCTCCAGGATGAAGCTCTGTGATGCGCTACCTGCCGGGAGGGTGGCACCGAGGGTACCCGGTCCGGGAAAAAGCAGCTTCAGCAGCCCGCTAGCCGCGAAGGCGCCTGCCAACTGTGCCCCGATATACGCGGGAACGTCCTTCCAAGGGAACCGGCGGGCGGTGGCAAAACCGAGGGTAACCGCGGGATTCAGGTGGGCACCGCTGATGTCCCCGAAAGTGTGGATCATCGCGAGAACCACCATGCCGAAGGTCAGAGCGATGCCCATGTGGCCGATCACCCCGCCGGTGGCCTGATTGATCACGATGGCTCCCGTTCCCGCGAACACGAGAAAGAAGGTGCCAAGGAATTCGGCGAGGAGGCGTTTCATGGATCAGCAACAACCCGAAGGACCGCAACAGGGTGCCTTGCCGCCTACGGCCGGCAAACGCGTAATGGCCGGCAGGCCGCAGAGTTCCGGCGCGAGGCATTCAGTATGCTTGTGGGCCAGCCGCAGGATCACCGCTTCCTCCGTCACCTCGTGGCTGTCGATGGTGTATTGGGAAATCACCCGGTCCTCGTATTCCACCTCCACGGGAATGCTCTCATCCGGAAGGTAGGCTTTGGCCTTGTCGAGGATCGCCGCCATCTTCCGCGTCTCGATGCGGTGGTCGTAGTCTTCGCCCACCCAAACCTGAAGCTGGCAGGACAAGGACTCCCGCAGGGTGCCTCCGCAATCGAGGAAGGTCTTGTGGACGCGTCCCACCTCGGTGACGTGGAAGGAGAGGGGGACCGGCGAGCCATCGGGGAGCTGGATGCGGAAATGGCGGCCCGAGTGCTCGGAGAGCAGGGATTTCAGTTCGGTTAATTTCATCGGGTGGCGGATGGTTTGCGCCGTGAGGCGAGTTTCTTCGGGCCGGGGCAGCAGGAGCTCTCCCGTTGCCGGAGACGGCCGGCGGCGTGCCGCGCATCTTCCGGGAAAAATGAGGAGGTATCCGCGGCGAAGAATTTCGCGATGCCCCGGATGAGCGGCAGCCGGTCCCTCGCGATGCGGAAGTAGGTCCACTTCTCGCATTTCTCGCTCTCGAGCAGCCCTGCCTTCCGGATGATCTGCACGTGGCTGGACACGGAAGACTGGGGCATTCCGAGGATGTCGGCGAGTTCGCAGACACACAGCGCCTCGTCCATGACCAGCCGGACGATTCTCCAGCGGGTTTCATCGGCGAGGGCGCGCGAGGTCGTGACGACGTTGCTCATGACGATATTATTCGTTACGATAAATCCCGGGCCGTGCAAGCGAATTGTCAGGCGACGGGGCGGGAAGTCGTCCGCGGCCGCGTCTTCACGGCGTGCCCGAGAGGAGGGGATAGGAGATTCTCCCAGGTTCTTTACCCCCTTGGTTCCATATACGGCGGTCCGGTTTCGTGGTTTGATTCAAACGGCGCGGCTCCCGAGGCCCTGCTTTCCTTCCCCGAAAAGCCATGAAGTCACTTCTCAAGTTCGCCGCCTGTTCCCTGTTGGCCGGAACATGGGTCCTCCTGTGGGTGAAACCGGGCCCTGCCCGTTTTCAGCGGCACGGGGCCTCGCACGAGGAAAGGCTCGCGCGCGGCGCTCATCTTGTCCGGGCCGGTGCCTGCGGGGATTGTCACACGCCGAAGATCATGACCGCACAGGGCTTGGTGGACGACGAGAGCCGCCTCTTCGCCGGGCATCCGTCGGAGGTGGAAGCCCTGCCGTCCGCACCGGCTTCCCGCCCCGGAGGACAGGCGGTCGCAGGGACGACGGCGTGGGCGGGTCCGTGGGGCATCAGCTATGCCGCCAATCTTACGCCCGACCCCGCCACCGGCTTGTGGTCGGAAGATAGCTTCATCAAGGCGATGCGAACCGGAAAGCGCCGCGGCCACGGTCGGCCGATCCTGCCGCCCATGCCGTGGGAAGTGCTGTCAGGGGCGACGGACGAAGATCTGAAATCGATCTACGCCTATCTCGCGTCCCTGCCGCCGGTATTCAACAGCGTGCCGGAACCCGTGGCACCCCCCGCTTCGGCCGCAGCCGCGGATCGGGAGGAAATGGGCGGCACGTTCTGAGAGATTTTTCCGGTACAACCGGCACCCCCAAACGGAAATAGCCGATTTGGATGGGGGCGGTGGAGCCGCTGGTCGGATTTGAACCGACGACCTGCTCATTACGAATGAGCTGCTCTACCCCTGAGCTACAGCGGCGTGAATCCGTGCCCGAGCCTTCCGGCGCGAACGCAGGGAGGGAAGCAATTGGCCTGCCTTCCGTCAAGGCGCAGATAAACCAATTCCCCGCGTGACGAAGGGACGTTCTTCGCGTTTCTCAGAAATCCAGCTTTCCGCGGCCTTGGACCCGTTTCCAGACCGGTCCCTTCGGATCGTAGGGTGGCGCGTTATCGGCTTTGGTCGGTTCCGGCAGGCTGGCGTCCAGACGGAAGAGCGGGAAAACCGGCGACCCGTTCGTGCTCGCTTGATATTTTTCCCCGATCTCCTCGATGAGCAGGGAGGCGCAGAAGAGGCCCCCGGGGATCTCGCTGATCAGGATTTCGATCGGGTAATTCTTACCCGCTTCGACCTCGAATTCCTTCCCCACCGCCAGGCCGCCGATCGTGCCATTCCAGTTGCGCGTGGTGTCGTACTGGTGGAACTGCACCGGAAGCTTCATCGGGTAATCTTCCTCCAGTTTCTCGAGCATGCCCGCGTCCTCTTCCTCCTCCTTCAGCACCCGGATGCCCTTGCCGGCAAGATACACGCCGGAGGTACCCGAGGTGAAACCGTGGTCGAAGACGTGCTTGCCGTTGAAGCGGACGACCAGCACGTCGTCGCCTCCTCCCACGAAGCGGAATTTCCCGCTCCGCGGCGGGGTGACCATCCCGCGATAGACCACGATCCAGCGGCTGGGCTGGACTTCCTTTTCGCAGTTGAAAGCGGCCGGAGCGCCTTCGGCCGACATGATGGGGATGTAGATCTTCGTCTGGTAGAGCTTCTGCGATGCCTGGTAGTAATCGTCCAGAATGCTCTCCTTCCACCCGCGGTTCGTGAATTCGTGGATGATGTCGCGGATGCTCTCGTTGGTCACGTCGGAGGGCTTTTTCTTCCGGGTCTGCTTGAGGTCGTAGAAGGTGCCCTCCAAGGCGGCCGCGTTCGGATCGATCATCCCGAAAGGATTGGCGAGACCCGTGCCGCCCGGAGCCAGGCCCATCCCCGCGCCGTCGCCGAAGCCTTTTCCCGTGCCGTTGCCCTTCCCGCCACCGCTGCCGTTTCCTCCGAGTCCTCCGGCCATCCCTCCGGCGCCGATTTCACCCATCGAGGCCATTTCGGTCATGGCCTCCGGTTCGGGCAAGCTGAACTCGCTGGAAACATCCTGGGCCACCACCCGCGGCATATTCTGGCGCATCATGTTCGCCCGTTTCTTTTGCGTGGTCTGGTCCCGGGAATCCGGGCTGCCGCCACCACCGCTGGACGGCATGAAGTCCACGGTCTTTTCCGGCTCCGCGGGGATGATCTGGAGAACCCAGACCACGCCGATCCCCAGCAGGATGGCGTGCAGGATGATGGAGATGGAAAGCGATCCGCCGCCCAGCTTCCGCCAGAAGGACTGTTTCTGTTTCTCGTAAATGATCGCCGGTTCTTCAGCGTAGGGGAGTTCTTCTTCTTCGTAATTCATCAGGCGCGGCTCTTGGACAAGAAACGCACAGAGCTCATTCTTCTTGGGGGAAACTGATCCGAATATTCCTCCCCCGGCCGGAAGTCGCGATGGGACCTCAAACGAAAGCCCCGGCCGTTTCCGGCCGGGGCTTCAGAAGGGGATGATAAACCGGTGCGGCGCGCTCAGATCCCGCGCTTCTTCGTGGCCCCGCCGCCGTCCGTGCTCAGGAAGCGGTAGTAAACTTCGAGCATCAGCGTGCAGAGGGCGGTGCGGTAGAGCCTGCCGTCCTCGTTATTGTCGGCAAAGCGTGCCGCGGTGGCCCGGATCGGCTTGCCTCCGCCGGGGGTCTTCCAAGAACCGTCTTGCTCCTGATTGGTCAGGAGTTCGTCGCGGAAAAGCTTGTTGTACTTGTTCCATTCCTCACCGCCCCGCTGCATCATCGCTTGGGATTCGTAGTAATGGCCGTAGAGATCGCAGAAGCGGCCGTTGTACTCGAATTTCGTCTTCTCCAGGACGTAATCCGCAGCCTTGCTGACCTGCGAGCGCCCGCCCTTGCCCCACATCTGGTGGCACAGCATGCCGACTCCTGTCAGCGTATGGTAGTCGAGATTGCCGGACGGGCCTTTGCCCGTATAGCCGAAGCCGCCGGAATCATCCTGGCACTTCACGAGATATTCGAGGCCCCGGTTGATCGTCCCGCTCATCCCGCGGAATTTGATTCCCGCGTGCGAGCAGGCCTTCAGTGCCTGAATCTGCCATCCGGCGATGGAGACGTCCCCGCCGCGGTCGCCTTCGGTATCGTAGGAGTAGTCCCAACCGCCGCTCTTGTGCTGATTGTCGATGATGTACTGGCCTGCCTGCTGGGTCACTTGGGCGAGATTGGGGACCTCGATCTTAAGATCCTTGCAGAAGGTAGCGGCTTCTCCGAGCGCGTAGGTAGCGATGCCGTGCTCGTAGGGCCAATGCTTGTCGCCGATGTTTTCGGCCATCTTGCCCTCGCTTTTCACTCCCAGGTTCACCAGATAAACGATGCCCTTCATGCAGGACTCGCCGTATTCTTCGGAAACCGGGGTTTCGCAGTGTCCGAAATACGCCAGCAGGGCGAGGCCGGTCATGGCGGCGCGGTTGTTGCCGCCCCAGGAACCGTCCGAGTTCTGCTTGGATTTCAGCCACTGGAGCGCCTTTACGACAGCTTCCTCGCACTGAGGGGTTCCCCCGTTCTCGGAAAGGCGCAGCAGGCGATCTTCCTTCGAGCAGCGCTTCCGCATGGTTTCGGGAATCAGGCCGAAGAGCTTGCCGGTCCCGGCACCGCCGAAGCCGAAGCCGCTGCCATCGCCCCGGCCACCGCCGCTACCCTTGCCAAAGCCGGACCCGGAGCCGGCACCGCCGAGACCACCGGACATGCCGCCGCCCGTCAGGGAACTGAGGGAGGACATCTCGCCGAAATTGTCGCCCGGATCGGGAATCGCGAAATTCGAACTGGCACCCTCCGCGAAGACCCGCTTCACGTTCGTGGAAGGGGTGATCTGGGCGCGCTTCTTCTGCTGCACCTCGTACTGCATCCCCCGCTCGCCGCCGCCGCCACCGCCGCCGCCGGAGGGCATGAAGTCCACTTTCTTCTCGGGCTCCTGAATGTATTGGAACACCCAGAACGCGCCGAACACCAGCAGGGCCACGTGGAAAAGGATCGCGATGGATAATGCACCGCCGCCGATGCGCTGCCACAGGCTGAGCTTCTTCTTCTCGAAGATCACCTGCGGGTGATGCTCGCCTTCGGCGGTTTCGTAATACTCAAACGATTCGTCGTCGTTCATGACAGGGGAAGGGGTTTTTGGAGTTTCCCGAAGACCGGATTCACCGGCTGTTCACGTTCGGAACGCGGTTGCAGCCGTTTTTTTGAGAGAGATGAGCAAGGAAGAGCCGGAATTCACTCCGGCGCTCCTGCCTGGAAAGTGACATTGTTGATTTGCGCCCGGGTAAGCGCATCCAGAACATCCACCACCGAAAAGAGCCGCTCGTCGTCCACCGGCGGGCCG
>CAMPGU010000237.1 GCA_946885645.1 uncultured Haloferula sp.
CTTTAACGCCACATTGGCGACCACACCGCAGCCGAGCAACGTCAGCATCCCTGTACCGAATATTTCGGACAGGAAGATAATTCCAAGAGACATCTTTGACTCCGCCTAATATGTTCTGTTGTGGGCCGGTCTCGGGTGATGACCGGCCATCGGGGGCCTGCGACAGGCGTCGTTCTGCCCCGCCGGCCCGCTGTTAGGGGCCGGTCGTGCTGATGAAGATCCGCAAGCTGCGCTCCGGATTTTTGCGTAGTCTTGGCTGTGCGTCAGAAGATCGGGTTTTGTACCGGAACTCCGTGGAAACGCTGCAGCACGTCTTGTGCGTGCGTGATTTCCTGCGTGACCCTTGCCGTATCCCAGCCCAGCGGTTCTGCCAGGGCCTGGGCCAGCTCGGTGAGGAGTTCGGCGGTGACCAGGCCGCGGAAGGCCAGGGATGTGCGCCGGATGAGGACATCGATCAGGTGTCCGATCTGCTCGTGCTGTGCCATGAACTCGATTTCGCGCAGGCTCAGCTCTCGGGTCGAGTGCAGGATGCGGTCCTCGCCGGCGGTGAGGTACGTGATGACCTCGGTTGCACGGGTGCCGTAGCGGGTCAGATCATCGGACACGTGCCGTGTGATCCAGGCCTGGATGTCGGTCTCGGTGGGCGGGAAGTCAGCTCCGCCGCCGATGGGAAGCTTGGCGGTGGAGATCTTCCGTTTGTGACCCAGGATCGCCAGGACATCGTTGGTCATATGCTCGGACAGGGCCCGGAAGGTGGTCCATTTGCCGCCGACAAGACTCAGCACGGGAACGCTGGTGCCGGTGATTTCACGGTCGCCGCGTTCAATGCGGTAATCGCGGGAAACGAACCCGGGGTGCTCGGCATCATCGCGCGGGAGCGGGCGGACGCCGGCGAAGCTGTACACGATGCTCTCGCGGGTGATCGTGATGTCAGGAAAGACGTGTTTGATCAGGTCGAAGAAGTATGTGACCTCCTCGTCGGTGCAGACGGCATCCTCGTCCATGTCCGCGCGGATGTCCGTGGTGCCGACCAGGACACGGTCCCCCATCGGGTAAATCAGGACGATCCGGCCGTCCGTGTGTTCAAAGAAGATTTCGCTGCCCTGGCAGGCGTTGGACAGTGCAGGGTGATCCAGCACGATATGGGATCCCTTGGTCCCTCCCATGAACCGGGAGGGCGAACCCAGCGCCTCATTGGTCAGGTCGACCCAGGCCCCGGTCGTGTTCACGATCACATCGGCCGTGAAGGAGAACGTCTCCCCGGTAAGTTCGTCACGGAGCTGGACCCCTTCGTCGCCGATTCCGATGACGCTGACGTAATTGGCGGCGCGGGCTGTGTCATTGCCGCTGGCCGCCTTCTGTCCGTCCTGGAGGACATCCAGGGTGAGCCGCTCGGGGTTGTGCACGGAGGCGTCGAAGTAGGTGGCCGTGTATTTCACGTCCGGATTGAGGTGGGGAAGTTCCTGCAGCGCCTTGGTGCGTCCCTTGAACTCGTGCCGGGGCACGGTGCCGCCGGCTCGGGAGAACGAGTCATAGAGGCTCAGCCCGATCTTGATCAGGAAGGCCCCCCGCTCCTTGGGTGTGCCGTGCTGTTTGTGGGTCAGGAACCTCAGCGGGGCGGACAGCACGCCGGAGAACGTACTGAAGATCGGAATGGTGGTTTTCAGCGGCTTCACATAGTGCGGGGCGAGCCTGAGAAGCCGGTTGCGTTCGGTGACCGATTCCTTGACGAGGCGGAATTCGCCGTTCTCAAGGTAGCGGATCCCGCCGTGGATCATATGGGACGAGGCGCCGCTCGCACCCTGGCAGTAGTCCCCGCGCTCCACCAGGGCAACATCCACGCCCTGCAGCGCCAGGTCCCGGAAAGTGCCGACCCCGTTGATGCCCCCGCCGATGATCAGCACCTTCGCCCGGGGCCGTTCACGCAGACTCTCAACAGTCGTGCGGGAAGAGGCCGGACTGTTCTCACCGGTGGATTCATGCTTGCTCAAAGTTGCTCCCTCGCAGCTTTTTCTTCGCACCCTGGGGTGCCTTCCCTTTCATTCTTCGAACAAGGCGGGAATATGTTCAAGCGTTCTGCACAAACGTGCAAAACCGGGGATGCCAGCCGCTTCCCTCCGCCGGGGCCACGGTGGGGGTGACGCGGCACGGCCGCCGGGCCCCGGAAAACCGGGGAATTCTTCGGCGCGGCACGGATGTATTGCCTGCTGAATGTGAAGCCCTGGCCCAGGCATTTGGAGACCTCCCCTCTTGGCGGGCGGGACTGATCCGGCCCGGGTTCCGGACGGACATGCACGTTTTCCCTGCGCCGGGCACCCCGTATCAGCGCATCGCCGTCGTCGCCCGGCACCTGCCGGACCTGGTGACGCGCATTCCATCTGTCATCACCGATCCGCCCCAAAGACGACAAGACCGGTTTTTGCGGTGCGAATTTTCGCAGGACCCGGCAGCGGCGGAGCCCGGTGACGTGGCGGCCAGCTGATGCCGGGGGATGTCGCGAATGTCGCGAAATCGATCGTTCGCAAGACACTCCCAGGCCTCTTCGCAGAGTAGCGGAACCACGCGGCAAATTTTGTAACGCTTCCCGCGTACGCGCCTACGTAACGTCCAACCCGGATGGTGATACGTTCCGGGGATGCGAATCGGATATGGGCGTGTCTCAACACGCGATCAGCACCCCGAAGCCCAACACGATGCCCTGCGTGCGGCCGGCTGCGAGCAGATCTTCCTCGACACGGCATCCGGGAAACTCGCCCGCAGGCCCGAACTCGACAAAGCGCTGCTCTCGGCCAACCGGGCCGGTGATCAGCTTGTCGTCACCAAACTCGACCGGCTCGGTCGATCGCTGGAACACCTCATCGAGCTCTCCAACATGCTGCAGGTGCGTGGCGTTGACCTGGTGGTCCTTGACCAGGGCATCGACACGTCCACCGCTCTGGGGCGGATGTTCTTCCAGATACTTGGCTCGATCGCCGAGTTCGAACACGCCCTGATGTCTGAACGGACCCGTGACGGTCTGGCCGCTGCCCGTGCGCGGGGGCGGACCGGCGGGCAGAAACCAAAACTAGGCCCCCGACAGGTCAAGCTGGCCCGCGAAATGTATGAAGAAAAAGGCCCCGACGGCAAACGTGCCCACACGGTTGAGCACATCGCCCAGGAGTTCGGCGTCACCCGGCCCACCATCTACCGGCACCTCGCCAAACCATGAACGACGGGCCTTGCATGTCACAGCAGAACGACGGGATGTCCGCGGGGCACGGCGGCGTAGCAGATAAGGACTTCTGAAGTGGCTCTGCGTTCTTTGCTCACGGCTGCCGAGCGTTGCCATGTTCTGGCGATACCCGCTGGAGCACAGGACATCGCAGCCCACTACACGCTCAGTGAGGCGGATAGGTCGTTGATCCGCCAACGTCGCGGAGACGCGAACAAGCTGGGCTTTGCCATCCAGCTGGCTCTGCTGCGATACCCGGGAATCGCGCTGGCCGAAGACACCGAAGTCGCGCCTGAACTGGTTTCCTGGCTGGCCTCCCATCTGGCCGTTTCGCCCGATGCATGGACAGGCTACGGGGAACGTGAGGAAACGCGGCAGGAGCACGGAAGGGAGATCCGCGCGTACCTGGGCATGTCAGCGTTCGGAATTGCAAACTTCCGCCAGCTCGTGGAGCACGTGAGCGAAGTGGCTGCGCAAACAGACAAGGGTTTGCTCCTGGTCGAAGGCGCCAGGGACTTCCTGCGGGCAAGGAAGGTCGCTCTGCCTGGCGTCAGCGTCATTGAACGGGCCTGCGCACAGGCCCTGACGCGGGCGAACCGGAACATTTACGCCACCCTGGGCGGCCACCTCTCGGTAGAGCACCAAAAACACCTGGACGGGTTGCTTCTCCGCCGCCCCGATAGTTCATCGACCGAAATCGGCTGGCTGCGGCAGGCACCGCTGCGCCCCAACGCACGTGCGATGAACGAGCACATCGACCGGCTCACCACCTGGCGGGCCCTGGATCTTCCGTGGGCAGCGGCCCGGCTGGTTCACCGTAACAGGCTGCTGAAGCTTGCCCGTGAGGGTACCTCCATGACCGCCGCCGATCTGTCCAGGTTTGAACCCTCGCGCCGGTACGCGACCCTCTTTGCCATGGCCGTGGAAAGCATGGCAACCGTCACCGACGAAATCATCGATCTGCACGACAGGATCATTGGCCGGCTCATCCGGACCGCGCAGAACAAGCAAAACCAGTCCACTCTGGCGTCCCGCTCCACCGTCGCCTCCATGATGCGCCTTCACTCCAGGCTCGGTGATGCCCTCTTCGCGGCCAAGGAAAATGGTGAAGATCCCTTCGCCGCGATTGAAACAGCTATCGGCTGGGAATCCCTGGCCGAAAGCATCGCCCAGGCCAAGGAACTGACCCGGCCGGCCCTCGAAGATCACCTGGCCCTCGTCAGCGCACACTTCACCACGCTGCGCCGCTATACGCCGGCGTTTCTTGCCGTCCTTGACCTCCACGCCGCCCCCGCGGCACAGGACCTGCTGGCCGCGATCAACGTCATCCGCGCCCTGAACACCACCGGCGCCCGGAGGATCCCGGAGGATGCACCCACTTCGTTCATCCGGCCCCGGTGGGAGCCGCTGGTCTTCACCGACGACGGCTTCCACCGGGGCTTCTACGAGTTCTGTGCCCTCGCGGAACTGAAGAATGCCCTGCGGTCCGGGGACATGTGGGTCACCGGATCACGTCAGTTCCGCGACTTCGATGACTACCTTCTTGCCAGCGATGACTACACCGGGATAAAGAACTCCGGGAAGCTGCCTCTGATCACGGACGACGGAAGCCCCCAGTACCTCGAGGGCAGGCTTGACCTCCTTCAGAAGCGGCTGAAGGAAGTCAACGACCTCGCCGCCCGCGACGAACTCCCCGGGGTGCTGGTCACCGAGAAAGGTGTGAAAATCACCCCGCTGGAGACGATCGTCCCCGCGCATGCGCAGCCACTGATTGACCAGGCAAGCGCCATGTTTCCACGGATCCGGATTACCGACCTGCTGATGGAAGTCGATAGCTGGACCGGATTCACCCGCCACTTCACCAGCCTTAAATCCGGCCAGCCTTCCAAGGACAAGCAGCTCCTGCTCACCGCGATCCTCGCCGACGGGATCAACCTGGGGCTGACCAAAATGGCCGAGTCCTGCACGGGCGTCAGCTACGCCCGGCTGGACCGCCACCAGGCCTCGTACATCCGGGACGAAACCTACAGCGCCGCGCTGGCGGAATTGGTGAACACCCAGCACGGCCACCCCTTTGCCGCACAATGGGGAGACGGGACCACCTCTTCGTCTGACGGGCAGCGCTTCCGGGCCGGCAGCAAAGCCGAGTCCACCGGGCACGTGAACCCCAAGTACGGCGCCGAACCCGGCCGGCTGATCTACACGCACGTCTCGGATCAGTACTCGCCCTTCCACAGCAAACTCATCAACGTCGGGGACCGCGACGCGACCTACGTCCTGGACGGGCTGCTCTATCACGAGTCTGAACTGCAAATCCAGGAACACTACACCGACACCGCCGGATTCACGGACCATCTCTTCGCCCTCATGCACCTGCTCGGCTACCGGTTCGCACCACGGATCCGCAACATCGGTGACACCCGCCTCTACACACCCACCAACGACTCCGGGCTGTCGACATTGGCTCCGCTGATCGGCGGGAGCATCAACACCAAGACGATCGTCCTGCACTGGGACGAGATCCTCCGCCTGGCCGCGTCCATCAAAACCGGCACCGTAACCGCGTCCCTGATGATGCGGAAACTCGGCGCCTACCCCCGCCAAAACGGGCTCGCCCTGGCCCTGCGGGAACTGGGACGAATGGAACGGACCCTCTTCCTGCTGGACTGGCTCCAGGACCCCGGCCTGCGCCGGAAAGTCACCGCCGGCCTGAACAAGGGCGAAGCCCGGAACACCCTGGCCCGGGCCGTGTTCTTCAACCGGCTCGGCGAAATCCGCGACCGTTCCTTCGAGCAGCAGCGCTACCGCGCCAGCGGGCTGAACCTTCTCACCGCAGCCATCGTCCTCTGGAACACGGTCTACCTCGACCGCACCGTCGCCACCCTGACCAGCAACGGCGGTGATATTGACCCGGACCTCCTGCGCTTCCTCTCACCGCTGGGCTGGGAACACATCAACCTCACCGGCGACTACACCTGGCCGCGCGCCAACCACATCAAAACCGGCAAATACAGGCCACTACGACGACCGGCAAAACCTTAGCGTCGGATATTTCACTTTTTCACAAGCCACCCCGTGCTCAGCGCTCCTAGACCTGCCAGACACACTGTGCCCGCACCCCGGGGGTGTGTGTCGTCCGTGCGGAAAGAGAAATCTTGCACCATGGGGAAGTGTCCCGTTGCGCTGGTCCTCAGTGTGGGCCGGTGGACCCCGGGAGGATGAATCTCAAAGCGGTCCACACTGGGGGCAGGGTAAGCGACTAGCATT
>CAMPGU010000238.1 GCA_946885645.1 uncultured Haloferula sp.
GCCTTCAATCAGCTCGTCAATGTGACCGGCGACGTGCGGCTTCGTGCGCCTCCCGGCACACGCGAGGCGCTCCCGCGGCGGCTCAGCTACAGGCGGCTGCTGGAGCGGATCGAGGAGGCCCACGGGGCCATCCGCGGCTGGCTTCGACAGGGGCGCGGCGTAGAGCTTCAGCGGATCGATAGCGAGATCGCCTCATCGATCCTGGATCACCTCATGCACCGCGGCGTCTGCTGTCTTCCCGTCCATGACAGCTTCATCGTCCCTCGTTCAGCCGAGTTCGTCCTGGGGCAAACGATGTGCCTCGCTTACGAAGGGCAGCTCAGCCGGTGGAGCGATGCGAGGGCATGGCCGGTGATTGCCGGCTGGACTTCGCCGGAGGTCGAGCAGCGGGTGCTGACCTCCCTCGATGTTCCCGTCCGATGATGGAGAGATGGTTTGGTGAGGCTCATCACCAACGGCGGCACCGGCGGTGATCCTTCCGCCATTACTCAGAGCGGTAACGGGGCGGCTCTGCGTCCGCTCAGGCTTATTTACTCAGACCCGTAATTAGTCCGCACCATTGGAGAAAGAAACATTTTTGCGCGCGCTAGCCGGCGAAGAGACGCGCCATCAGAGCGGCGGTGGCGTGCTCGGCTGCTGCTGCGGCTTGCGTCGCTAATCGCTGCACCCCCTCTGTCTCCTGGACCCGCTCGGCGAAGCGACGCTGGAGCGCGAGCGGAGGCAGCGGGAGGGAAAATGCTCGAAGCTCACGGCCGTTGATGTTCGCCTGACCGATTGCGCCCCGAGCCGTCTCGAAGAGCCGACGCTTCATGTGTCCAGAGTTCATGTACGCCCAGATGAACAACGGATCAGCCGCCTCGGAACGGACCCGCACCCGAATAAAGTATGAAGCTGCGACCGCTTCAAAGCGACCATCCCACAGGCCGGTCTTTCCGACCAGTTCCTTGCTGTTGGTCCGATTGAAAAGGATGTCGCCGGGGCGAAGCCGTTGCCGTTCGAGCTGATCCGCCCGCAGTTCGACATACTTCATGTCGGCGAGCAGTAGGTCCCCCGAGCTAGAGACATTCCCCATGCGGAGGACTGGCACGCCCGCGCTGTCGTTTGCCTTCACGCTAGTTCCGTAATCGGCTGCATCAAACGTGTCCCCGAGCGGCACCAGCGGCCACCCCTTCGGGTTCGTTGCGGGATCGCCGAACATGTCCAGGAAGAGCGCCGGGATCAGTTCGCGTGCCTTCGTCTGCGCCTCCTCCGCCAGCCGCTTCAGCCCCGCCGCGCGGCCCAGCAGGTCCACGATGCGGCGCTGCTCGTCGAGAGGAGGGAGGCTGACGTTGAAACCTCGTACATCTCGCTCGGAGACGGCCGGATACATTTGCCCTGCTGTCAGCTTCGTCATGCCGGAGACGAACCGCGGCGTTTGGACGAGTTGAAAAAGGAACTCCGGCAAGATCGAAGCGCTAGGGCGCAAAACTGCGAAGCCCGTGCTAGCCACTGAGCCGTCCAGGTCCTCACCAATCAGAGCCACAGCGTTCAGGTTCGGGCGCGTCATGGAGACGATAACATCGCCGGCTCGAAGTAGCTTTCGGGCACGGCTCGGTGCATCTGCTCCAAGAAGGTGCTGAGGTTCCTCCACCACCTTCCGCCGATTGTTCACGCTCGAAATATCGACGTATGTGAACGATACGCCCGGTTTTTCCCGAGGTGAGACTTGAGCGGGCTTCGTAGTAATTGCGTCCAGCGTGCAGACGTTCACGCCCTCTCCCTCAGCTTCACCGCCAACTCCTCAATCTCCTCGCTCATTTCCGCTGCTATGGCTTTCAGTTCGTCCAGCAGCTCCAGCGGGTCGCGATGCTCCACCTGCGCCCGCGTCTGCGGCCGGTAGCGGGAGGCAGAGAGATTGTAGTCGTTTCCGCGGATCGTGGCCGTGTCCGCCCACCACCATTTGGCGGTCCACTCCGCCTCCTCGTCGCGGGCCTCCCATTCGCTCCAGTGCGCCTCCCGCTCCCAATACGCCTCCACCAGCCCCGGCAGATCATCCTCCGCCACCGGCGTGTCGTGATTGGCGTCGAGCTTGTAGCCGTCGGCGTCCGCGTGGAGGAACAGGACGCGCTCCGTGGAGCCGCCCCTGGTGAACAGCAGAACGCTCGTCTTGACGCCGCTATAGGGCTGGAAGACGCCGCCGGGCAGGCTCAGCACCGCCTCCACCCGGTTGTTCGCGACGAGCTGCCGGCGCAGCTCCTGGTGCGCCCCGGTGGAGCCGAACAGAACGCCTTCGGGAACGATCACGCCGCATCGGCCGCCGTCCTTAAGCTGCCCCAGCATATATTTGAGGAACAGCAGTTCGGTGGCCGTGGAGGTGCCGACCTTCACCTCGTCCACGATCCGGTCCTTGTCCAGCCGGCCGGAGAATGGCGGGTTGGCTAGGATCACGTCAAACCCGTCAAGCGGCAGCCCCAGCTCCGCCTTGCCGGCGCGGTCCAGCGTCTGCGTCAGCGCGTTGCGCCTGAGGATGCGGACGTTGGGCAGGCCGCGAAGCGTCAGGTTCATCGTGGCGAGCCGCACCTGCGCCGGGTCCACGTCATTGCCGTAGAAGGTGCCGTTCTGAAGCCGGGCGTTCTGCGCGTCCGACAGTCGGTCACCCCAGCCGCGGCGCTGCACCTTGCCGTCCACCTCCACCTCCTGGGTGCCGCTGGGCGAGGAGTTGGCAAGGCGGATGTGGTTGTAGGCAGCGACGAGGAAACCCGCCGTGCCGGCCGCGGGATCGTAGATCGTCTCCCCCACCTGCGGGTCTATCATCTCCACGATGGCGCGGATGATGTGGCGCGGTGTTCGGAATTGGCCCAGTTCGCCGGCCTGCTTGATCTGCTTCAGGACGTGCTCGAACAGGTCGCCCTTGGTGTCCGCGTCCTGCTCCTCCAGCCGGAGCTGGTCGATCAGGCTCACCACCTGCGTCAGCACCGTCGGCTCGTCGATGGAAAGCCGCGCACCGTCCATGAAGTTCATGGCGGATCGCTCGGCAACCTCGGCATAGAAGGGGAACACCTCGTCGCGAACGAAGCGGACCAGGGGCTCGCCGGCCATGATGCTCCACTTGGACCAGCGCAGCCGCTCCGCCGGGATCCTCTTCTGGCCTTCCTCAGGCGCGTTCAGCGGGTTTCTCAGCTCCCACTCGTCGGAGAACATGGACGCATAGTCGCGCCCGGTTGCCTGCGCGCGCAGCAGGTTGTCGGCGTCCAGCCCCTCGACCAGGTAGAAGAAGAACAGGAAAGCAAGCTGCTCGGCATTCTGGACCGGGTTGGGATAGCCGCCCCCGTAGAGATAGTCCCTGATCTGGTCCACGCGCCGCCGTAGCTCCGGCGTCATCGGCATTCAGTAGCTCCCGTGCTTCAAGCGAAGGCGTCCGGCCGGTCCCCCGAAGACGCTTCGGGATCGCCGAACACGGCGTCGTTCATCTCGTCCAGGATGAGGCTCAGGTCCTCGTCCCCGCCGAACACCTGCCGCGCCCGCTGGACGCCTCCATTGAACGAGAATGGCGGCTGCGTGAAGCGGTAGAGATCGAACCGATCCATGTCCGGGTTGGCCTCGATCTGGCTCTGGACGAGGCGCAGCAGCCGGAGCTGGTCCGCGTTGAACGGCATCGCCTCCAGCCACTCCTCGAAGCGCAGCAGCAGCTCGGCGGCTCGCACCGTGCGGGCATCGTTCGGGATCGGATTGCCGTCCTCGTCCAGCGTCACCCATTCGCGCGTCGTCGGGTCGATATGGTCGTGAACGTCGAGTAGCAGCAGCCGCCTCGGCTCGCTGGGCTGCTGAACCTTCGTGCCGCTGCCATAGACCGCGCCGCCCTCCGGATAATCGTCGTCATCGTCGCCGTGAAAATCGGTGACGCCGACGAAATCGAAGATCGTGAAGCTGGTCTTCCGGATGTGATCGGCCCGGCGGGTGCCGCGCCCACGCATCTGCTGATAGAGGATGGAGGACTTGGTGAAGCGGGCCATCACCAGATGGACCACCTCCGGCGCGTCGAAGCCGGTGTCGAGCATGTTCACCGACACGAGTATCTGCGGGAAGCGCTCCTTCTTGAATCGGTCGATCTTGGCGAAGGCGTCCACACTATCGTCCGGTCCGATGCCGGAGACGACATAATCGGCGAAGCGGACCTCCGGGCTCGGCTTCTGGTCCGCGAACTCCTGGTCGAACATCGCCGCCAGCGTCTCGGCATGGCGCTTGGTAACAGCGAAGACGATCGCCTTGCCGATGAGCGGCTTGCGGAGCTTGCCGTCGCTGCCGGTGAAGCCGTTCTCAACCACCTGCCGATATTCCCGAACGATGGCGCGGTTGCGCTCCGGGATGGTGAACTTGCGCTCCAGCGCGTTCGGATCGACCGTAATCACCGGTTCCGCGCCGAACAGCCGCTCGAACTCTTGGCGCGTCGGCTCGTCCATCGCGGTCCAGTCCAACTCGTCCCGGCGCACCTCGAAGCCGCCTTCGGCTGCGGTCTTCACCGTCTTCGCCTTGTATATCTTGTAAGGGACGAGCCAACCTTCCTGGATCGCCTGTTTCATCCCGTAGCGGTAAGTTGGCCGCGCGACCTCGAAGAAGCGCAGCGTGTCGCGAACGAAGCTGGCGTCGTCGGGGTCGGGCAGGTCGTCCGGATTGCCGACGAAGGGAGTGGCGGTGAGCCCGATCATCGTCGCGTCAAAGTGGCGCAGGCTCCCTGACCACTTGCCATAAATCGAACGGTGGCACTCATCGACGACCACGAGCTGGAAGTACGACGCCGGGAGCTTGTGATATTCGCCGATGAAGGTCTGGAGCGTCGAAACAGTGATCCGCTTCTCGTCCTGAAAACGCCGGCCGGCCCGCAGGACATAGGCCGGATAGTCCGGCAGGTGCTCCGCGAAGGCGTCCTCTGCCTGCTTGGCTAGCGCGATCCGGTCCACCAGGAACAGCACCCGGCTCACCAGCCCCGCCTCCAAGAGCCGCTTGATGAGCGCCGCGGCCATGCGGGTCTTGCCGGTGCCCGTCGCCATTTCGACGAGCAGCTTGCGCCGGCCCTGTTTGATCTCCTGGCAGAGCGTGTCGATGCACTCGCGCTGGTAATCCCGGCCGGCGATCCGGTCGTCGATGGGAATGGAGAGCGGGTCCCGCCGCTGCTCGCGCAGCGCCAGCAGCCGCTCCAGGTCGAGCTGAGACGGGAGTGTGGCGATCCTCCGCGGGTGAGCCTCCGCGGCCGGCTCCCACACCCACATCTCTTCGCCATTACTCAGAAAGGTAAAGGGGACCCCCAGCAGTTCGGCATAGCGCCGGGCTTGCTCCTCACCCTCCCGCGGGCTCCGGCTGGTGCGCTTCGCCTCCAGGACGGCGATGGGATGGCCGTGCCGGTTGCACAGCACGTAATCCGCGCGGGTGCCGTCGGAGAGCGCATATTCGTAGCGGACGGACGTGCCGTCCTCCACGCGCCACCCCACGTCGCGGAGCAGTGCGTCGATCTTCACCCGCGAGAATGCTTCGGTCTGGCTCGCCATCGTCCCCCGGCTGTTCCTGTGGGTGAGCCTAAGCGGCTATCACAAGGAGGACAATGGGAGTGCCGATCTCGTCCTTCCTCGTTCTTGAAGCGACTAGCCGCCGCGCTATTTCGCCGACAGGAGGTGACGAGCGCATGGCTTCACGCTTGTGGCGCGGAATTGACAAGGATCAGGCACAGCGCCGAGCGGACGAAGAGAGGAGACTGGCGGCTCAGGCCGCCGATTGGCTCAAGCTGCGCTCCAGCTTCGTGGAACGGCTTAGCGAGCTTCGTGCGCCGCAGACGATCAACTTTCGCGACTATCGGCTTCGCGAATGCTTCAGCCCGCAGGTGCACGCCTGGTGGCCGGCCGAGCGCGCCGAAGAGATCGAGGCTCGACTATTGGCGGCGGATGCTCGCGGAGACGTTCGCCTCGGACACCTCCACGGCGGGACTCCCGAGAGCAATCCGGCGCTCGACACGCTCCGGATGCTCGACCGGGCTGAAAAGGCCGGTGACGAAGCCAAACGCGCGATGCTGGTTCTGGCGCTGCTCGAATATCGGTGCATCGACAACCACCCCGCCATCCCGTCGGACCTCCGGTGGCGGGCGAACGCGGCCTGCCGCAGCGTTCATCCCCTCTTGAGGGAGCTGAACTGGAACCATGGATCGAAGCGGCTGCTCCCGAACTTCATCGCCTGGTGCGATCCGCCAACCGACCTTCGCGAACTGGGACGCCAGCTTGCCGAGGATGGGGCTGGCCTGCTGATCAATTGGGTTGCTGTCCGGATCGAACGTGACCCGTCGGATTTGGTACAAAAATCCGAACCGGCATAACGCTACTCGCCGCTGCCGGTATCCCCCCGTGGGGGTGCCCTCTCCGTCGGCAAATGCCGTGGCCGAACTTGCTCCATTACTCAGAACAGTAACGGCGCTCCTTCAAGCGGCTGACGGTGGCAT
>CAMPGU010000239.1 GCA_946885645.1 uncultured Haloferula sp.
CCTCTTAGCCGCGCTGTTTGCCGTGGCCGGGGCAGCGTGGGGCGGCACTCCCGCCACGGTCACCTTGGGCTGGGACGCCAATCCCGAAACCGATATCCAGCGCTATGAGCTGCAATACGGCACCTCCAGCGGCAATCGTCCGGTGCTCATCGACGCCGGTGCCAATCTGAGCGCCGCGGTCGCCGGGCTCAATCCGGGTACTACCTATTACTTCGCGGTGGTCGCGAAGAATACCTCCGGCCAAACGAGCCTGCCCTCGTCCGAGATTTCCTACACAGTCCCGGGGGTCCTCAATACCGCTCCGGCCGCTTCTGCCGGCTCGGTTGCGCTGGACGAAGACTCGGAAGTGGCGGTCACGCTTTCAGGCAGCGATGCCGAAGGCGATCTGCTGACGTACTCCATCGTCACGGCTCCCTCGAAAGGGACCTTGGTCGGCACTCCGCCCAATCTCATCTACCGGGCGGGGAGCAATCAGAGCGGCAGCGACACCTTCACCTTCCGTGTCTTCGACGGTGTCCTGTACTCTCCCGCGGCGGCGGTCAGCGTGAACATCGCGCCCATGAACGACGCGCCGGTAGCGACGGCCAAGTCGGTCACCACCAACGAGGATACCAGCGTCTCCATCTCGCTCTCCGGCAGTGATCCGGACGGTAACGCGCTGACCTACACGATCGTCACCCCTCCCACCAAGGGCACCCTCACGGGAAACGGGGCGAGCCGGAGCTATCTTCCGGCGGCAAACATGAACGGTGGCGACAGTTTCACCTTCAAGGTGAGCGACGGGATTTTGGAATCTCCTCCAGCAACGGTCACCATCACCATCGCCCCGGTGAACGACGCCCCGGTGGCGACACCCCGGACGGCATCGACCCAGGAAGACACGCCCGTACCGGTGGCACTGGCGGGAACGGACGTGGAGGGAAACACGCTTTCCTTTGCCATCGTCGCCGGCCCGGCCAACGGCACGCTCTCCGGCTCCCCGCCGAATGTCACCTACACGCCGAAAGCCAATTTCAACGGAGCAGACAGCTTCACTTTCCGGGTTAACGACGGGACCAGCAATTCCGCTGCTGCCACCGTCGGCATCACCGTCTCCGCGGTGAATGATGCGCCGGTCGCCCTTTCGCGCACGATCTCCACCGGCAGGAATACCGCCGTCGCCGCCACCCTGACCGGGACAGACCCGGATGGGAATCCGCTGACTTATACGGTGCTCTCGAATCCCGCCAACGGCACGCTTTCCGGGACACCGCCGAACCTTATCTACACTCCGACCAGCGGCTACACCGGTAGCGATAGCTTCACCTTTCGTGCGAGCGACGGCACCGCGAGTTCGGGGACGGCGACCATCACGATCTCCGTCACCAACACCAACCGGGGGCCGTCCGCCCACCCCAAATCGGTCACGACGATGCCGAAAAAGACCGTGGCAGTGGTGCTGGCAGGAAGCGATCCGGATTCCAATCCGCTCAGCTATCGCATCGTGAGCGTTCCGGAGAACGGAACGCTCACCGGCACACCCCCGAACGTGACCTATAAGCCCAAGGCAAAGTGGAGCGGAGAGGATCGCTTCACCTTCGTGGTCAACGACGGGCAGGTGGACTCCGCCGAAGCCACCGTGAGCGTGAAGGTCAAAAAGAAGAACCTCAAGCCGCTTGCGACTCCCCAAAAGGTGACCGCGAACCAGAATGACACGCTGTCTCTCGTGCTGGCCGGCACCGATCGGGACGGCGATGCGTTGACTTTCGCAGTTGTAGCGACGCCGAAGAACGGAACTCTCGCCGGTGATCCCCCGAACCTCGTCTATACACCGAAGCCGGGATATCGGGGCAAGGACCGCTTCACCTTCTCCGCCAGCGATGGCTTTTCGAAGTCCAAGGCGGCCATTGTGGACATCACCGTGGTGAATCCGAACAACAAGGCCCCCGTGGCGCAGTCCGGAACTCTCCAGGCATCCCCGAACACGGCCGTGGCAGTACGACTCGCCGCGACCGATGCCGACGGAGATCCCCTGAAATTCCGTGTGACCGGAAAGCCTTCTTCCGGAAGGCTCAAAGGCAAGTTGCCCAATCTAACCTACAAGGCAAAGAAAGGCTTCACCGGCAGCGTTGCGATTACCTATGTCGCCAATGACGGCATCGTCGATTCGGCACCGGCGACCATTACGATTCAAGTCCCGGCACCGGCTGCAGCAAGCACGCGAGCTCCCATCGCCGGCAGGCAAGCCAAGTCGATCGGCGAGCCCGCTGCGCTTCCGTCCCTTCTTCTCCGGGCCGATCCCTCCATGCCGGGCAAACTGTTTCTCCATGTCCGGGGAACCCCCGGCCGGACCTATGAGCTGGAGCACTCCGGGGATTTGGAACATTGGTCGGGGAATGGACCGGTGACGATCGGCGACGATGGTGCCGCAACGGTGGAACTAACGGTGCCGGAAGACTCGGTCGGGTTCTATCGCCTGAGTGACCCGTAAGGGGGCAGGGTAGGGCGGCACCGGTGCGAGGGAGGAGGCGGAAAAAAGCGCCCCTCCGGTTGTCCAGACCGAAGGGGCAAAAACACCATGTTCAACATTGAAGCCAGAATCAATGTGGAACGCGTTAACCGAACGCCCGCACCCTCTCATGCCGCGGGAGCTCCGGCGATACCGTGATCGCGTAGCCGTCCCTAAAGCGTCATCTCGCCCTTTTCGTCCAACGGCATCACGGGATTCCAAGCAATCTCCCAATGATGTCCGTCGGGATCGCTAAAGTAGCCGCTATGGCCGCCCCAGAAGACATCCCGGGCGTACTTTACGATCTTTCCTCCCGCCCGCTCCGCCTCTGCGAGCACGGCCGCCACCTCCTGCTTGGTTCTGACATTGTGGGCGATGGCGACACCGCCGAAGCCGCCGGATGACGGGCGGGTCTCCGGGGAAATGTCCGCGCACAGATCTTCCAATCCGTAAAGCCCGAGCTTCGTGCCCTGAAGGGCGAAGAAGGCCACTTCATCACCTGACTTGTAGCTGGTAGGCCAGCCTAGGCCATCGCGGTAGAAAGCCACGGAGCGGGCGAGATCCGTGACGCCGAGGGTGAGAAGGGTGATACGTGGTTCCATGGAGTTTCGGATTCCTGTTTTGCCCGATCGCGGGGATGCCGTCGATCCTGTTTCCGGTGCTGGACGGGGAGGGGATACGATGGCATGTACCGGGGCATGTCAGACGTGCTCTTGATCCGCCAGGTTCGTGTGGTATCCGAGGATTCTCCTGTCTTTCGCGAAGCCGACGTGCGGGTGGAGAAGGGAATGATCAGCGCGGTGGCCTCCGGGCTCCCGGTGCCGGCGAACGCGAAGGTGATCGAAGGCCGCGGCCGCCTGCTGATGCCCGCGATGTTCGACGCGCACGTGCATTTCCGCGAGCCGGGCTTCGAGGCCAAGGAAGACATCGCCAGCGGCACGGAAGCGGCGATCAACGGCGGGATCACCGGCGTGGTGATGATGCCGAACACCTCTCCCGCGATCGACTCTCCTGCGGTGGTGAAGATGGTCATGGACAAGGCGAAGGCCGTTTCCCGCATCCCCGTTTACACCTCCGGCTGCATCACGAAGGGACGGGAGGGGAAGGAGCTTGCCGCGATCGACGGCATGCGCGCCCTGGGAGTGAAGATGCTTACGGACGACGGCGACGGCGTGGCGGACGCGGCCGTGCTCTACCGGGCGATGCAGTATGCCAGTGAATTCGGCATGTTCTTCGCCAGCCACTGCGAGATCCACGAACTCGCCGGACCGCGCGCGCTCAATGAAGGCGCCATGTCCTACCGCCTGGGCATCAAGGGCAGCCCGGCCTGCGCGGAGGAAATCATGATCGACCGCGATATCCGCCTCGCCCACGCGACCGGCGCGCACATTCACATCCAGCACGTGTCCAGCAAGCTCGGGATGGAGACGATCCGCTGGTGGAAGGAGCGGGGAGACGTGAAGGTGACGGCCGAGGTGGCACCTCACCACCTGATGTTCCGGGACGAGGACATCGGCAACTACGATACCCACTATAAGATGAACCCGCCGCTGCGGACCGCGGCGGACAATGCGGCGCTCCTAGAAGGCCTGAAGTCGGGAGTCTTCGATCTGCTGGCCACGGACCACGCGCCGCACACGCCTTTTGAGAAAGCGCAGGATTTCACCAGCGCGCCGAACGGCATCACCGGCATGGACACCGCACTGGTCTCCATGTTCGACCGCTACGTTTCGCGGGGCGAGCTGGGCTGGGACGTGATGGTGAAACGCTACTCCGCGGAGCCGCGGCGGCTGATGGGCCTGGAGCCGGTGCCGGTGGAGGAGGGCAAGCCGGCGGAATTCATCATCTTCGATCCCGAGGGCAGCACAACCTTCACGACCGGCTTCATGAAGTCGAAGAGCCGCAACACGCCATTCCTCGACAAGACCCTGAAGGGTAGCGTGGACGTGGTCGTGAGGGGTCGGGAAGTGCTGCTGGAGCGTTCCTTCCCGCTCGCCTGCCTGGCGTGACGTGTCGGCGGAGCCGCGGGTGACCCTTCGCCGGGATTTCTTCAGGCCCTGCGGCGGCGGTGGAAGAACCAAGCCCGGTGCAAGCCGAGGTCGGCGAAAGTCGCTCTTGCTGGCTCTGGAACGGCCGTCAGCGTGTCATACGCAGATCCCAAGTCCACCATCTCGACACCGTGAAAAAGAGAACCGCCGTCCTTGGATAAGAACGGCGGTTCGCGGAAGCGGCCCTGCACGGCGAGGCCACCAAAACCGGGTCAAGCCTGGTCGATGGTCTTCTCCGTCGCGGCGTCCATAATAAGAAAGCGTTCGCGATGAAGCGTCGGGTCGGAGCGGAAAATGAGGCGTCCCGAGTGCTGCCGCTCGAGCTCGACCAAGTGCTTGCCATCTTCCGTTTTGAAGCGGTTTAGCACGTCCGGGTTCACGACGATCACCAGATCGCCCGCCTGATCGCGGTGCTTGTGGATGACCGTCACGATGCGGCGCTGGATCTCCACGCTCATGGTCATCGGCGTCTTCACGCGGCCGCGGCCCTGACAATAGGGGCAGGGCTCGAACATGGTGTCGCGCAGCGATTCGTTGAGCCGCTGGCGCGTCATTTCCATCAGGCCGATAGAGGAAATCTGGAGGACCTGCGTCTTCGCCTTATCTTTTTTAAGGCGGTCCTTCATTGTCTTGTAAACCGTCTGCTGGTCCTTGCGGTGGCGCATGTCGATGAAGTCCACCACGACCAAACCGCCGATGTTCCTGAGCCGGAGCTGGCGGGCGACTTCCTGCGCGGCCTCGACGTTGGTTTCGAGGATCATCTTGTCCACGTCCTTGGAACCGCGGTTGCGGCCCGTATTCACGTCGATGGAAATCAGGGCCTCCGTCTCATCGATCACGATGTAGCCGCCGCAGGGCAGCCACACCTGACGGGAGAAGGCCTCGTCGATCTGTTTCTGGATGCCCACCGCCTCGAAGATCGGCTGGGAGGCAGGCAGATGGTGGATGCGCCGCTTTGCCCGGCGCGAAACCTTGCCCGCGATCTCTCGGATCAGCTCGGTGGTGTGGGCATCGTCGCAAAGCACCTGATCGACTTCGTCGGTGAGGAAGTCGCGCGCCGTACGTTCGATCAAACCGGGTTCTTGGAAGACGCAGAGAGGTGCCGGGCGGGAGTCGCGCTTGTCTTCGACCGAGCGCCATTGCTCCATCAGCATCGCGAGATCCCGCACGAAGTGGCGGGCGCGGGTGCCGTGGGCGACGGTGCGCATGATGATGCCCATGCCTTCCGGCACGCTGAGCTTCTGCATGATCTTGCGCAGGCGCAGGCGTTCCTTCGGATCCTCGATCTTGCGGGAAATACCGAATTGCTCGGTGAAAGGCATCAGCACCAGATAGCGGCCGGCGAGCGAGATATTGGTGGTGACGCGCGGGCCTTTGGTGCCGATGGGCCCCTTGGAGACCTGGATCATGATTTCCGAGCCGACCGGATAGATGCTCGGGATGTCCTTGGAGGTGATCTTCTGCTGTTGCTTTTTCTTGTGGCTGCTGGCTCGCTCGATCTCTTCGAGGCCGGCGTCCAAAGCCGCGGGAATCGCATCCCAGAAGTGGAGGAAGGCATTCTTGTCGAGGCCGATATCAACGAACATCGCCTTCAGCCCCGGCTCGATGTTCTTCACTCGGCCTTTGAAGATGCCCCCTACGATGTTCTGCTCGCCTTCGCGTTCGACGGTATATTCTTCGAGGACGCCGCTATCGAGGAGGGCGACCCGGCGTTCGAGTCGTTCGACATTGACGATGACGGTGTTGCCTTCCTTCGGGTTCGGTTTCCCGATTCCTAGGAAGCGTTTGATTTTCTGGATCATGGATTTGATGGGAGAGGAGAGATAAAAAAGGGGTTAGCGCTCGCGCGGAGGCTCGGGAGTTACCCGGCCTTCGTCGTCGGCCTCAGGTGTGATTGCGGGTTGGGGTGTAACAGGAG
>CAMPGU010000240.1 GCA_946885645.1 uncultured Haloferula sp.
GCCTTGGGAGGCCGGCTGATTACCAGCGACGGCCACCGCCGCCGCCACCACCACCGTAGCCGCCTTTGCCGCCACCGCCGCCGCCACCACCGTAGCCGCCCTTGCCGCCGCCGCCACCACCGTAGCCGCCTTTGCCGCCGCCACCGCCGCGGCGATCGCCACCACCGCCGCCACCACCAAAGGAGGGGCGTTCTTCACGGGGGCGGGCTTCGTTCACGGTAAGGTTACGACCGCCGAAATCCTTGCCATCGAGACCGCGGATCGCGGCTTCCATGCCTTCCTTCGTCTCCATGGAGACGAAAGCGAATCCACGGGGGCGACCGGTTTCACGGTCCATCACCAGGCTCACCTCGGCCACGGGGCCGAATTGGCTGAAGGCGTCGCGCAGCTCGTCTTCGCCGGCGGAGAAGGGGAGATTCCCCACATACATCTTGTTGCTCATTGCTATTCAGTGGCCCGATCTATCCTACTGTCTCTTCTTCGACTGTTCCCGAGAACCGGGTTTCAAATCACCATTGAATGCAATCACTCACTTGATGACCCTCCATGCCTTGATTTGCCAGGGCGGCGAGCGCGATGCCACTATACGGGATTTTCAAAGGGCGGCAAGCTCCGATTTTTCAAACGACAGGGGCAGCGGAACCGTGCAATTCGCCCCCATTTGCAAAAAGAAGCTCTTTGAAGGTGCTGGGACATTGACCTTGGGGGCTAACGGTAGTATCGGTCCGCGCCCCTCCGGGGTATTATTCCGCACATGAAATTGAGCATTCCTTTCGAGCGGGTGGACTGGATCAACACCGTCTTCCTGCTGATCATCAGCCTGCTGGCGGTGATCGCCGCACCCATTTACCTGTGGTACAACGGCTTCAACGGCTTTTTGGCGGGCATGTTCGCCTTCTACGCCATCGCTACCGGCATGAGCATCACGCTCGGCTACCACCGCCTCTTCTCGCACCTTTCGTTCAAGGCGAAGTGGCCGGTCCGGCTCTTCACCTTGGTCTTCGGTGCCTGCGCCTTTGAAAACTCCGCGCTGAACTGGGTTTCCGACCATCGCCGCCACCACAAGCACACCGACCACGACGACGATCCTTACGATATTTCAAAGGGTTTCTTCTGGGCGCACATCGGCTGGATCCTCTTCAAGGTGCTGCCGGAGCCGCCGCTCGATAACGTGCAGGACCTGCGCAAGGACAAGCTGGTCATGTGGCAGCACCGCTGGGACAAGGCGATCGCCATCCTCGTCGGCCTCGTGCTTCCCGCCGTGCTCGGTTATTTCTTCGCAGGCGGTGCCACGGGTGCCCTCGGCGGCTTCCTCATTGCCGGCGTGCTCCGGGTCTTCACGGTGCAGCAGTGCACCTTCTTCATCAATTCCCTCTGCCACACCATCGGCCGTCAGCCTTATTCGACGAAGTGCAGCGCCCGCGATAGCTTCCTGATGTCGCTCGTCACCTTCGGCGAGGGCTACCACAACTATCACCACGAGTTCCAGCACGACTACCGCAATGGCGTGAAGCCTTGGAACTTCGATCCGACCAAGTGGGCGATCTGGCTGCTTTCCAAATTCGGACTGGCCAGCGATTTGCGTCGCGTGCCGGATACCAAGGTGCTGCTGGCCGAGATGGCCGAGGCCCGCCGCCGTGCCGATCAGGAGCTTGCCCGCTTGCACGCCGCCCAGGATCATCCGTGGCGGGACAAGGCCGTCGAATCCATGAACTCGCTGATCGAGCGCCTCAGCGCCAATTATCACGAGCTTGAGAAGGCGATGACGGATCGCGTCGATCTCTCCCGCAAGGCCCTGCGCCGCTGGAGCCGGGAAACCCGCGAGATGCTCGATCATTTGGCGGCCATCCGCAGGGGCCGGGAAGTGCCGGCCTGAGCCGCAGCTCCCCCTGAATTTCAAAGCCATCCGGGCAACCGGGTGGCTTTTTTGCTTCAGGCATGGATGTCGTCCGCGTGGACGGGCCATGGGCATCGTCTTCTTACTGAGGACGGGCAGTGGGGCGGGGAGGCGTATTTAAATGCAATGACTCATTGCACTTTGCAATCTGCATCTTACTTGGTAGCAAAATGCACGACCGCGGAACTCCCCCGACGTCCCGCCTCTCCCAAACTTCTTGAGTGTCAGCAGCCCGGAATCCGGAGGGGTAGCGGCATGCAGAGTGTTAGGAGGGACCCTCATCCAAGTCTCATGGACATCCTCATCGTAGACGACGAACAATCAATCCGCCTGACCACCTCGGTCGCCCTTGAATCCGAAGGCCATTATGTCGAAACCGCCGAAGACGGGGACTCGGCCCTGCAACGGCTGAAAGAAGAGGATTTCCAACTGGTGTTTCTCGACCTGCGGTTGGGGGACGAGGACGGCCTTCAGGTACTGCAGGAGATTCTGAAAAAGAATCCACGGCAATTGGTGACGATTTTCACTGCCCATGCCTCGGTGACCACCGCCGTGAAAGCCACGCAGCTCGGGGCCTTCGATTATCTGGAAAAGCCGTTCACGCCCGACCAGCTCCGCGCGATCCTCGCGAAAGCAAGCAAGGCTCTCCAAACCCAAGGGGAGGTCATCCGGTTGCAGGAGACCGTGCAGGAGCTGAAGAGCGAGGTCCGGCACAATTCTCCTCCGCTGCGGTTCGAATCGGAAGACGACCGCACCCGCATGGAGATCGAGACGCTTTTCCGGGCCGCGGCCTCGCCCGCCTCGGTGCTGATCCTGGGGGAGAGCGGCACGGGGAAAAGCGTCATCGCCCGCGAGGTGCATGACCGCAGCCATTTGCGCGACAAACCCTTTGTCACGGTTAGCTGTCCCAGTCTCTCCAAGGAATTGCTCGAAAGCGTCCTTTTCGGGCACATGAAAGGCTCCTTCACGGGTGCCGTGAAGGACACCTGGGGAAAGGTCCACGCCGCCGATGGCGGGACCCTCTTCCTCGATGAGATCGGCGAGCTTCCGATGGAAATCCAGCCGAAGCTCCTCCGCTTGCTCCAGGAGCGGGAGTACGAACGGCTGGGCGAGAACAAGGTGCGGGAGTGCAACGTCCGCATCATCGCGGCCACGAACCGGGATCTGGCCGCGTGTGTCGCCGCCCGCACCTTCCGGGAGGATCTGTTCTACCGCCTCAATGTGATCAGCGTGACGGTGCCGCCCCTGCGCGAGCGCCGTGCCGATTTGATCCGCTTCGCCAACGATTATCTATCGTTCTTCAGCAAGCAGATGGGCCGGGGGATCGAGGGCTTCTCGGAAACCGGCCGCCAGGTGCTGGTCCGCCACTCCTGGCCGGGCAATCTCCGCGAACTCCGCAACGCGATCGAGCGGGCCGCCCTCCGTGCGCGCGGGACGACGCTCGAGGCGGAAGACCTGCCGAGCCCGGTTGCGGCGGATGCCCCCGGCGCATCCGCCGGTAGCCCGGCGGGCCCCATCATCGGCGGCGAATACAGCATCGACGACATCGAGCAGACCCACCTGCGGGAAGTCCTGCGGTGGGCCCCGACGCTGCAGGATGCCGCCGCTATCCTCGGAATCGACAAAGCAACCCTTTACCGCAAGCGAAAGCGTTTCGGCATGGACTGATCTCAGCGCTACATGCTCCGGACCCGTCTGTTTTTCGGCCTGCTTACGCTCATGCTCCTTCTTTGGGGCGTGGGAGCGGCGGCGTTGTTGCTGGTACGGGATGCAAACCGGCGCTACGAATCCAGCCTCCAGGAGAACTATCCGGCGATCAAGCTCACGCGCGGCTTCCGCACCCTCACCTCGGCGTTGAACACCCACTATCTTCCCGTTCTCGCCGCGGTCCCCGAGACGCCGGTGCCGGACCGCGCGCGCTTTGATTCCAGCAAGGCCGAGTTACTCACCCGGCTCGAGACCTTGCGCGGCGCGGGTGACAGCGACACCGGGTGGGATGATGTGGTGGAGCGGCTGGACCATGAGCTCCTCTCGTATTTCGACGGCTACGAGCGTCTTTTTTCGGGTCAGGTCCGGAGCCAGGACGAGCGCGCGAAGCTGCTGGATTACATGAGCACCCAGACTCAGCGGATCACCGATCTTTCCGACAATATTTTCATGCTCGCGGATGCGCGGATGCTTGGCGAGACGGTCCGCTCCAGCGCGGAATCCTCCAAAAACACGCTATTCGTGGTCACGCTGGTGCTTCTCGGCACCGGCATCGCGATCGTGATCTATTACCAACTGGTCCGCCATCTGGTGGATCCCGTCGTCGGGCTGCGGCGTTCGATCGAAGAGATCCGGAAGGGGAACTTCGAGCTGACGCTGCCCGAACCGGGGTCCGACAGCGAATTCCGTTCCGTGGCGACCGCTTTCAACGACATGGCCGCGGAACTCCGGGTCCGCCGCGGCGAGACCAACGAGCGCCTGCTGCGCACCAATCTGGTCAATCGCGCGATCCTCGAAGCCATTCCTTCCCCGGTCTTCGTGCTCGGGGAGGACGGCAGGATTCTCCAGGTGAACCCGGCGGCCGAGCGACTCACCGAAAGCCTGGGCGTGGCGGACCGCTTGCCTGCGAAGATCCAGCGGATCCTCGACGAGTCCAATGTCTCCGGCGACAACCATCTTCCCGAGGATCCACGGGAGGCGCTGCTTTTCCGGATCGACGAGCGGGAATTCTACTACCTTCCCCGCATCTTCAGTTTCACCTCGGAAGACGGGCTCTACTCCGGCCGGGCGGTGCTGCTCCACAATGTCACCCGCATCCGCTGGCTTGATGACATGAAGACGAACCTGCTTTCCACCGTCAGCCATGAGATCAAAACCCCGCTGACGGGGATCCGGATGGTGCTGCACCTGCTGCTGGAGGAACGCTCGGGCGGCCTTTCGGCGATGCAGAAAACGATGGTAACCTCCGCGAACGACGATTGCGAGCGCCTGCTCTCGACACTCAACGCGCTGCTCGACCTGTCCCGCGCGGAAAGCGGCAGCACCCATCTGGAGCGAGTGCCGGTGCCCCTCCGCGAGGCAATGGGGCGGGCGGAGCGCCTCTTCGCCGCGAAAGCCGCCGAAAAGAACGTGTCGATCCACGCCGAAGCGCCCGAGGGACTTCCGGAAGTGAATGCGGACCCGGTACGTTTGGACGAGGTGCTCAATAATCTCGTGTCGAACGCGGTGAAGCACAGCCCCGCCGGAGGGAAAGTGATGCTGCGGGCCAGCCAGCCGGACGCGGACCACATCCGCGTATCGGTCATCGACGAAGGCCCCGGTGTTCCGGAAGGGGCGCAGAACCGGATTTTCGAGCGCTTCTTCCGCGCGCCGGGCCAAGAGACGGAAGGGGTGGGCCTCGGCCTCTTCATTTGCCGCGAGATCATGAGGGCCCACGAAGGGCGGATCGGCCTGAAAGAAAGGACCGAAGAGCAGACCGAATTTTTCATCGATGTTCCCATTGCCTGAAAGCGGGGTTGCCGATGCCCCTGCCCGCTACAAGGTGCTCGTCGTGGATGACGAGCCTACCTTGCGGCTGGGCTTTTCGTACGCGCTTTCGGATCACGACACGGATACCGCGGCGAACGGGTCCGAAGCGTTGATGAAACTGGATTCCGGCAGCTACGATCTGGCGATCCTGGATCTGCGGATGCCGGATATCGACGGGCTCCGCGTGATCGAGGCGCTGCGGCGGCACGGGAATTTCTTGCCGGTGGTATTGTGCAGCGCCGTCATCACGCCTTCCGCCGCGCTGCGGGCCATCACCGGCCAAGTGGTGGATTTCCTCCTCAAGCCCGTGCGGCCCGACGAACTCCGGGGTATCGTGCAGCACATCCTGGCGGGGGATGGCGATCCTTTCGCGCAGGCCATGGCTCACGCACGCGCGGGACGCCACGACCTGGCGATCCACGATCTGGAGGCGATGGAGAATCAGGATGAGCGGGTCCGGGCTTGGTTGGGGATCCTCCGGGCGATCCGTACCGGCAGCCTGGAAGCCGAGGCGGCGGCTTTCGGCCGGCTGGAGCGGGACGGCTTGGGAGCATTGGCCTACCGGGTGCCGGAAATTTGAAAAGGGAGGAGCCGGTTCCCCCGAAAAATCCTCTCCGTACGGGCTCAAGCCGTCGCGCAGGAGCCGATCACAGGACCGGCACTCCGGGCTCCGGAAGTTTTACAGGGCGTAGCTCACTGGCAGACAGTGGCACGACAGGGAATCCCGCAATTGCGTGGCTTATTATTTTAGAATTCCTGTCGCCCGCCGGGTCCCGTCACCGAACCCATTCCGCCCGACCAACTTTCTGACCCCTAGACTTGGGTCGCCACAGGTCGGGCCATCTTCCAGGGAGCCCGTATTTTTCAAGCGCTTAGGCTTTTCGCGGCTCTTGTCAAGATCCCTTCAGCCCGGCCATACTACTACCTGTAGTATTGTTAATAATTTGTGGATACCATATGAGCAGAATCGCCTTGAAGGCTGCTGCCCGATCTGGCAGCAG
>CAMPGU010000241.1 GCA_946885645.1 uncultured Haloferula sp.
CCCCCCAATCCCCCCGAAATATGAGAACCGCATCCCCCCTGCGGTCTTCGAAAGGGAACGGCTTCTCACTACTGGAACTTGCCGTAGTGATCGCCGTCATCCTGTCGTTGACCACCGTACTGCTTCTGGGCGCCCGTGCTTGGAAAAATGGTACCGATCGAACCGGCTGCATCATGAACATCCGCGAGGTGCAGATGTCCGTCCGCTCTTACCAGAACCTCTACGGCTACAGTGCCGGCGGCATGCCCTATGCCGAGGAGGGCACCCAGGACATCGGTGCTCACCTCCTCGCGAAAGGCTTTATCAACGCCAGGACCTTCGACGCGATCCAAGGCAGCGAGCCCTGCGCGGGCGGCGGCGAGTATGAGCGCGAGCATCCCGATGTCTTCCCCCCGGACGGCCAGCTCTATATCTCCTGCTCCCTGGCGGCTCAGAAGGATCATGTGCCGGATCCGGAACTGGAGTGGTAAGCTCCGGATTGAAGCACCGCTCGCTCAGAGTTCCAGAGCCGAACGAAGGTCGGAGGCCACGGAAGTCGCCTTCTCCTTCGGATCGGCGACGAAGGCGAAATCCTCGAGCCCTCCCGGCTCGCCGGCCGCCGCGGCAGCGGGCAGGCGCGGGGCTTTTTCAATCGGCTCCAAGTCCGGCAGCGTGGCATTTTCCGCGGCAGCCTGCAGATCCTCGAACTTGCGGGCGGTGCTGAGCACGCGGGTCTCATAAGAGCCCACCGCGGCATTGTAGTGACCCACGGCGCTTTCGAGGGACTTGCCGAGCTTCCCGAAATGTCCGGCCAGTGTGGCCAGGCGCTCGTGCAAGGTGCGGCCCAGGGCGGAGATCTCGCGCGCGTTTTCCGCGAGCGCCTCCTGCCGCCAGCCGTAGAAGACGGCACGCAGCAGGGCGATCAGCGTCGTCGGTGTGGCGAGGATGATCCGCTGCTCCACCCCGTGCTCGATCAAACGGGGATCGACCTGGAGAGCCGCCGAGAAGAACGATTCGCTCGGGAGGAAGAGCACCGTGAATTCCGGAACGTGGTCGAACTGGGAGGTGTAGTTCTTCGAGGAGAGCTGGTTCACGTGGGTGCGGACCTGCCGGGCGTGGCGCTGGAGCGACTCCTCGCGCAGGCGATCGTCGGTTGCTTCGAGGGCGTCCAAATATCCATCCATCGGCGTCTTGGAATCCACCACGATGGTTTTTCCGCCGGGTAGGCGGATCACCAGGTCGGGACGCAGGCGCTTGCCCTCGTCGTTGACGCTGCTGGTCTGGGTCTCGAAATCGCAATGCTCCTGCATGCCCGCCAGCTCCACCACGCGGCGGAGCTGGATTTCTCCCCATTGGCCACGGCCCACGGGCTGGCGCAGGGCCTTCACAAGCTGGGCGGTCTCCCGCTGGAGGCCCAGCTGGCCTTCGGAAAGCGCCTTCACCTGCGTCTTAAGCTCCACGTAGGCCCCTTCCCGGGCCTTCTCGATTTCGCCGATGCGGCTTTCAAATTTCCCGAGCGATTCGGCCACCGGTTTCACGAGGTTCTCGATCGCCTGTTTGCGCTGCTCCAAGTCTCCCTTCGCCTCCTCCGTATGGGACTGCAGCGAGGTTTTCGCGAGCTGGAGGAACTGCTCGGAGGAGAACTTCAGCGCATCCGCGGACAGCGCCTTGAAGGTATCGGAGAGCCGCAGCTCCGCCCGCTCAAGCAGCGCCTGTTTTTCGGCGGCGGATTTCGTTTCGTCCTCCAGCCGGGTCTTCACCTCCGCGAGCTGGGTGCGGAAGGCCTGGCAATTCGCCTCGTGCTGTGACGATTCCGAAACGGCGGCGGCATGGCGAGCTTCCAGCTCCGTCATCCGGCGTTCGTCGGATTTGATACGCTCCTCCAGGCGCACGCGGCGGCCGGAGAGGGCCAGCACCGTGATCAGACAGCCAAACAGGATTCCGGCGAGGGCGCTGAGGATCCAGGGCAGGGCGGCTTGGAGTTCGGGAGGCATGGTTCGATTGTTCCTTGCGGATGATCGCGCGCGGGGCATCGTTAGCCCGTCGCGCACGCCCGACCGGAGTACCGGCCGCAGGGCGCGAACGCAAATCAAACCGATCCCACGACCATGGCTCACACGCTTCCTGAACTCGGCTACCCCTCCAACGCGCTCGAACCCCACATCGACGCGCGCACCATGGAAATCCATCACGACAAGCACCACGCTGCCTACGTCACCAATCTCAACAACGCCCTCGCCGGCAAGGGCGATCTGGAGTCCAAGAGCACCGAAGAGCTGATCACGGACCTGGGCTCCGTGCCGGAGGACATCCGCACCGCGGTGCGGAACAACGGCGGCGGCCACGTCAACCACACCTTCTTCTGGAAATTGATCGCTCCCGGCGGCGCGAAAGCTCCTTCGGGCGAGCTGGCCGCGGCCATCGACAAGGCCTTCGGTTCTTTCGATGCCTTCAAGGAAGCCTTTGCCAAAGCGGCAACCACGCGTTTCGGCTCCGGCTGGGCATGGCTTTCCAAGACCGCCGACGGTCTCGCGATCTCCTCCACTGCCAACCAGGACAACCCCACCATGGGCCCTGATTTCGGCGGCACCAAGGGTAGCACCCCGATCCTGGGCCTCGATGTCTGGGAGCACGCGTACTACCTTAACTACCAGAACCGCCGTCCTGACTACATCGCCGCCTTCTGGAACGTGGTGAACTGGGACGTCGTCGCGGCGAACTACGCGGCTGCCTGATCCCGCCAACGAGTTACTGGAGAAGCGGTCGGGAATTTCCCGGCCGCTTTCGTTTTGAGGCGAGAACGAGTGCTCGCCCAAGCCGAATCCTGAAAATGAAAAGCCGCCCGCGCGAAGCGGACGGCCTTTTTTGGTTCCTGAGACCGGCTTAGAAGTGGATCGCGTGGCCCTCGGCGGCGAGGGTGGCCTCGTGGATCACCTCGCTCATGGTCGGATGGGCGTGGATGGTCGCGTGGATTTCCTCGGACGTGAGTTCCTGATCGAGCGCCAGGCCCATTTCGGCGATGAGTTCGGTGGCGTTCTCACCGATGATGTGGGCACCCAGCAATTCGCCGTGCTTCTTGCCGAAGAGGAGCTTCGCGAAGCCGTCCGGCTCGCCGGAGGCGATCGCCTTGCCGATGGCGACGAAAGGGATCTTCCCGACCTTGTACTCGATGCCTTCCTCCTTCAGGGCGCGCTCGGTCTTGCCGACGGAGGCGATCTGCGGGTGGCAGTAGGTGCAGCCGGGGAAAACGGTCACCTTCCGCGGGGTGTGGCCATCCACATAGAGGCCCTCGACGCACTGGACCGCTTCGAACGACGCGGTGTGCGCGAGAAGCGGCGGGCCGCTGACATCGCCGATGGCATAGACGCCGGGGATGGAGGTCTCGTAGCGGTCCCCGATTTTCACGAAGCCGCGCTCGGTGAGTTCGGGCTGGGTGCCGCCGGGCAGGACCGGCTGCACGCCGATCGCGACAAGCACCACATCCGCGGAAAGAACGCCTTTTTCCTTGGCGCCTTCCACGGTGACTTCCACGTGGGTGCCCTTGTCCTCGGTCTTGGTGATCTTGTGGTTGGAGAGACAGCGGATGCCTTGCTTGATGAAGGATTTCTCCAGCGCGTCGCCGATCTCATCGTCCTCCACCGGGACGAGGCGCGGGAGCATTTCGACCAGGGTCACCTTGGTGCCGAAGGCATTGTAAATGTAGGCGAACTCCACGCCGATGGCGCCTGCACCGATGATGATCATGCTCTTCGGCTGCTTTTCGAGCACCATCGCTTCCTTGGAACCGATGACAGTGGTGCCATTGAAGGGCAGCGGCGGCAGCGGGCGGGATTTGGCACCGGTGGCGATGATGATGTGCTTCGCCTCGGCGGCGGACTTGGAGCCATCCGCGGCGGTGACTTCTACCTTGCCGGGGGCGACGATGGCACCGTGGCCTCGGACGTAGTCCACCTTGTTCTTCTTGAAGAGGAACTCGATCCCTCCCGCGAGCTTGTTGGAGACCGTGCGGGAGCGGCCGACGACCGCGGACCAGTCGTATTGCAGGTTATCGAAGGAAAATCCGAATTCCTTGGCGCGATGGCTGAGGGTATGGAAAAGCTCCGCGTTCTTCAGCAGCGCCTTGGTCGGAATGCAGCCCCAGTTCAGGCAGGTGCCGCCCGCGCGGTCCGCCTCGACACAGGCGACCTTTTTTCCGAGTTGCGCGGCGCGGATGGCGGCGACGTAGCCCGCCGGGCCGCCACCGATGACAATGAGATCGTAAGCCATGATTCGGGAGTGCGATGAAGTTCGCGCGGAGCGTGGTAGCGCCCCCCCGGATTGTCAAAGGGGAAGGCAGGGGCCGGAGGCACCGCTCGCCGGGCCGGGTGGCCGCCCGGCCTTGCCGGAACTAGGGAAGATCCGGGGGCTGCCTCCCTCCGTGAGCGCCCGGGGAAGCGCCTCTTCTCCTACCCGTGCATTTATCTAAGAAACGGCGACTGTCATCAGTTGCATAATGCATTGATCCTACTGAACTTGCGCCCCTTATAAGCGGTAAGCCGTTGAAACGTAGGGGCCGCGGCGGTCTGTTTCATCCGGCGGGGGGTATTGACGGGATGACCTTTAATAACTATTAATCACCACTTCCCTGATATTGCTGTCCCTGCTCTCCCTTTGACCGCATGCAGCTCGAACCCCAGCATTTGCGTGCTTTCAACACCCTGATTACCGAAGGCTCCGTCGCGCGGGCGTCCTTGGAATTGCGCACCAGTGCCTCGAACGTGCGCCGGATTTGGCAGAACCTGGAGGAGCAATTGGGCGAGAAGCTTTTTATCTCCAACGAGCGGGGAGAAACCGTCCCGACATCCGCAGCCAAGCTCCTGGGTCGCGAGATGAACCCGTTACTGGAAGAAGTCCGCCGCTTCGAGATCTCCGTAAAGCAAATCCACCGTCACGGCCGCACGCTGCGGCTCGGAGCGGACCGCAATGTTTTCAACACCGGCCATTTCGGACGGCTCTTCAACACGTTGAGGCAGGACGACCGCTTCCGCATCTCCTTCGTGGAAGTGGCTGCCGAAGAGGGCAGATCGGCGCTGGAGGCGGGAGCTTGCGATCTTTTCTTCTCGGTGGACGGCACCGCCGGAAGGCGCTTCGAATCGCGGGACCTGCCCCCTCTTACATTGGACGTCGCCTACGAGTGTCCTCCGCTGAAGGAGCCCGCGGTCCGCCCTAGCGAGCTGGCGGATCTGAGATGGTCGCTGGCCACCTTCGCCAAGACTTCCCTGGCACTCGACACCCTGAAGAAAATCGAGAGCTCCGGGGGCGGCAGCGGGAAATTGTGCTCCCAGCACCAGTTCCTGAGCTGGGCCGAAGATAGCCCCGGGGATGAAACCGAGGCGGTGGTATGCATCCGTCCGGCTTCCTTCAGCCGGTTACCCAGGGTCTCGTTCCTGCCCCTGGACCTGAACGTCGGCTATCCGCTCTGCGTTTCCTTTCTGAAGCAGCACCCCTACGAATTCCTACCTTCGATCGTGGAACAGATGAACCGCGCCCTCGGCGATCCCTCCCATGGATCTGGACCTTACTTGCCTTGAGACCTTCGTCCGGCTGGCGGATTGCGGCAGCTTCTCCGAGACGGCGGTCAGCCAGCGGATCAGCCAACCCGCGGTCAGCCAGCGGATCGCCAAGCTGGAATCGACTACCGGGCTGCGTCTTTTCCTACGATATCAGGAGCGCCTGCAGGTGACGCGGGACGGCGGAGAACTACTCGGGATCGCCCGCAGGATCCTGGCGGAGCACGACAGCTTGGGCTTGCGGATGAGCCGCCATATCCGGGAATCCAAGGGAATTGTCCGGGCGATGGTGGATGCGTCCTTCGCGGGAGCCCGGCTGGCCCGCAGTCTCGGAGGAACCCAGCAGGATGGTTGCCTGCTCGAGATCGTGCCTTCCCACGGCCGGCTGTCGTGGATGGAGGCGCTGGAGCACCACGAGGTGGACATCGCAATAACCGGCACCTTTCTCCAAGCCGGAAACGTGGCAACGCTGCAGCGCGTCGAACTGGAGCGCCAGCGGGGTATCACGATCGCTTGGAACCGGGTGTACTTCGATTTCGACATGGAGGACTTCAGCTTTCCGGAGACGCTCCGCTCGACGATCCTGGTGCCAAGCGAGCGGCTGATTTCCGGCTATCTGCCCTTTCTGAAAAAATGGTGCCACGACTCCTACGGCATCCTCCCGCCGGATACGCTCGCCTTCGACGACGAGGAAGGCGCGCGGGACGCCTGCGTGGCCGGGCTCGGCGTATTGATCTTTCCGGGAGATGCCGCCGCACGGATGTCGATGAACGCGGGAGAACTCGGGGTCGTGAAAACCTTCGAATTCCTCCTTCCCGACGCTTTCAGTTATTCCATCCATGTG
>CAMPGU010000242.1 GCA_946885645.1 uncultured Haloferula sp.
AGACGTGGCCGCGAAGCCGGACTCAAGTGCCGGCGACGCGGGTGCGAAAGCTCTGCTGCCGACTAAGGAACCCGCAAAAACGCCCGCGGAAATCAGCGCTGCCGCCGAGCCTTTTTCCACCTTCTCCCTGCATGTCAGCGATGCTTCCTTCAAGCTCGCGAAGGCGGCCATCGACCGCGGGGAGGTGCCTGACCCCGCTGGCATCCGTCCGGAGGAATTCTACAATGCCTTCGACTACGGCGATCCTGCTCCCGCCCGGGGCGAGCCGGTGGCTTGCGTGGTGGAACAGGCGGCTCATCCGGCGATCCCGCAGCGGAATCTGGTGCGGATCGGTGTCCGCACCGGTGCGGAAGGGCGCTCCCCATCGACCCCGCTGCACCTGACGCTTTTGTTGGACAGTTCCGGCTCGATGGAGCGCGAGGACCGTCACGCGGGGATGACCATGGCCGTGCAGCAACTCGCCGGACTGCTGAAGGAAGGCGACACCGTGAGCGCGATCGGATTTTCCCGCCAGCCGCGTTTGCTGGTGGACCGCTTGCCCGGAACCCGGGCCGGGGAACTAAATGGACTTATCGCGCAGACGCCCTCCGAGGGCGGGACGAACCTGGAAGAGGGCCTCAAGCTGGCGGAGGAACTTGCGAAACGGCAGTTCCATCCCGGCGCACAGAACCGCGTGGTGCTCTTCACCGATGGCGCGGCCAATCTGGGTGACGCGCAACCGGAGAGCTTGCAGGCGCGTGTCGAAGCCATGCGCCAGGACGGGATCGCCTTCGACGCCGCGGGTTTCGGTGCGGACGGCCTCAATGACAAGCTGCTGGAACGTCTGACCCGCAACGGTAACGGCCGCTACTACGTGGTGGACCGCCCCGAGGATGCAGGGGCGAATTTCGCGAAGCAGCTTGCCGGTGCCTTCCGGCCTGCGGCGGAGAACGTGAAGGTGCAGGTCCGCTTCAATCCGGCACGGGTCGGCAAGTACAAGCTGATCGGCTTCGAGGAACACCGTCTGAACAAGGAGGACTTCCGCAACGACGCCGTGGATGCCGCCGAGATGGCTGCCGAAGAAGCGGGGAACGCGCTCTATCAGGTGGAGGCGCTGCCCGGCGGGGAAGGGGAGATCGGCGAGGTGAGCGTCCGCTTCCGCGACGCAGCAAGCGGCCGGATGGTGGAGCGCACCTGGACGATCCCTTACGAGGAACAGGCTGCCGCCTTCGATCAGGCCAAGCCTTCCCTCCAGCTCGCAGGCCTCGCCGCCTTCGCCGCGGAAAGACTCCGCAACGCGCCGATGGCGGATGCCATCGATTTCCAACAACTCCGCCCGATCCTCGGCAAGGTGAAGGCGCGCTATTCCAACAGCCAAGCCGTGTCCGATCTGGATGCGATCCTCGGGACGCTGAAGTAGAGCGTTCCGTTTTTACCGACGATTTACCCAATCCTGCCGGTCCGGCGGCGATAGTAGCTCCGTGCCCTTACTCCTCAATCCCATGAAACTGTTAGAAAAAAGCGGCAAACGTGAATCCGAGATGGCGGGGTGCTCCCCCCCGCAGAGCGGTTCTCGACGGCTCTTCCCGGCCATCCCGAACTCTGCGGGCCCCTCCGCCGCCTTGGTCTGTTTTGCGGGCCGGCAGCTCCGCGCTCCCCGGCTAGCGCCCGGGTGGCTCTTCGCGGCTCTCTTCGGATTCCTCTCTACCGCTATCTTCGCCCAGACGAAAGAGGATGCGGTGGTGCTCGTGCCGATCGAGAAGATCGCGGAGAAGCCCGCGCCGCTCTTTTTCTCCGCGGAGGCTGTCAGCGTGGTGAACGTGATGCCGGCGCGAACGCAGCACTCGATTTCCGTGAAGTTCCGCATTCATCAGGGCAGGCCGGAGGCCCTGAGTATCGGCCTGGAGGGAGACGGCGAGATTGAGAGCGTTGCGGGCCAGGGGCTTGCCACGTGGTCGCTGAGGCGCGAGGCGGACGGCAGGCGCTTCCTCGATTTCAAGCCCGCCCTGCCCGCTCCGGGATCGCCCGACGCGGTGCCCACCGAGTTCAATTTCGCCGTCTCCGCGCGACATGAGGTCACCGCGGAGAAAAGCGGCCAAGCCTTCGATCTCCTCCATCCTTCGCCCGGTGCGGCGGTCGGTTTCTCTTCCACCGTGGAAATCCGTAGTGACGGCGACGCCCTCGCGCGCGTCGTCGAGGTCTCCGGCCTGCAGCCGCTCCAGGGCATGACCGACCGCTTCTTCACAGGAAGCGGCAAGCTGCGCGTGGTGCTGGGGCTGAAGAGCACCGCCGCGCGGCCGGTCGAGCTGATCGATGCCGCGCTCGAGGGAAAGCCCGCCGAAGATCTCAGCGGCATTTCCTTCATCCTGCGCGGCCAACTCAATGTCACCCGGCCCGGCGAGGCGATGGATCTGCTGGAAGGAGCAGCCCTCAGCGGTGCGGCCTCCGGGGAAGGCTGGTTTACGCGCCTGAAGAGAAAGGGGGACAGCTTCATTCACGAGATCGTGGGCGAGAGGGCCGGTACCTTTCCCTTCGAGCTCGCCTTCGAAGCTCCGCTGGTTCGGCGCGGCGACTGGCGGGGCGTCGATTTCAGGCTCCAAGGCGGCGCGGTGGTGCCGGTCACGATCGAAGGGCTGGAGGAGGGCGTCTCCTTCAAGCAGGACGATCCCGTGGTGCCGGAGCGCCGGGATGGCAAGTGGACGGGCTTCCTTCCTGCGGCGGGCACGGCGGCCTTCGCGTGGAAGAGCGGCAGGGTAGAGGGGGAAGGAACGCTCTTTTTCTCCAGCAGCGAGATCGCCGAGATCCGCGTTGGTGCGGGCCTCGCACGGCGGTATTCGCGCATCGGCTTCCGCGTGCTGCAGGGCAAGCTGGAAGGGGTGAAAATCCGCGTGGACGGCAGCGGCGAGATCCTGGCGGTGAAGGGACCCCAAGTGCTCCATTGGGCGCTGGCGGAGGAAGGCGGGGCGCGCATGCTGGACATCCGCCTGAGCCGTCCGATCGAGGGCCAGGGAGATATCGAGATCGAGGCACAGTCCGCCATCGGTTCCTTCCCGGCGAGGCTGGATCCGCTGCGATTCACTCCTATCGGAACCCTGCGTCACGGCGGCTATCTGCGGGTGGCGAATGACGGGGCGGTGCGGCTGGAGATTGTAGGCGCTACCGGCTTGATGCAGCTTTCACCGGCGCAATTCCCATGGGCGAAGGACGACGACGGCTTCCGCCAGGCGTTTGTGTACCGTTTCCCGTCGGCGGAGCATTCGTATGGCATCGCGGCCGATCAGGTCATGCCGGAGGTCTCGCTGACGGAGGTGACCATCCACGAGCTCGCGGAGACCGATCGCCGGATCCTCGCGGATCTCGAGCTCGATATCCGCGAAGCCCCGCTGCGCGAGTGGACGGTGGAGGTGCCGGAGGACTTCGCGGTGGCCGCGGTGGAGGGCGAGGGCGTGGCCGACTACAATGTCGCCAGCGAGGCAAAGGAAGGACGGCGCTCTTTGAAGATCCTCTTCTCCGAATCGATCATCGGCCGCCATCTCATCACGCTGCGGCTGGAAAAGAACTTGGCCGCCCGTGCCGGAGACTGGGCGCTGCCGGTTCTGGGCTATCCCGGAGTGAAGAGCGCACGCGGCTACATCGGCGTGGTCTCCGCAGCCGGTTTCCGCGTGGCCCCCGGCGCGATTTCCGGCCTCGCGGAAACTCCGCCGGACTATTTTCCCAAGAAGCTGCCGGGTCTCCAGCAGGCGTTCCGGATCCGGGAGATGAATTGGAGCGCGACCCTGCGGGTGGAAGCGCTGGGCCAGAGCATCCAGGCGGATGTCTTCCATCTCTACTCCCTGAAGGAGGGCGCGGTCTCTGCCAGCGTGCTGGTGAACTATTTCGTCGTCGGCGCTCCTGCGAACCAGTGGCGCCTCCGGCTTCCGGCGGGACTGGGCAACGTGGATGTGACCGGGCAGAACGTGGGCCGGGATTGGCGGAAGGAGGATGATATCCTCGTGATCCCGCTGGCCCGGCCGGTACTCGGCGCGGGCACGGTGCTGATCACCTTCGATCAGCCGATGAGCGCCCGGGGCGGCGATCTCTCGCCGGGCGAGGTGCGGCCGCTGGACGTGCAATCGGAACGCGGCCACGTGCAGGTAGTCAGCCCGCTTCAGGTGAAGCACACCATCACGCGCACTGAAGGTTCGCTGCTCAAGCTGGAGGCCTCCGAACTCCCCGCCGAATACCGCCTGCTGACCAGCGCGCCGACCCTCGCCGCGTGGCAGTACACCGCCCCCGACATTTCCCTCGGCATGAAGATCGAGTGGTACGAACCCGGGGAAACGGTGGCCCAGGTGATCGACAGGGTCCGGCTTTCCAGCCGTGTCTCCCGCGACGGCCAGGTCGTGACGGACGCCCGCCTTTTCGTGAAAGCGCGCGGTCGTACCGTGCTGGGGATCACGCTTCCGGAGGGGGCGGCGCTATGGGAAGCGAAAGTAGATGCCGAAACGGTGAATGCCCGGGAAGATGGCGCGAAGATCCTGATCCCGCTGCCGGCAAAGGCAGATTCAAACGATCCGATCGAAGTCGTGCTCCGCTACGGCGCTCCCGCGAAAAAGGCCTCGTCACCGGTACTCGCCGCACCGCGCCTGGATGCTCCCGTGGTCTTCGGCGAGTGGAAGGTCACGGCGGATGAAAACCGGCGGCTGGTCCCGCGTGCGGGCGAACTCAAACCGGTGGCTCCCGGCCTGACCGAGACCGGGGCGGAATGGATCCATGCGAAGGCGAGGGTCACGACGGCGCTGATTCTCCTCCTGGCGGCTCTGGGACTGGTGCTGTCGCGCTTCGCGAAGGGGCGGGCTTTCGGCATCCTGTTCACCGGCGGTGCCGGGATCTGGGCGCTGCTCCTCGCGGGCCGGGCGCTCACGGATCGCCGGATGAACCTAGGCACCTTGGAATTCACCATGCCCGTCGTGGCTCCGGCGGAGCCCATCGCGGTGGAGATCGGAAACGTCGCCCCTTGGGTGGCGATGCTGAGCATGGGAGGAATCCTTCTCGCGTTGCTCGGAGCGGGGCTCGTCATCTATGGGTTCCTGCATCGGAAGTGGCTTTCGTGGGCCTTGCCCGGCGGGGTCGCGTTGATTGCGATGGGCGTGCTCTCCCAGCGGATGGGGGCTGTCGTGTTCTTTGCGGGCTTCGGGCTGGCGCTTCTGCTGGCGAAGGCGCTTCCCGCCCTGCTCGCTCTTCTCCGGCGGCAGCCCCTGGCGGTCACGGCGCTGCTGATGCTTGCTCTGCTCGCTCCCGCGGCGCGGGGTCTCGAGGTCCTTCAGCAGGCACCCTTGGACCCGGTGACACCGCTGGAATCGGCGGTGCATTCGTGGAAGATCATCGATGGCCGCTTGACCGGGGAGGTGATCGTGGAAGCGCGCGGCAGAAGCGACGAACGCCACCTGCTCCTTCGAGCTCCCGCTGTTTTGACGGGATTCGAGGGCGATGGATGGCGGGTGGTGAAGGCCCCGCTTGATGGACAGGAGGCTTATCTGCTCGTCGGCGTGGTGGATGGCCGGAAGACCGGCAAGGCCACCTTTGAAATGCCGCTGCCGAACCCGCAAGCGGGCTGGCGGCTGCCGTCCGGCCCGGCCGCGGTGCAGCGGGTGAACGTCCGCTGGAATCAGGAGGGCTGGGAGTTCGAATCGCCGCAGGCTGCCAAGACGACGGCCTTTGCCGGACCCGGTGAAAGCGGTGCCGACCTGGTGCTCCGTCCGGCTGCGGACATCGAGCTCCGCGCGCGTCCGAAGCAACGCGATGCCGCGAGCGAGCAGACGCAGTTTTATACGGAGACCTCCGATCTCTATCTGCCGGGAGCCGGCATCGTGAGTGGCAGGCACCACATCGCGGTGCGGCCGTCCCGGGGACTCGTCCGCGAGCTGACCCTCATCGTCCCGGAAGGCTTTACGGTGGGAGAGGTCGGTGATGGCCCGATAGGGGCGTGGCGCTTCAATCCCGGCAGCCGCGAGTTGAAGGTGGCGATCGAGCCCGCACAGCAGCAGCCGTTCTCTTTCACCATCGGCACCCAGCGGGGCACGGCGGCCTTGCCTGTGGATCTCGTCATTTCGGCGCTCCAGGTAAAGGGCAGCGCAGGGGCGGTCGGGCTGGTGGGCCTCGCCTTCGGAGACGACTCGCAGGCCGAATCGGTGGCTCCCAAAGGGATGAGCCCGGTCAACCTCGACGACTTCGGGAAAGCGCTGATCCCGCAGGACCGCGAGGGCCGTCCGCTCGCCGTGCTGCACCGCGCCTTCCGCCATGCAGGCGGCGAGGTTTCGGTGGCGCTCAAGGTGGCACCGGTGGCGGCAGAAATCATGCCCGGACGTCCGCCGAAAAAGGCGGTCA
>CAMPGU010000243.1 GCA_946885645.1 uncultured Haloferula sp.
AACGAGGCGGGAGCGATTCTCCCGGCCGTGCTGGCCGGAAGAATCCAAACCCGATCGGGAGAAGGGCCTAAGCCTTCTTCACCTCCACCCATTGGCCCGTCTTGGCAGACTCAAGTACGGCGTCGCAGACGTATTGCGTGCCGAGCGCGTGACGGAAGTCCGGATAGCGCTTCTCGGCCTCCGGGTCATCGAGGGATTTGAAGAACTCCGCGAGCTCGTGCGTGAAGGAGTGCTCGTAGCCGAGGCAGAGGCCCGGGACCCACCAATTGCCCGAGTAGGGATGGTCTCCGTCGGTCGCGTGGATATTGGTCCAGCCGCGGCGGTCGCCGGGGACGCCATGGTCGAAGTAAGACAGGTAATTGAGGTCGTGGAGGTCCCAAGCCAGGGACTTCTTCTCGCCGTTGATCTCGAAGGTGTAGAGGGCCTTGTGGCCGCGGGCGTAGCGGGTGCTTTCGAAGATCGCCAGCGAACCGTTTTCAAAGCGGGCGAGGAAGGCGCAGGCATCGTCGATGGTCACCGCCTGCTTTTCGCCGGTGGCGGTATGCACGCGCTCCTTGATGAAGGTTTCCGTCATCGCGGAGACGGAGACGATATCCCCGTTGATCCAGCGGGCGGTATCGATGCAGTGCGCCAGCAGGTCGCCGGTGACGCCGGAACCGGCCGCGGCGGCATCGAGACGCCAAAGTCCCGCGCCACCCTGGGGCAATTCTTCGGAGATTGTCCAGTCCTGGAGGAAATTCGCGCGGTAGTGGAAGACGCGGCCGAGTTCGCCGGCATCCACGATATTCTTCGCGAGCGTGACGGCGGGCAGGAAGCGGTAGTTGTACCACACCAGGTTCGGCAGGCCGGATGCCTCCACCGCCTTCACCATCTCCTCGCCCTGCGTGCCGTTCAAAGCGAGCGGCTTCTCGCAGAGGATCATCTTGCCGTGCTTGATGCACTCCAGCGCGATCTCCGCATGCGAGTCATTCGGCGTGCAGATATCGACGGCGTCGATGTCCTCCCGGGCGACGAGCTTGCGCCAGTCGGTCTCGTAAGAGGCGTAGCCCCATTTCTCCGCGAATGCCTTCACCTTCGCTTCGTCGCGCCCGCACACCGCCTGGCGGACCGGCACATGCGTGGTATCGAAGAAGTGCGATAGCTGGGAATAAGCATTCGAGTGGGTGCGGCCCATGAAGCCGTAACCGATGAGACCGATGCGGATTTCTTTCTTTTCAGACATGATTCCTGGGGTTGTTAGAGGGCTTCGTCCACCTTGACCATCGCGCCGAGGATGGTGTTCCAAGTTTCGCCCTTCTCGAGGGTCTCGTTCGGGAACATGCAGCCATCCCAGCAGATGTGCTTGATTCCGCGCTCGGCGGCACCTTCCAGCCAGATGGCGGAGCACTTGGCGATGTCCAGCTTTCCGTTCGGATCATCCGCAGGGCAGTGGCGGCCGGTCTTGTCGTGCGAGCCGGTACCGTGGACCGAGCCGTCGTTCTGGGCGACGTGGAAATCGATCGTCCACGGGCGCAGGGCGTCGGTAAGGATCTTATAGGCGGGCCAGAATTCCTCGTCGCTGTAGCCTTCCTTCAGAAGGGCAGCCTCTGGCGCATTGTAGCCCATCAGGTAAAGGTAGGTGTGCGCGAGGTCGGCTTGGAAACCCACCACTCCGGGCATCGCGGTGGCTTCCAGCGTGTCAATCATCGCCTTCCAGGAATGCATGCCGCCCCAGCAGATCTCGCCTTCCGCGGCCAGCCGTTCGCCATGCTGTTCGGCGATCCTTCCTGCCTCGCGCCAGGTTTCCGCGATCTTGCGGGTGTTGCCTGCCGGGTCTTCCGCCCAATCATGGACGCCGCCGGCGGAGTCGATGCGGATGATACCATACTCGCGGACGCCGTGCGCCTTGAGAATGTCCGCGATGCGGCAAGCCTTCTCGACGGCGAGCACGAAGTTCTTCCGATCCTGCTCCGGGCCGAAGGCACTGCCACCCACGGTGCCGGGCCAGATCGGTGCGACCAGCGAACCGACCTTCAAGCCATGGCCGGCGATTTTGTCGGCCATCCTCTTGAGATCATCTTCGGAGGCATCCGGATCCGTGTGCGGGTGGAAAAGGAAAATGTCCACGCCGTCGAACTTGCGACCCTTCACCTCTGCGGCGTGGGTCAGCTCGAGCATGCGGTCGAGCGAGATCGGCGGGTGGTCGGTGCCCGGCTCTTTTCCGACGAGACCGGGCCACATGGCATTGTGAAGTTTCATAGCTTGGGTTGGTTGAAATTACCTGGCGTTCTTGTAGGCACCCATCGCCGGGGCGTCCGGGTTCACCTCCGGGCCGAAGTAGCGCAGGGCCACCAGCGGCTCGGTATCGGAGGTATTCCTGAACGTAACCCCCTCCTTCGCGGCAGCTTCCGTGCAGAAGAATTCGTCCTGCGAGAGCTCGTTGAAGCGCAGCAGCTTCGGGCAGTTCAAACGCAGCTTGTTGGCGGAACCCTCGCCCTGCACGACGATCAGGGAGTAGGCCCCCTTGTCCTTGATGGTGACGCTCTGGCCGGGCTCCACGGTCAGCTCCTTGGCGGTGAAATACTGGAAGCCGTCCACCTTGCCGTAAACGATCCACTTGTCGTGGTAACCCTCGCCCTTCTCGGCGGTCACGGGCTCCAGGTAGTGGTTGTCCTTGAAGTTCGGGTCGGTGTTCTTCTCCCAATCGAGCTGATCGACGATGAAATCGATATCCTGGTGCTTGTCCTCGGGCATGTCCTTCACGAGGAGCGACCAGGGCACCTCGCGGCCCTCCACGAGGTTCTGATACATGCCGAAGACATCCGAACCCCACTGGGGCTCGTAGGTGCAGAGCGAGCCAGGCGCGTGGAGGATGCAGGGATCGATCAGCCAGCCGGTTCCTACCTTCAGGCGATAGGCCTTCGAGAGATCCAGGATGCCGTTCTCGCCCTTGTTCCAGTTCGCGATGCACTTGCGCACCTGATCGCGCGTGGTGCCGGGCTCGAAGCCCATGAAGGTGTAGGGGAAATTGTTCCCCACGTTGTTGTGCTGCGGCGGGAAGTAATAGGATTCCGGCTTGCCCTCCTGCCCCACCAGCGCGGCCTGCTCCGCGCTCTGGTGCATGTGGTGGGGGATCGGTCCCATGTTGTCGAAGAACTTCGAATAAACGGGCCACTTGCCGTACTTGTCCCAGAGGGTTTGGCCGATGATCAGCGCGCCGCATTCGGCGATCGCCTCCCTCAGCGTGAAACGCTCCTTGCCGGCCACGATGTAGGAAAGCCCCTCGTCGCAATCCCGGCCTTCGTTGGCCGTTTCCGTGGTCGATCCGAACCAGCGCTCGTCGATGCCGCCGCGGTTCAGGCCGTAAGCATAGGTATCGTCCGGGTGGAGCTTGATGCGGAGGCCCGGCTGCAGGAAGGATCGCGGCACCCAGGTGGGCGAGAGGCGGAGGAGACCGCCGGTTTCTTCGAGGTGGGCTTCCACGGCGGCGCGGATGCTGCCGCTGCGGGTGGTCAGGTCTTGGACGATGCGGGGATGACTCATTGACTTGGGTAGATGCCTTGATGTTAGAGGACGAAATTCCAATCGAGGGAGGTCTCGACGCTCGCGCCGGATTCGCCCGTGACGGCCACTTTTCCCGGACCGGCGGGACGGATCGACGTCACCATGCCGAAGTCTCCCGGCACGGCGACCGCGGCCTGGAGGATACGCAGGGACACCGTCTCGTTTTCAGTGAATGTGCGCGCGGTCGGGATGCCCAGATCCTTCAAACGGTCCTCGCGGGAAACCTCCACGCCGTCGCAGAAATGGGAGCAGACCTCCTCGATACCCAGGCGTCCGAAGTGCCGGCCGCTCCAGGGTTCGCCGTGGCGGCCGCCGTTCGAAATCCAGAAAAGCGTCGCGGGGAAATCCGCGGGATTCTTGAGGGATAACCACACGTAGCCGTCGAGCACCGCCGCCGACCACGCGAAGGGCTGCTCCTCCGTGGACGGCTCCGCCACCATCATTACCAGATCGTCGTAGCCCTGGCGGGCCGGAAATCTGGTGAGATCGGTCGTGCCTCCCGCGGCAAGCGGCACCGCGCGGAGGTCGGTGAATCCGGCACCGCCCTTTAAAGCGCCATATTCGCGGTTCAGGGGATTCGAGAACATCCCGGGATAGACCGAGGCCCAGCGGAAAGGCGAGACGCTCACCCGGCCACCGCCATCCGGCAGGAAAGAGAAATCGAGGATCGGGTGGTTCCCGTAGCTGTAGCGGCCCCTGGCACCGGAAATACGGTGCTCGCAGTAAATGGCGCACTCCCCCTCCTTGAGGGAAATGATCTTTTCCAGCCAGCCGCCGGAATCCGGATCATCCATGCCCAGGTGTAGCATCTCCGCCCCCCCTGCCACGATCTTCCACCCGGCATTGGCCGATGAGCCGTGAGGAGGGGCGTCCTTCTGCGGACCGAAAGGAAAACAGAGGAAATCCCCGCGCAGGATCTTGAGCAGCTCCGGCAGGCTTTCATCCACCTCGTCCGGAGTCCACGGAGCCAAGGCATAGGGAGAGACGCTGCGCCCTTCCAAGTGGAACTCCACCGGCGCGAGATGCCCTCCCCGGGACGTCACCTTGAGGCTAACCCGGTCATGGGATAGACACCAGCAAGGTTCACCGTGGGTGACGTCGTTCATCGGAGGGCGCGATTCAGAAAAAATCTCACAAAAACGGAAGCAAAATCACATCCTGACGAAAATTGGAATCGCCGCCCCCGGCTCCGGCCATTAGGGATGCGCCACCATGAAAATCGGCTTCAACCTGCTCCTCTGGACCCCGGCCCTTCAGGAAGACCAGTTCCATCTCCTTTCTTCCCTCAAAGGTGCCGGCTACGATGGCGTGGAGCTGCCGATCTTTTCCGCGGATGCGGCTCATTACGAAAAGGTGGGAAACGCCCTGCGCGATCAAGGTCTCCGCTCCACCGCCGTGACCGTGATTCCGGATGAAGCCACCAGCCCCATCAGCCCGGAGGCCTCGCACCGCGCCGCTGCCGTGGATTATTTGAAGGGCATCGTGGACTCCTGCCACGCCGCCGGCACGGAAATCCTGATGGGCCCCTACCACCAGCCCCTCGGCGTTTTCTCCGGAAACGGCCCGACCAAGGACGAGTGGAACCGCGCCGCCGAAGTCCACCGCGAAGTCGCGGAATACGCCCAACAGGCGGGCGTGAAGCTCGTCATCGAGTGGTTGAACCGCTTCGAGTGCTACTTCATCACCACCATGCAGCAGGGGGCTGACTACGCGGCGCTGGTGGACCACCCGAACTTCACCACCATGTTCGACACCTTCCACGCGAACATCGAGGAAAAGAACCCTGCCGCGTCCCTGCGCAAGCACATCAAGAGCGTGGGTCACGTGCACATCTCGGAAAACGACCGCGGCACCCCCGGCACTGGCCACGCACAGATCCGCGAGAGCATCGACGTGCTGAAGGAGGAAGACTACCAGGGCTGGCTGACAATCGAAGCTTTCGGCCGCGCCCTGCCGGAACTCGCCGCCGCCACCCGTGTCTGGCGCGATCTCTTCCCCGCTCCGGAAGAAGTTTACACCAAGGGGATCGCGTACATCCGCGAGTGCCTGGGGTAAGGCGGCTGCAGTCGCACGAGCGCTCAAGCACCGCAACTGCCTAGGAAAGGGACTCTTGCCTCCCGGCATGGATCGCGCTTCTCTAGGGAGCGTGGTTCATGTTGTCAGTCACCCTCTTGTTCAGGCCGAGTTGACCGGTCTGCGTAGGCGGAATTGTCCGGGTCCTGAGTTCCGCCAGCGGCTGCGCCGGATCGCCTCGCTGATGGTGCCGGCGGTCACCGCGGACCTCTCCACGCACGTGACCAGCTGCGAGACGCCTCTGGAGGTGACCAGCGGGGTGGAAATCACCCGCCGCATCATCCTGACACCCGTCCTGCGGGCCGGCTTGGGGTTTCTCGATGGCTTCTTCGACCTGCTTCCGGATGCCGCCGTGGCGCACATTGGCCTGGCCCGGAACGAGGAGACCCTGAAACCCGAGCCTTACTACATCAAGACCCCGCCGATCCTCGCGGAGAGCGAGGTCATCGTGCTCGATCCCATGCTCGCGACCGGCGGCTCGGCGGTGGAGGCGGTACAGCGGCTCACGGAGCTGGGGGCCACCCGCCTGCGCTTCGCGTGCCTGGTCGCCGCGCCGGAGGGGCTGGCGACCTTCGAGGCCGCTTGGCCGGAAGTGCCGGTTTTCACCGCTGCCATCGACCGGGGACTGAACGATCGCGGCTACATCCTGCCCGGCTTGGGAGATGCGGGTGACCGCCTTTTCGGAACGGCCTGAGAA
>CAMPGU010000244.1 GCA_946885645.1 uncultured Haloferula sp.
GACACCCTCTAATCAAACCTAATCAGTTTACAAATAGCCTCTCTATATGAAATCGAAACTTCTTGCGTTGCTTGCTACCGTAGCTCTTGCGGGTGTCTCAAATGCATTCATTGTAACAATCGAATCCGGCTTCGATAAGGCAGTTACGACAAGCAACGATCTGCCCGTCGCCTCCGGCTCCGGCTTCGTTGCTACGGGCTTCTTCACTTCTCTCTCTGACGCTCAACTTGCGACGAGCACCTCTGCTACCCTTCAGGGTGCGTTCCAGCTTTTTGGCACCTCCGGAACTTTCGGATTCGGTGGATTCGGTGGAGTTTATGAAGTTGAGTCCGCGGGTGGCCGCATTGGAGCGGCTTCTGCTTTCGCAAACCAATCGATTTACACCATTCTTGGTAATGGGACCACCATCGGCAACTCCACCGAATTTGTAATCTACAAACACGCGGGGACCTTCCAGATCGATGATGCAGATGCAAACGATAAGACCTTCAATGCCACCCTTGGCGGAGCGGGCGGCGCGTATTTGATGGGTTCAGTTACCGGGGGAACGGTCGAAATCGCAGGTCAGCCTTTCCCTCAGGTGGAAATGGCTGTAGCTGTCCCTGAGCCCTCCGCGGCTCTTCTCGGCCTCCTTGGTGCAGTTGGCCTTATCCGCCGTCGCCGCTAAGTGAGCGAAGGCTAGCGAAGTTAATACTTTTCAGAGCGGGAGGAGCATTTGCTTCTCCCGCTTTGTCGTTTCAAGGAGGGCTGACGGGGGCGCTTGAACGGCGGGAGGCTTCGGCGCGGATCTCTCTTCGAGAATCCGTTTGCTTCCTAAAACGAGTTTGCGTATCGATGGTTTGCCTCTGGCACCCCGAAACCCATGCCCGCCTCGCCCCCTCTCAGGGCAGGATCCCGCCTGCTACGGGCCGCACTAACCCCTGCGGTTCTTCTTTTAGCCCTCCTTCCTTCCCTGACGGCCCAACCCGGGCTGGACGGGCCGGAGGCTGTGGGCGCGTTTCTAAACGGCAAGTTCCCGGCGGTGGAGTCCACCTCGGCGGTGGAATGGTCGGTGCAGGAGACCTACACGGGGATCAATATCAATCTCCCCACGCACCTGATGCCTTATCCGGGCACGAACAAGCTGCTGTGCGTGGCGAAGGAAGGCAGGATTTTCCTATTCGAGGATAGCCCGGCCGCGAGCGGGACCGAGACCTTCCTCGATCTGCGCGCGCAGACCTTCACCTCCAGCGATTGCGGCATGACCTGGCTGGTCTTCCACCCGGAGTTCGGCCAAGCGGGGTCGCCGAACCGGGGCTACGTGTACGTGACCTACAAATGGAAGCCGGCGGGGGGAAACGGCAACGAAGCTTATTGGCGGCTTACCCGTTTCACTGTCCCGGACGGCACCCAGATCGCCGACCCTGCGAGCGAACAAATCCTGATCCAGCAGTACGACCGCCAGCAGTTTCATGACAGCGGCTGCATGATGTTCGGCCCGGATGGCTACCTTTATATTGCCGTCGGCGATGAAGGCGGTGCGAATGACCAGTACGAGACCGGTCAGAAGATCGACGAGCGACTCTTCTCAGGCATCCTGCGGATCGATGTTGACCGGGACCTTTCCCGGAGCCACCCGATCCGCCGCCAGCCGACGCAGCTCGCCATGCCCGCGGGGTGGCCTGACAGCTTCACCGCAAATTATACGATTCCGGACGACAATCCGTTCCTAGATCAAGAAGGCGGCAATCTTGAGGAGTTCTACGCCATCGGTCTCCGCCAGCCGTACCGTTTTTCCCGGGATCCGGAGAGCGGCCGGATCTGGGTGGGTGAGAGCGGCCAGGATACCGAAGAAGAACTCTGCCTCTTGTCACCCGGAGCCAATTACGGCTGGCCTTTCCGCGAAGGGAGAGTAGCCGGTCCACAGCCTCCCCCCGCGGTGACCCACGGCACGGTCACCGGGCCCGTCTGGAGCGTGGCGCACGCCGCGGGGCCCGATGGCTGCATGGTTGGCGGTTTCGTTTATCGCGGCGCGGCGCACCCCTCGCTCCAGGGGAAATTCCTCGCCGTGGATAACGTGAGCGGCCGCATCCGCGCTTTCGACTACGATAGCGACGCAGGCGTGGCCACCGGGACCATCCTCGCCGACATGCCGAGCGGAAGCGTTTACAGCGGCACCTCCACCATCGGTAGCGATCACGCGGGCGAGCCTGTCTTTATCAAGATCAATGGCACCGGCACCCGCGGCCGCTTCATGAAACTGGCGGTCACCCCTCCCGCCTCTACAAATCCCGTCTGGTACCGTTTCGAGGACCAAGATCCGGAAAATGTCTCCGGCTACCTCTCCGACAACCCCGGCAACGCGACCGCGGATAGCATCGGCGACGGGGTGCCTCTGCTCGCTTGGGACGACGAGATCTTGACGAGCGCCAACGCGAGCTTCGGGATATCGAACGGGCTGCTGCCGGCGGGGCAATCTTCAAACAACGCGGGGGTACGGGTCGTTTCCCCCGGCGATGGCGACGGGAGGCCGGGCAATGTCGCCGGAGACCTCTATATGGAGCGGAAGTTCGGCAGGCTGGACGACTTCACCGCCGAGCTCAGCTTCCGCCCGGCCCCCGGCTCGCTTGCCGACGGCTACCAATGTTTCCTCGGGCTCGATGGCATGACGGGCACCGCCCCGATCGATCTTGAGAACGGTCCGGCGCTCCAGCCCTTCCGTCTGATGCGATGGGATCGCTCCAGCCCCCAAGGCAACTCGCTCATCGATCTTCAGGCGGGGGACCTGTTCCTGAACGTCCGCACCGTGGATCCCGCTACCGGCCAGTGGGTCTCGGTGCCGGTGGAGGTGCTCGACCGGGATCTTTTCACCGATGACCGCTGGTATCATCTGGCAATTGTCGGCGATGCCGCTGCCGGTACCCTCACCGTCTATAGCTTTGAAGATGGAGCCTACGTGCAGCTCGGCCAAGGCTCCGGCTATAAAGGAAACCTGCAGCCGGGAGTATGGACGCTCGGGCGCGGAATGCACAATGGCAACGCGGTGGATTGGGCGACGGATGCGGAGTTCGATGAAGTCCGCATCGCGAACTCCGCGCTGTCGCCGTCGCAATTCCTCTACGCCCCCCAGCCTTGGCAGCCCCTCATCGTGGCAAACGACCCCCCCGCGTTGCTCTCGGAGACGGGGGCTTTCGCCGATCTTGCGACACTCACGCCGGCCGCGGGTGTCTTTCCTTACGATGTCAATGCGCCCCTGTGGTCGGATGCAGCCGCGAAGAAGCGCTGGATCGCTCTGCCCAATGACGGAGACCACGACTCGGCCTCGGAAAAGATAGGCTTCTCTCCGGACGGCGATTGGTCGTTCCCGCCTGGCACCGTCTTCATCAAGCACTTCGAGCTCTCCGTCGATGAAAGCGATCCCTCCCTGCGCAGGCGTTTGGAGACCCGCTTCATCGTCATGCCGACAAGCGGGGAACCCTATGGCGTGACCTACAAATGGCGCGCGGATGGCAGCGATGCTGAACTCCTGCCCGACGGTGCCAGCGAGGACATCCCGATTGCCGAGGTCGGCGGCGGCACCCGCATCCAGCGCTGGGATTATCCCAGCCGCACGGACTGCCGCGTCTGCCACAATGGCAATGCGGGGCACGTGCTGGGCCTGAAGACCCATCAGCTCAATGGCGACCTTGCCTACGATCGCACCGGCCGCACTGCCAATCAGCTCGAGACGCTGGCTCATCTCGGCTGGTTCGATTCCGGTTACCGCCCGGAGCATCTCCCTTGGTTCCTCAAGAGCCGCCACATCGCGGACAGTGCGGCGAGTTTGGAGGACCGTGTCCGCTCCTATCTTGATTCGAATTGCGCGCATTGTCACCGGCCCGGAGGCGTTCGCGCGCTCTTTGATGCCCGCTTGACCACGCCCCTCGCCGGGCAGGGGTTCATCCGCGGCAGCTTGGTGGAGCCGACCGAACACGAGCGCGTGATCGTTCCCGGCGACCTCGCGAATTCCGTCCTGCGGATCCGCCACGGTAGTACCGGAGTGATCAAGATGCCGCCGCTCGGAAAAACCCTCGTCGATGAAGAAGCGGCGCAGGTGATCGCGGATTGGATTCTCTCCCTGCCATCCGCTCCGGCCGTGGAGCTTGTAGCTCCCGCCGGGGCGGGAGGCCCTTTTGAAGTGGAGGTTCGGTTCTCCGAGCCGGTGACCGGCCTCTCCCCCTCCGATTTCGACGTCACGGGAGCCTCCATCGGCGGTCTGACGGGCAGCGGTGCAGCCTACGTGCTCACCGTGACACCGCACGGCTTCGGCGAAGTCACGCTCGGCTTGCCAGCCGGGCGCGCCCAAGGGGCCGGCGGGGAGGGGAATTTCGCTTCACAGCAGAAACGGATGGTCATCACAGACAGCTCCCTGCTTGCGTGGCTACCGCTGGACGAGGGCAGCGGGATATCCGCGAACGACCTGTCTCCGCAGGAGAACCACGGCACGCTGCTCGGCATGGAAACGGCGGATTGGATCGCCGGGAAGGTCGGGAGCGCCCTTTCCTTCGACGGCTCCGGCGAGCGGGTGAGCATGCAAAATCCCCCCGCGGGTGACTTCACGATTTCGTTCTGGATGCGCTCGACCCAGGAATTCCAAGCCACCAATGCCCCGCCGGCCGGACGGGCCATCGTCACCGCGGACAGTCCGGGTGCTACCAACGACTTCATGATTGCCGGCACCCGCGCGGAGGGGGTCAACCGCATCTCGTTCCAAACCGGTCATGCCGGCGGACTGTTGCCAAACAGCGTCATCCACGGGACGAGCGCGGTGAATACCGGCGGGTGGATTCATATCGCCTGCACCCGCGTCCAGGCCTCCGGGGAGATGAAGATTTATGTGAACGGTGCTCCGGAGGCGGTGGGAATCGGCAGTACCGCGATCTTGAATGCGAATCCCGTGCTGAGCTTCGGCGGCAATCCTGCCGGGGCGGGGACCAGCTTCCAGGGCGATATCGATGAACTTCGGATCCACGGGCGCGTGCTTTCGGAAGCGGAGATTGGCGAGCTGGCTGCGGAGACCGGTGCGCCGCCTCCCTTTGCGCAGTGGCTCTCCTCATGGCTCCCCGGCCTCACCCACTTGCAGGGTGCCGATCTCGATCCGGAAGGCGATGGCATGACGAATTTCGGAGAATTCGCCTTCGGCGGCGATCCGCTCTCAGCGGATGTTTTTCCCGTTCCCATGATGCGGGCGGCAGACGGCAGCGTCACCCTGAGCTACGTGGCCCGCATGGCTCCCGCGGGTGCCGTCTATCTAGTCCAGGTGGGCCAGGATATGGATAGCTGGAGCCCCGCGGATCCGGCGCTCACCGAAATATCGCGCGAAGCGCTGCCTGGCGGGGAGTACGAACAGGTCACCGTGAGCTACCTGCCGCCGGAGGAGATGACGAAGCTCTTCTTCCGCATCGAGGCGTTGCCGAAGTAGCCCTCCGCCCGGCCTCAGAAGCCCTTCCAGAAGAGGAAGGAACAGGTTAGCACCGCGAGCCCGTAGGCCAGCCCGCCCGCGCAGAGCATCTGCCAGCGCTTCCGGGAAGCGGTCGCCCATGCCACGGTGTCGCGGAAAAGGTAGGGCATGCCCACCCAGTAGAGCGATTTCACGATCAGCACGAAGGCAAAGATCGGGATCAGCACCCGGCTTTGCGGATCCTTGAGGAAAGCGGCTTCCAGCAAAGGAGCCGCGACCATCAATCCCAGCAATCCGAGGGCGCGGACGGCGAGGAATTCCTTCACCGCCATGCCCACGGCCACGATCGAGAGCGGCACCACGTAGCGGAGGTATTTCTTCAGCCCGTTGAACTCCCCGAGATCCATGGAGAGCGAGTGAAGGATGCCCTTGCCGGGCGGAGCGACGAGCAGCCAGAACCAGAGCAGCCCGACCGCCAGAAGCACCTGCCCCAGCTGCTGGTTGCGGGGAAAACGCTTCAGGAAGCGTTGAACCGCCTCCGGCTTCGCGAGCAGGAAGGCGTGCAGGGCGACCAGCCATACTCCCAGCACTATGCCGGTGCCGAAGAGAGGCAGGCGCTCGTAAAGGTGCATCGCATCCATGTCCGGACGGGGATTAGGGGAGCGGGGGCATTGCGACAAGGCGGAACTCCGCACGGGCCGTTCCCACCGGGCTTACGGATTCGCATTTTCGCGTGCTGCGCGCCTGTTGCCTCGCGTCGATCCGGGCCGGCAGATTTCCGCGCGAGATCCCCCTCGCCAGCTTCCTCCCGGTGACGTTCCTTGCCTGAGAAAGAGAAAGCGCACCCGCGGCCGGAGCCGCGGGTGCGCGCTATGC
>CAMPGU010000245.1 GCA_946885645.1 uncultured Haloferula sp.
AGCCGATGACGGCGCTCAATCCGGTTCACCGCATCGGCAAGCAGCTTTCCGAGTGTTTCCTGCTGCATAAGAAGATGAGCAAGAAGGAAGCCTGGGAAGCCGCGATCGACATGCTCCGGCTGGTGAAGATTCCCGCGCCGGAGCAGAGGGCGGGGGACTACCCGCACCAGCTCTCCGGCGGGATGCGCCAGCGGGTGGTCATCGCGATGGCGCTCGCCTGCCGGCCGGATCTCGTCATCGCGGACGAGCCCACCACGGCGCTCGACGTCACGGTGCAGGCCCAGATCCTCGATCTCATGAAGCGCCTCCAGGCGGAGATGGGCATGTCGGTGATGCTCATCACGCACGATCTCGGCGTCATCGCCGAAACGTGTGACGAGGTGGTGGTGATGTACGGCGGCCGGGTGGTGGAGCGCGCACCGGTGGAAACGCTCTTTGCCAATCCCCTCCACGCCTACACCCGCGGGCTGCTCGCCTCCATCCCGCGGCTGGAGACGGAGCGGAAGACGAAGCTGCCGGTGATTCCCGGCATGGTCGCTTCCTTGAAAGATTTCGTCCCCGGTTGCCGCTTTTGCCAGCGGCTGGACCGCCAGGGGAGCACCCTGCGCGACCGCCCGCCTTTCCTCGAAGCCGCCCCTGGCCACTGGGTGGAAGCTTGCCCGCTCTGCTACGCCTCGACCGACGTATGACCTCGATCCTCTCCGTCCGCGACCTGAAGGTGCATTTCCCGGTTTCCGGCGGGCTTCTGATGCGCCGCATCGGATCGGTGCGGGCGGTGGACGGGGTGTCCTTCGACATCGCCCCGGGCGAGACCCTCGGACTGGTGGGCGAGTCCGGCTGCGGCAAGTCCACGCTGGGCAAGGCGATCGTGCGGCTGACCGACCCGAACGAAGGCGCGATCCATTTCGACGGCCGCGATATCACCCGCCTCCGGCGCGGGGCCATGCGCCCGCTGCGGAAGGACATCCAGATGATCTTCCAGGACCCGGTGGAGTCCCTGAATGCCCGCCATAGCGTGCGCGAGATCCTGGAGGAGCCGCTCATCATCCACGGCTACGGTTCCTCTGCCGAGAGGCGGAAGCGGGTGGACGAACTGCTGGAGCGGGTGGGCCTGCAATCCGCCGCCGCCGACCGCTACCCCTTTGAATTTTCCGGCGGCCAGCGCCAGCGCATCGGCATCGCCCGCGCCATCGCCCTGAAGCCGAAGCTGGTGGTCTGCGACGAGCCGGTCTCGGCGCTGGATGTCTCCGTCCAGTCCCAGGTGCTGAACCTGCTCCTGGAGCTTCAGAAGGATCTCAAGCTCTCCTATCTCTTCATCGCCCATGACCTGGCGGTGGTGAAGCACATCTCCGACCGCGTGGCGGTGATGTACCTCGGCAAGATCGTCGAGCTGGCGGATGCCGTGAGCATCTACCAGCGGCCGAAGCACGCCTACACCAAGGCCCTCCTTTCGGCCATTCCCGAGCCGGATCCGACGCTCAAGAAAAAGCGCATCCTGCTGGAAGGGGACGTGCCTTCGCCGATCGATCCGCCGAAGGGCAGCGCCTTCGGTCACCGGATCGGGCATCCCCGCTACGAAGAAACCATCGGCGCAGACCTGTCCCTGCGCGAGATCGAAGCGGGCCACTGGGTGGCGGCGGATCCTTGCTGCCTGGAGGAAGCGGATTGGAAGCGGGTGAAGGCGCTGCCTAGCCACGCGTAGCGGCGCAGCCGCCTTGGACTGCGGCAGCCTGCTGCCGCTTTTCTTCCCCGCAGCCTGCTGCGGGGTGGGGGTGGGTGAAGGAATGGATTCCGCCTTTCCCATAGGCGCGTTCGTGAGAACGCGATGAGGACGGCCGGATTACAAGGCCATCTATGGCATCGGAGGCCCCACGGAGCAGGTGAAAGACGTCTTCCACAAGCACCTCATCCAGGGCAAGGAGCATGCCGTTTCGCCCCTGCCGATGGACACCAAGGCAACGCCGCAAGAAGCCATCGGGAAGAAGCAAGCTCCGCGTTCCTCCGCGACCTCCGTGACTCCGCGGTAGATCGAGAGTTTACCAAGGCACTCCCGTCCTTCCCGGCCAGCAGGCTGGCCTTGCCAAAAGCGGCAGCAGGCTGCCGCAGTCCAAGGCGGCTGCGCCGCTATTTCTGCTCCAGGACGGCGGCGGCGGTCAGCTCCACGAAGGAGCCCATGGCACCGACGTAGTGGATGCGGCGTTCGCCATCGAGCACGTAGGCGAGCGGCCAGCCGGCGACGCGGTACTCGGCTCCCAGCTTGTTTTCGGGATCGGAAAAATTCGGCCAGGAAATCTCGCCGGACGCCTGCATCACGCGCAGGGTTTCCTTCGGATCGCGGCTGACGCCGACAATCTCGAAGGGCTTGCCCGCGAAGCGTTTCCGCATCGCGCGGGCCATCTCCATGAGGGGCTCGTTGTTGCCCTCCTCGGAGCGCCAGAAGAGGAGCACCACCACCTTCCCGGCGTAGTCGGAAAGCTTCATCGGCTCGCCCCCGGAGCCGACCCCCTGGAGATCCGGCGCCTGGCGGCCCTTGCTGAGGAACTGGATGATGTAGAGCTCGTCTTCCGCCAGTTTCGCCACCGTCACCCCGTTGATCTCCACTTCGCTGCTCTCGATGATCGCCTTGCGCAGCATGGTCAGGCGGCGGCGCATCACCTCGGGCTCGTCGCTGAGGTTCTTCATGATCATGGCCACGCCGAGGGCCGCAACGCCCTGGACTTCCCGGTTCGGGCTCTCCTTTTCCACTTTTTCCAGAAAGGGGAGGACGCCGCCGTCGTGGGAGGCGACCAGGGCGAGGCAAAGCGGGGCGAGGCCCTTGTGCGAAAGGTGATATTTCAGCGCGGCCTCGCGGATCGCCGCGGAGGCTTCGGACATCAGGGGGCGGGAATTGCCGCTGTCGTCGCGGACGACGAGTTTCGCGGAGTGCCTGAGGAGCCAGGCGGCGGGCTCGAGGGTCCAGGCCTGGTTGAGGTTCGGCTGGATCACCGTCCACATTTTCTTCACCGCGGAGGCGGTGTCGGGGCGCTCCAAGGCGATTTTATTCCGCTCCTCCGCGTTCGGTGCCACGCCCAGCTTCAGCACCCATAGCTTGAAGTCGCGGTCGTAGGCATTGCTGATCTCCTGCGCCTGCTGGGGCGTGCCCGCGAATGCGGGAAAGACGGTCGCCGCCAACGCGGACACGAGGAGCAGTGAGAAACGCATGGTGCAGACGCTAGCCGCCTCTCCGCGGCTGACAAGTCCCCCATTCGTCCCCGGGGCCGGCAGGGGGAGGCGGACGCTTCGCGAGTCCGGAATCTCGCGCCGCGCGCAATTCCCGCCCTTGCCCACGCCGGGCCTTTCCTCTCCAATCCGCCCGCGCATGGCCACTGAACACATCGATGTCCGCTACGTCGCCGGCTTGGCCCGGCTGGAACTCAGCGAGGAGGAATGCGCGGTTTTCCAGCGCCAGCTCGATGCCATCCTCGGCCACGCCGAATCCCTGGCCGCGCTGGATGTCACGGGTATCGAGCCCACCTCGTACCCGGCTCCGGTTTACGATGTGATGAGGGAAGACGTGCCGGCCGGGAGCCTGCCGCGGGAAGCGGTGCTCGCCAACGCCCCGGACCAGGCGCAGGACCAGATCCGCGTGCCGAAGGTTATTGCCGACGCCTGAACGCACCCTTTTCCCCTAAATTTCCGATGTCCCTTTCCACTTCGACCATCTCCGCGCTGCGGAAACGCCTGCAGGCGGGTGAAATCACCGCCGTCGATATCATCGATGACCTTGAATCCGCCATTTCCAGCCGGGATGCCGGGATCGGGGCCTATCTGTCGCGCGATCTGGCCGGGGCGCGTGCCGCCGCCGCCGCCGCGGACCTTTCCCGGCCTCTGGGCGGCATCCCGATCGCCCTGAAGGACAACATCAACGTGCTCGGCCAGCCCTGCACCTGCGGATCGAAGCTGCTGGCCAGCGGCTATACCGCCCCGTATGACGCCACAGTGAGCGCGCGCCTGCGCGCGGCAGGAGCGGTGCTTTTCGGCCGGGCGAATCTGGATGAATTCGCGATGGGCTCCGCCACCGAGAATTCGGCGCTCCAGGCGACCCGCAATCCGCACGATCTCTCCCGGATCCCCGGAGGGTCTTCCGGCGGTTCCGCCGCTGCGGTGGCGGCGGATCTGGCGATTGCCGCGCTCGGGTCCGACACGGGAGGCTCGATCCGTCAGCCCGCCTCGCACTGCGGGGTGGTGGGGCTGAAGCCCTCATACGGCCGTGTTTCCCGGTACGGCCTGGTGGCCTTCGCGTCCTCCCTGGACCAGATCGGTCCCTTGGCGAAGTCGGTGGACGATGCGGCGCTGCTCCTGCAGGCCATCGCCGGGCCGGACGGGCGGGATTCCACCTGCCTGAATGTCCCGGTGCCGGATTACTCGGCGGAGCTGGACAAGGGCGTCTCAGGCATGCGCCTGGGCATCCCGCGGGAGTATTTCGGGGAAGGGATCGATCACGCGGTGCGGGCGCGCGTGGAGGCCGCTGTGAAGCGTCTGGAGGCCGCGGGCGCGGAGCTGGTGGATATTTCCCTGCCGCACACGGAGCACGCGGTGGCGACCTACTACATCATCGCCCCTGCGGAGGCCTCCTCGAACCTCTCGCGCTTCGATGGCATCCGCTACGGGAAGCGCGCGGCCAACCCGGAGGATCTGCTGGATCTCTACCGCCGCTCGCGGGAGGAGGGCTTCGGCCCGGAGGTGAAACGCCGGATCATCCTGGGCACCTACGTCCTCTCGTCCGGCTACTATGATGCCTACTACACCCGCGCCCAAAAGGTCCGCACCTTGATCCGCAGGGACTTCGAGACGGCTTTCGAGCACGTGGATGCCATCCTGACCCCGGTGGCCCCGGCCCCGGCACGGAAGATCGGGGAATATGCCGACGATCCGCTGCACGAGTATCTCTCGGACATCTTCACGCTGGGGCCCAATCTCGCGGGAATCTGCGCGATTTCCGTGCCCTGCGGTACCGTGGCCTCCGGGGAGGGGACGGAGCTGCCGGTGGGCCTCCAGATCCTGGCCCCGCATCTGGCGGAAGCGACCCTGCTGCGGGTGGCGAAAGCAGCGGAACTTTGAATCTTTCCTTGACTCCTAGGGCTCCGGAGCCTACCTCCGCCGCCCCAACGAACGCCCCACGACTCTCATGGCCAACGCTCAAGTCATTCTCCGCGAAAAAATCGAAGGTCTCGGTGCCGAGGCCGATGTCGTGAAGGTCCGTGCCGGTTACGCCCGTAACTTCCTGATTCCGCAGGGTAAGGCCTACGAAGCGACCCGCGCGAACCTCCGCCACGTCGAAAATCTCAAGTCCACCCGCGCCAAGCGCGAGTCCGAGGAACTCGAACAAGCGAAGGAACTCGCTTCCAAGATCTCCAAACTGCGCCCGAAGTTCACGCTCGAACTCGGCCAGGGCGGCAAAGCTTTCGGCTCCGTGACCTCGCTCGACATCCACAAGGAACTCGAAGCCGCCGGTATCAAGATCGATCGCCACGCCATCGAGCTCGAGAAGCCGGTCAAGAAGTCCGGCAAGAGCGAAGTGGTCGTCCGCGTTCACCCGGAAGTCAGCACGATCCTCACCATCAACGTCGAAGGCAACAGCGACGAGGCGGACGAAGGCTGATCCCTGTAAATTTTCGAAAAGCGCGGTCCCGGAAGGGCCCGCGCTTTTTCTTTGTGCGAGGCGTAGGCGCGTTCGTGAGAACGCGATTCCCCGGATGGTGTAGGCGCGTTCGTGAGAACGCGATTGGGGCGGTGCTTCGCGGCCGGAGGGAAAGAGGTGCCTAAGGACCATTCCCGCGCTGTCATCAGCGCGCCTACTATTCTGGGAGCCGCCGTGGTTTTCGAATTCGTGTCCTGCGGATGGGATTGACGCCTGCTGCCTGCCCTCCCCAAGGTCCCGGCAATGGTGAAGAAACCCGGCCACTTGCCCCGGCTTGATCCTGGCTTTTATCAGGGGCGGGCTTGGGTCCACTGGACGATGAGCATGAGGGACCGAGCCACAGGTTGGCTGGATGAGACTTTCCATCGGGATTTCCGCGAACTTTTACAGCACGCCCAGTCCCGGTATCATCTGCATTGTCCCGCGTATTGCCTCATGCCGGATCACTTTCATTTGCTCTGGATGGGTCTGTGGGAAGGTTCGGACCAGTTGAAGGCGGCCCGTTTTCTGCGGCGTCACCTCAACCGTCTGCTGGCGGTTTCCGGTGCAACCTTACAACCGCAGGGCCACGACCGCGTCCTGAGGAAGCCGGAGCAGGAG
>CAMPGU010000246.1 GCA_946885645.1 uncultured Haloferula sp.
GGATACGGATCAGGTTTGAAACCGGGCCCGTCACCCAATCCGAACCTGCCAGAGGAGGCCCGACGGGGCCGCCTTCGCCATTCGCGCCGTGACAGGCCATGCAGACCAGGAATCCGGCCTTTCCGGCTTCCATCACGGCGGGATCCACCGCTGCATCGGCGGCCGGTGTGAGCTGATCGACCGCGCCGAAATCCGGGCCTTTCTCGGCTGCCTTGGCCTCCGCCACGATTCCACCGGGCACGATCTGCGTGTCCTGCTTCACCGCCTCCGGTTTCGCGGAAAGAAACGTCTTGCCCACGTGCTCGAACGCCACCGAAGGCGGCACCTGCACGGTCTTGCCTTTCTCCACTTCCTTGTAGCCGAGCGCGGCCGCTTGGGCGGCATCCACGGCGGAGCGCGTTTCGTAGCGCTTCACGGCCGCCGCTTCTTCGAGCGGGTCGGTGCCCGACGGGCCGCTCGTGAAGAGCTTCATCACGAGCAGGATCACGCCGAAGAGCGAGAACACGCCGAGCGCCCACCAGAAGGCGGTGAACCGGACGAAGGGATTGTCGCTGGATGAGGACATTAGGAAAAGGGATCGGGAGCCAAGGGATCAGTTCGAAACGTTGGCGGATTCGAGGATGCGGGGATCGCGGTGCGGGTAGGTGGCCGTCTGCGTCAGCGCGCGGAGATAGAAGAACACGAAGCCGGAGCCGACGGTAAGGAAGGCGAGGATGTCACCCCAGAAGGCGCCGGGGATGGAAGTCGTCACGTTCTTGTACTCCGGCAGCATGTTCATCAGGGACACCGAGCGCTCCGGGATCACGATGATGTAGTGATCGAGGATATGCATCACCAGCGTGTAAGCGCACACGATGCTCAGGAGCTTCGGGTTCTTCTTCAGCCATGCCTGGAGCAGCACCACGAAGGGCACCACGAAGTGGCCGAAGACCAGCACCACGCTGGCGGTATTCCAGCCTCCGGTGTTGCGGATCAGGTACCACGAGGTTTCCTCGGTGATATTGGCGTACCAGATGAGGAAATACTGCGAGAAGGAGATGTAGGCCCAGAAGATGGTGAAGGCGAGCAGCAGCTTGCCCATGATGTGGTAGTGCTCCGGACCCACCACCCGCTTCAGGTAGCCGCCTTTCTGCATCAGCGTCGCGGTGATGATGATCACCGCCATCGAGTTCAGGGCGGCGCCGGCGAAGAGATAGACACCCCACATCGTGGAGAACCAATCGAACTTCATGCCCTGCAGCAGATCGATGCCCGCGAAGGTGATGGTGATCGCGAAAATGATCAGCGTGTAGGTCGAATGGAAGCGCGCGCGGAAAAGGTTCTTCGTGCCGGGGTTCGGATCGTTGTCCTGGGCGGTGGAAAGCTTGCGCAAGCCGCGGATCACCAGGCCAAGGCCGATGAAGTAGAAGGCGAAGCGGGCATACCAGGCCACCTGGTTCATGTACCACTGCTTGTTCACCAGTAGCGCCTGATGGCCTTCCTCAAGCGCGTGGCCCATCGACTTGGTGCCATAGAACCCGAAGAGGCTCTTGATGTTTTCTTCAAACACCTCGCCCCCCGACGCCCGGTGGATGTTCATCCACTCGTAGAGCCATTTCTGCACGTCCGGCAGAGCCAGCGGGATCGCGAAGATGGCCATCCATGGGAAAACCGAACCCAGGTTTTCCATCACGCGGCGCACCGAGGTCCCCCACCCCGAGTTGGAAACGTTGTGGAGGAGCGTCCAGAAGCAACCGCCCACGGCGAGGGTGAAGAAAAAGAAGAACGCGAACAGCCAGGAGTAAGCGAAGCTACCCGCCACCTTGTCCGGCGCGAAAAACAGCAGATAGGCGCTGATCAAGCCGAGCAGGACGGCGGCTCCGCCCGCGATGCGCTTGATCGACTCAAGCTTCGAGCTGGCGATGCGCTCGCCATCGACCGGGATGTCGGCTGAAGTTACGAAGTGGTGTGCCATTTCGGTGGAGAAAGAAAAGTTACTGCGCCGCCGTGGCGGTAGCGGCGGTGGCCTTGTCGTAAGCCTCCTTCACGGCCTCGTAGGGGGCCTTGCGGGCGAATTGAAGGGCACGGACGTAAGCGACGATCGCCCATCGGTCGCGCAGGTTCACGTTGTGTTTGTAAGGACCCATGTTGCCCTTGCCGTTCGAGATCACGTCGAAGAGCCGGCCGTCGGGATAGGCGGCTTGCGCGTAGGTGTCCTGCGTCAGGTTCGCGATGCCGGGCACGCCGAAGTGGCTGGTGATGCCCAGGCCGTCTCCGGACTCGCCGTGGCAGATGGCGCAGTTGACGTTGAAAACCTCTTCGCCGCGTTTTAGGAAAGCCCCGACCGTTTCCGGCGTCAGGTTCAGCTCTTCCGGCATCCCGTTGGCATAATAGCCGTCGATGCCGCCGGTCGCGTAGTAGCCGGTGCCGCCGCCGAATTCCGGCTCCGGGATCCCGCCGATTTCCGAAGCTCCTTCCGGATTGAAGCCGAGCGCTTGGGTGCCGTGCACCGGCTGGCGCGCGCCCTGTCCGTCGGCGAAGAAGCCGCTGGGCTTCTGGGCCTTCAACTTGTCCTGCTCGTCCATGTCCGGGAACAGGCGGATCGGCGCGTCCGGGGACTTGCCGCCCCGCACCGGCATCAGGCCGATGAAGAGAGCTGCGATGATCGCGTAGGCGAGGAAGAAGTATTTCACGGGCGGATCGGAAATTTAAGACCTGAAATTCGAAATCAGCGGAGTCAGTCCTCCTCTTCGACGAGTTCGATACTCTTGCCCCCGATATCCTCGAGGAATTTGCGGGTGCCGTCCGGACTGAATTTCGGATCCCGGGCCTCGACCGCGATGAAGAAGGCATCATCCGTGGCGCGGTGGAACTGGCGGCTGGCGAAAAGCGGATGATTGAGCCGCGGCAGCTTCATCAGCGCCAGCAGGCCGAAAAGCGTGGTGAAACCGGAGAAGAGGATCGTCAGCTCGAACATGATCGGGAAGAAGGCCGGCACCGTGAAGATGTTCGTCGGCTTCCCCTGCACCACCGTCGGGTAGATCTCCACCTGCGTGATGTAGGCCAGACCGAAGCCCGTCGCCGTGCCCAGCATGCCGCCGAAGAAGACGAACCAGGGAAGGATCGAGCGCTTCAAGCCCATCGCGCCGTCCAGGCCGTGCACCGGGTAGGGCGTGTGGCAATCCCACTTGCGGAAGCCGGCATCGCGCACCTTCTCGGCCGCCTTGTAGAGGGCGGAGGCGCTGGGGAATTCGGCCAGGTAGCCGTAAACGCGTTTGCGGGTGGTGCTCACTTTTCGGAAAATCGTGGGTTCCTCGTTACGGGAAAATTCAGGCCTTGCTCTCGACGGCACCCTTGCCGTGGAGCTCGTGCTGATAGGCGGCCACCGTCTCCACCCCTTGGTCCGGATGGTCGTGGTGATCGTCGTGGTGCGGATCGGATTCCGGCAGCGTCCACTTCACCTCCGCGATGTTGATGCAGGGCAGGAAGCGCAGGAAAAGCAGGAAGAGCGCGAGGAACATCCCGATGGTGCCGATGAAGAGCGCCATCTCGACATAGCTCGGATTGTAGGTCTTCCAGTCGCCCGGCAGGAACATGCGGGCCAGCGTGGTCACGATGATCACGAAGCGCTCGAACCACATGCCGATGTTCACCGCCATGGCCACGCCCATGACCACCCAGAGGTTTTCACGGCAGGCCTTGAACCAGAAGAGCTGCGGGGAAAGCACGTTGCAGGACATCATCGCCAGGTAGGCCCACCAGTAGGGGCCGGTGATGCGGAACTTGAAGGCGTCGATCTCGTACTTGGCACCCGAGTAGTAGGCCACGAAGAGCTCCATCAGGTAGGCGTAGCCGACGATCGTGCCGGTCAGCAGGATGATCTTCGCCATGTTGTCGATGTGCTTCATCGTGATCAGGTCGTGCAGCCCGTAGAGCTGGCGCGCCGGAACCATGATGGTGAGCACCATCGCGAAGCCGCCGAAAATGGCACCCGCAACGAAGTAGGGCGGGAAGATGGTGGTGTGCCAGCCGGGAACGATCGAGGTGGCGAAGTCGAAGGACACCACGGAGTGCACGGAGAGCACCAGCGGGGTGGAAAGGGCCGCCAGCAGCAGGTAGGCCATCTCGTAGTGGCTCCACTGGCGGTTGCCGCCGCGCCAGCCGAGGGAAAAGATGCCGTAGAGCATCTTCCGAAGGCCCGGCTTGCAGCGGTCGCGGATGGTCGCCAAGTCCGGCACCATGCCGAGATACCAGAAGATCAGCGAGATCGTGAAGTACGTCGAAACCGCGAACACGTCCCACAACAGCGGCGACTTGAAGTTCTGCCACACCGCGTTGGAATTCGGGATCGGGGCGAGGAACCACGCCATCCAGACGCGACCGACGTGGAAGGCCGGGAAAATACCGGCGCACATCACCGCGAAGATCGTCATGGCCTCCGCCGCGCGGTTGATCGAAGTCCGCCAGTTCTGGCGCGTCAGGAATAGCACCGCGGAAATCAGCGTCCCCGCGTGGCCGATACCGATCCAGAACACGAAGTTCGTGATATCCCAGCCCCAGAACACCCGGTTCGACATCCCCCAGACACCGACCCCCGTCGAAACCAGATACGTCAGGCCCAGGCCGACACCCACCATCGCGATCAGCGCGGAGGGCAGGAAAAGCAGCCACCAGAGGAAAGGCTGGCGGTTCTCCAGCACTCCGCAGATGCGTTCGGTGATCCAGTGGTAGGATCGGCCGTTGAGGATGAGCTTCTCGCGCTCCAGGACCGGAATTTTCGGTCCTTGGCGCGTCGGGCTCGGAGCATGTTCGGTGGCGGTGGCCATGTAATTGGGAAAATTACTAAGTTCTAAGCACTAATGACTAAACACGCGGCGGTTCAGTGCATGTGGATGGTGGACTTGCCGACCCACTTGGCGTCAGGCATCGCCGGATTCGGATTCTTCACCCGCGCGAGGTAGCTGGTGCGCGGCTTGGTGCCGATGTAGTTCAGGAGATCGTAGTTCCGCTCGCTCTTCTTGGCGCGGACCATCACCGACTTGTCCTCGTCGAGCAGGTTGCCGAATTCGATGCCGCCCGCGGGGCAGGCTTCCTGGCAAGCCACCTTCACCGAATCCACCGCAATGCGGAGGGTATGGGTGGTGACGTCCATTTCCGTCGATTTCGCGCCGGCTAGCAGGGCTTCCTGCTTTTGGCCGCGCTTCTGGCGGATCTTCGCATCCTTCAGGCGCTGGACGCAGTAGGTGCACTTCTCCATCACACCGCGCATGCGGACCGTCACGTTGGGATTGCGCTGCAGATGCGGCGCGGTGCCTACCTGCTTCTCGCCAAGGGGACCCTTGTAAAGGTTGTGGGCCACCAGCGGGTTGCGCTTGTTGTAATCGAAGAAATTGAAACGACGCGCCTTGTACGGGCAGTTGTTCGCGCAGTAGCGGGTGCCGATGCAGCGGTTGTAGGCCATCGCGTTGAGGCCGTCTTCCGTATGAACCGTCGCGTTAACCGGGCAGACGGTTTCGCAGGGGGCGCTTTCGCACTGCACGCAGGAGACCGGTTGGGGCACCAGCGCCGGGTTGCCGGGATCGAAGGTGTTTTCCTTGTCGATGGCGTAGTAGCGATCCATGCGGATCCAGTGCATCTCGCGGCCCTTGGCGATCTGCTCCTTGCCCACGATCGGAATGTTGTTTTCCGCCTGGCAGGCCACGAGACAGGCGTTGCAGCCCATGCACGCGGACAGATCGATCGTCATGCCCCACTGGTGCAGCGGATCGCTGACGTGCTGGTTGCCGCGTTTGTCTTCCTGCTTGTAGAGCGAAATATTCGGCGGCGCATGGGCGTCGTTGCCCTGCTTCGGCACATTGTGGAGTTGCTCCTGGAAGCTTCCCTTGTGGTCGCCGGAGTCGAAGGTCGAGATCTCCCGGGCGAGCGCGCGGCCATACATGCCGAAGTGCTCCTGCACCAGCGCCAGCGGGTAGCGCTTGCCGGTCTTTTCCACCGTGGCACCCGTCGCGTAGTAGGAAGTCGCCGCCGTGCGCAGCGGATAGGCATTGAAGCCCGAGTTCACGCCGACTTGACCGACGTGGCTCGCAGGGGCGTTGCCCTTCGCGTCGCGGTTGAACTTGTCCTCGCCGTCGAAACCCTGGCCGTAGCCGAGCGGGATGACAATCGTGTTCTCGGCCTGACCAAAGGCGATCATCACCGGGATCTCCAGTTCGCCCCCGTTGACCTTCACCTTGATCATCGGGCCGTCGCGAAACCGGAATCGGCCGGTGCGTCGAAGACCGGATTGGCCGGCGT
>CAMPGU010000247.1 GCA_946885645.1 uncultured Haloferula sp.
GTGCCGATCCGCCACGCTCCGCTGGCCGACTCGATGGCGAAGTTCGGATCAAAGGTGGAACCATCGGGATTCATGCCATCCGCCGAAGATCCGATCAAGGTGCCGTCGAGATAGTAGCGGATCTCCGGAGTCACCCGGTCCACCACCATGACGAGATGGGCCCAGGTGTAGGTCGGCAGTTTCACGTCGGCGTCCTTCCGCTGCTCGGCCCCGCCGGCGAGGAAGGTCTGGACGGTGCCGTCGTTGTCCACCGCGAGGTGGCTGCGGCCGACACCCCCCGTGCCGTCGGTCTGGGAGACGATGGCGGCATTGGGATTGCTGCCCGGATAGCGGCGGACGATCGCCTCGATCGTGTGGCCGTTGGCGGGGAGGGTAGGATTGAAGATGAGATCCGAAAGGATGCTGGCCCCGTCTCCGGAGAAATTCGCGGTCCCATCGCGCGGTCCATCCTGGCCGGTGACGACATTTCCGATCACCTCCCCCTCGTGGGGAAACCAGTTCTCCGCCGAGTCCGCGATCAGCTTCGATCCCGCCGCCTCGTTGAAACGGAACCATGCCACCGGCACATCGGCGCGGATTTCCGCGGCGAAGGCGTCGTCCGCGGCGGGCGGAGTGCGGGTCGCCTCGTCCTGGCCGCTGCCGTTTTCCGCCGTGAGCGTGTAGCTGGTCGCCCCGCCGGACTGGAGATCGATGAAACCCTTCAGCTCGTTCGTGGAATGGATGTCGGTGATGCCGTCGGAGATCGTGATCGTCACCGGCGCGAAGGGAGTCCCCTCCGCCACGCTCCAGTGGAGGCGGGTGTCGAGGAGCCCGTCGTTGATCCTGGTGACCTCGAAACCGGTCACGCTCGGCGGCAGGGCGATGTCCTGGGTTTCGATCCGCAGGTTGTCGAGGTTCACACCGGTGCCGTCGCGCGTGTCGAGGCCGATGTAGTTTTCGTCGGTACCGCTCCAGGTGAAGCTGCCGCTGCCGCGCAGGACCGAGTTGAGAAAGACCTGATAGTTGACGATGCTGCCGGCGTCGAAGCTGGTGGCGTAGAAGTCCACCCGCAAGCTGCCCGTTTTCGCAGGCAAGGCGGTAACACCGGCCACGACGCCGGTATCGCCGCCCCACACCAGCGTGTTGTTGCCGCGCAGGAGGACCCAGAAATCGGCCAGCGATTGCGCGGGCACGGCGGCACCTATCGCCGTCCCGAAGCCTCCCGTCATCCGCGAGGCACCGTTGAAGGAGTCGCCCGCCGACGCAGCCTCCGCCTGGGACATGCCGATGGCAAAGCCGCCGCCGGAGCCGTTGTCGGTGCCCGCGAAGGACATGACGTCCAGCGACACGGAGAGCCTGCCGTCGGTCAGGATTCCCGGGTTGATGAAGTTGTGGTTGATGAAGGCGTTCGACGTGCCGACTCCGGTCGAAAGCTGGAGTTGGTTCGAAGCGACCTGCGCCCCGCCGCCGTTGGTGGCGACGGCGTCCTGCACGCCGAAGGTGGGTGCGGCGTTGTTCGGATCCAGGAAGGGCTGGCTATAGACCGCGCCGGCCGCGAGCGAGGAACCGGTGTTATCGGTAATCCCGGCGAGCGACTCCTGGATGTTACGGCTGTCGGTTCGTCCGAAGGTGTCCTCGAACAGGATGCCGGCATGGGCCGTGGCGAGAAGCGGGAGTAGTCCCGCGAGACATAGGGGTTTCATGGGTGGGTTTGAGTGCCGCCGCCACGCTCCGGGATTCCGGGCCGCGGTGGTTTCACTCAAGCCATGTCACGACCCGCACGAAGTGTTCCCCTCCATGTGACACTATTCCGTTCAATCCTCGAGAATCACGCGGATCTCGTCGGTCGAGGCGCCCGCGTAAAAGATCACCTTCACCGTGCGGCGGTCTTCGCTCAGCGTGACGCTGTCCGGAAGGTTGTTGAACTGCTTGAGTTCGATCCCGCGGAACGTGGAGTCCCACCTGCCCATCGAGAAAGTCGCATCGCTTGCTTCCAGGGTATCACGGCGTGTGGCGATCGCCTTCACCGGCCGGTCGAAAGTGACCTCGCCTTCGAAGCGGATGAAATAATCATCCGGGAAGGTGCCGACAGGATCGTAGCGGATCAGGAAGCTGCTGAGGTGCTTGCCGGGTTCCGGCGGGAGAATGTGGATCCCGTGGGAAATGGTGCCGGGAAGGGTGCCGGCATCCACAATATTGACCTTGAGCGGCAATTTGAATGGCACCGCGCGCCGCTCGGGAATCACCAGCACGTGATCGTCGCTTTCCATCTGCGCCACCTTTTCCGGGATATCCGGATCGGCAGGCACGACCGCGCCCTTGGTGGCGAGGATGCCTTGGGCCAGCGGCCAGGTGTTCTTGAAACCCGAAGCATCGAACGCGACCGCCCTGAGGTTGTCCTTTCCTGTGGCCTCGACCGCGTCACCTTGGCCGAGACGCAGCTTCTCTTCGCCTTTCTCCACCTCGACCGCCCCGTCCAGCACGACGAACTCCGACTTGCCGCTGGCGTCCGCGGTGACGCCGAAGGAGGTGCCGAGGTCCGTCAGCAAGGCGGAACCGGTCTTCACCCTGAAGCCGTGCGCGGTTTCAGGACACCACGCGTTCAAGCGCCCGGCATCGAGGGTGATCTCCATCGCGGACACCACGGTCAGCTTCGCCGGGGCCTCGATCGCCACCACCGCGCCGTTCTCGAAATCGAGGCGGATGAGCCCGGATGTTTCCACGATCTTTTCCCCGGCGTACAGGGAGCGGGTGGAAACCGTGCCATCCGCGGAATCCCTCCGCACCAGCGTGGCGACCCGCGGGCCGGTGGTGGCGGGGGTGTGCAGAAAGGGGAGCACGGCCAGCGCCACGACCGCCGCGGCCGCCAGGGCTTTTGCGATCCGCCGCCGCACGATGCGCTTCGTGACTTTCCTCGCGAAACCGAATTCGCTCTCCGCCGCGATCTTGGCGACATGCGCCGCGGTCTTCTCCGCGAAGGCCGGCTCGACCCGGTGGAATTGCGACAGCGCCCGGGACACCACGAAGTGCTCCCTCACCATATCGCGCCACTCCGGTCGCTCGCGGACCATTTCCACGAGCATTGCGCGCCCGCCTTCATCGAGCTCGCCCTCGGCCAGCCGCTCTAGCAAATCGATCAGCTCGTCTGGAGTTTCAGCCTGCATCGGTCACTTGCGTCTTCAGACAATCCGCCAAGGATTGCCGGGCATGAAATAACATTTTCCGCACCGCCACGGGTTTCATCGCGAACTCCGCGCCGATCTCGGAAGAATTGCGATCCTTGAAATAGCGCGCCTCGATCACGCGGCGGGCCCTTTCGGTGAGGCGGGCGAGGCAATCCCGCAAGGCGTCCTGACGCTGGGCAAGGTCGGGCAGCTCGCCCGCGGCCGGCGCTTCGTGCTCGGCCTCCAGCAGCAAGGTCGTGAGGTTCTCGTCCAGCAAGCGCTGGCGGCGGTTGAGCTTGGCGGTCTCATTGAGCACCAGATTGCGCGCGATCGTCCGCAGCCATGCTCCCGGGTTCTCCATCGTGTCGAACTCCTCCCAGCGCCGGTAGGCAACGAGGAAAGCATCCTGCGCCACGTCATCCACCCACGACGGGTTCACCCCGAGCCCCTGGATGAAGTACCTGAGGCTCGAGTGATGGTCGCCGATGACGCGGGTGAATTCCTTCAGGTCGGGCATGGCCTAGCATTGCAGGAGTGTTGCGAGCCGCCGGGGTGTTCCCGGGGATAGGCGAAAAAAGTCGCGGTTGCCACGGTTCTCCTGCCGGATTCCCACGAAAGCCCTTCTTGCGTGGTCTTGCAACCGGTGAAAAGGCCGCGGGTGCTCGCACAATTCTGAAGCAGCCTTCGCCCCGAAAAGCCATGAATCAGCCCGGTCTCCCGCCGGGGCCGGTCCCCCACCCCGCTTCACCGGCCTCCGCCGCAGTCCACAGTCAAAGGTAATTTCAGTCTTGGAGCGCGAGGAAGGGGCCCCGCTCCCGAGGCGGAGCCCCTTCATCTCTACCCGGTTACCCGGCCCGAAGACCCCTCAACGGACGGATTCCAACCTGATGAAAGCTTTCTCGCGATGCGTCTCGGGGATCTCCATCTCCAGCCACTGGATCGTGTGATGCTGGCTATCGATCTCAAGCGGTTCCGCAGGCGGTCCCGGCAAGGATTGCCACTCGTCCAGATCAGTGGAGATCACCGGCCGGAAGACGCGACCCGGCTGGGTGGGCCAGTGCAGGCGGACCTTGGCCACGCCGGAAACTTCGGCGGTGGTGAGCTCTGAAATCCCGAGGGTCGGGATGTAGCCGGTGACCGGCTGCCCGGCATCAAGCGTCTCCAGCGAGAAGTCGTTATACTGCGCCGGTCCGGTGTTTGGCGCGGCGTCGAAGATCAGATAGCGCGAGTTGTTGGCAAACCGGATCGCTCCCGTGTCCGCGCTGGTTCCGTTGATGAAGATCTCGTAGGTCGTGCCATAGCTGCCGTAGTCGGTGCTGTCCTGCATCACCACCCGGATCTCCACCGGCTCCCCGGCGGGCAGGCCGGTGCGGATGGCGGCATTGATGTCCGCTGCTCCCGCGTTCGATCCGGCATCGATGCGCTTGAAGATGGAAATCGTGTTTCCGGTCACCAGATCGAGCTGCACGCCCAGATCGTGCCCGGCGACTCCTCCCGCCGGCAGGATCGCGTCGGCGATCCCGAGGGTCATCCGGGCGGCGGCCACATCGGCATCGTCGAGATCGAGCGTGGCCTTCCACTGGTACTGGCGGCCGCGGATCTTCGGGCCGAAGTCGTAGGCACCGGTGCCGTCGGCGGAGAGCTGGAAGGCGGTGGTGTTCGCCGCATCCGCGATGGTGAGGCGGTTGCCCGCGATGGAATGCGCGGTCGCCGGCTTCGCGGTATCCGTCCGGATGTACCGCAGCGGGCCGGCCAAGGTGCCGCTGTGGCGGGTAGCGAGATCCTGGTTCACGCCCCCGGTCGCAGCGAAGCCCGTGGCGCTCGAATTCCCGCCCGCCACGTCGAAGGAATCGGCAATGAGCAGCGCGGCCGGTTCGCCGGGCGCGATCGTGCCGATCTCGCCCGTTTCACCCAGCACCGTCTGGTGATACCAGGCCACCAGTTGAGCTTCCATCCGGGCTACATCGGCGGCATGGGCCGGATCGGCTACGAGGTTCGTTGTCTCGTTGCGGTCGTTAGCGAGATTGTAGAACTGCCGGTCGCTCCCGTCCGGATTGCGCATGAACTTCAAAGCGCCATCCCGTACCGCGAGCTTCGGCGCCGCCGTGGCAACCCCCGACACCGTGCCGAACTCCCAGAAAAGCGGCTTTCTGCGGGAACGTGTCGCACCCTGCAGCACATCCTTCATGTCCTCTCCCTCGAAAGGTGCCGGGGGCAGTTGGATTCCGGTGAGCGAGCAGTAGGTCGGCAACATGTCCAAAGCGGAGATCGCCGTCGTGGTATTCACGATTCCCGCCGGGATCGTCCCTGGCATCCGCGCGAGGAAAGCCACGCGGTTGCCACCTTCCCACAGCGTGGCCTTTCCTCCGCGCAGGCCGCCGTTGCGGTTGAGCAGGGTGTTGACCGCGTCGTTCGGCGCGCCGTTGTCACCGACCAGCATCACCAGCGTGTCGCCGGCGATGCCCAGATTGTCGATCACATCCAGCAACCGGCCGATCTGGCGGTCGAGGTCGTTGAGTTCGCCGAGGAACTGCATCGCGGTGAAATCGCTGGTGATGTGATCGAAGTCGTTCTCGTGCCCGGCCTCCACGTTGTACGGCGAGTGCGTGTCGTCGTAGGGGACGTAGGCGTAGAACGGCTTGTTCGCGGCGTGGGCGGCGGTGATGAAATCGATCGCTGCATCGGTGTGGCCGTTCGCGAGCTGGTTCCACGTCGTCCAGGTGATGGTGCCGGGAACATCGGCGTTGTCGTTGGACAGGCCGTGCCCGGTGACAAGCAAGCGGTCTCCCATGCCTTCGAAGGAAGTCAGCGACGCCCCGAAGCCATACTCCTGCGGAAAAGGCGCATCGTTAACGTCGCGTCCCCCGCCCATGTGCCACTTTCCGAAGAGCCCGGTGGCATAGCCGGCGTCCTTCAGCAACCGGACGTGCGTGGTGGCGTCCGGCTGGAGCCAGTCGTCCATGTTCCGATTCGCGTTCGCGGCCTTGTTGTCCAGGAAGCTGTGGATGCCGTGCCGCGACGGATGCATCCCTGTCAGCAGTCCCGCGCGGGACGGCGAGCAGATCGGCGAGGCCACGTAGCCATCCGTAAAGCGCATGCCTTCCGTGGCGAGGCGATCGATGT
>CAMPGU010000248.1 GCA_946885645.1 uncultured Haloferula sp.
GCCCGCACCGACCTCGCCGCCGGGCGCACGAGCGACGCCGTGCTGGACATCCGCACCCTCACGCCCTCGATCCTGGACGGCTACTCGGGCCGCCTGATCCTCCATCCTTCGGAGGAAACGCTCCGCCGCTATCGGGAACTCAGCGACCGGAAGGAGAAGGTCCGCCGCGATCTGGAGGCCCAGCGGGATGCCGCCACCGCCACCACCGACGGCCGGACGATCACGCTCTCCGCGAACATCGAGTTCATCGACGAACTCGCGCTGGTGCAGAACAGCGGCGCGAAGGGCGTGGGCCTCTACCGGACCGAATTTCTCCTGCTGGACGGCGAGGAAATGCCCGGCGAACTGGAGCAGACGGAGGCCTACACCCGCCTCGCCACGGCGCTCGCCCCGAATCCCGTGATCATCCGCACCCTGGATGCCGGCGGCGACAAGCTGCCCGTCGAGCCGCTCACCGAGCCGGAGCCGAATCCATTCCTCGGCTGGCGCGGCATCCGCGTCTCGCTGGACCGCCCGGGCATGTTTAAGGAGCAGCTCCGCGCGATCCTGCGCGCAAGCGCCCGCGGCAAGCTCGCGGTGATGTTCCCGCTGGTCTCCGGCCTCGGGGAAGTCCGCCGCGCGAAGGCCCTCTTGAGGGAGTGTATGGACGAGCTTTCCACGCTGGACGTGCCTTTCGACGAGAACCTGGAAACCGGCGTGATGATCGAGGTGCCCAGCGCGGCCGTGATTGCGGATCTCATCGCGCCGGAAGTCGATTTCTTCTCCATCGGCACGAACGATCTGATCCAGTACACCGTCGCCGTGGACCGGGTGAACCACCACGTGGCCGATCTTTACCGGCCGACCCACCCGGCCGTGGTGCGGCTGATCAAGCGTACGGTGGATGCCGCCGCGAATGCCGGTATCTGGACGGGTGTCTGCGGGGAAATGGCCGGCGATGTCCGGCTCACGCCGCTTTTGCTGGGTCTCGGGGTCGAGGAACTCTCCGTCGGTCCGCATCAGGTCCCGCGCGTCCGCCGGGCCATCCGCGCCCTCAGCCATGCCGAATGCTCCGCGATGGCGGACGAAGCGCTGCGGACCGGGATCAGTTCGGAGATCATGGGTGCCACCATGGACCTCGCGAAGCGGTACTATCCCGAGCTAATGGATTGAGGGGTCGGCTTGCTCAGCGGCTTTCGCGGAGCCCGGCCAGAAAATCGCTGAAGCTCGCCGCGAGGGAAGTGAGCCCGGATCCTGGCAGGTCCTCATCCACCTGCCCGTGGTCGCGAAAGAAGATTTCACCCCTATTCGCTTCTGCCAAGGACATCAGGTAGTCGTTCCCGCAACCGTCCGATGCTACCGGCAGCCAGCCTTTGCCAAAATAAAGCTCCCACCTTTCGATCGCGAGATCGACCGATTCTGCTCCCCGCGAGCAATCGACAGATTCGAATTCCCGGATCGTGACCTCCGTCTCGCCGCCGGGGAGATCCACTGCGAATAGCAGCTCGGGAACAGCCTCGCCGCCGTTCGTGGAGAGGAGGAAGTCGGCATAGTCCTGCGGCAACTTGCCCACCTGTTCCTCCAGATGGCGCAGCAGATCCCCGGTGAGGGGGGAGCCGTGGGTTGGCCGGTGAAGCTTCATTTTCAACGCAGCATCGGATTCTTCGGAATGCCCCGGTCTCCCGTCGGGGACCCGGGCACTTCCACCGGCTTTCCTTGTTGCCTGCGTTCCGCACTCTGCTTGCGGAAGCTCTCCAGAAGTCCGTCGAGCCGCTTCTTGTCGGCGGCGATCAGATCGGTTTGTCGGCTGTTCCCGGCTTCCAGAACCAGCACGGCGTAGCCTTCGCCAACCTTCTCCAGGTCCGGCAGGGTCACCGCGTGGATCTCATTGGCCAGCAATTGCCGGTGCCGCTTGAAGATCTTCGATTCCGCCGCGACCGCAGGATCCTGCTCCAGTTCCGCGATCCTCGCACTGACCTTCTCTGGCCAGGCTTGTGCCGGCACACGGGCGAAGGGGCGCTCGCGGAACTCCAGCAACGCCTGCCATTGGTCGAGCGGGGCCAGCTTGCCGATCTGCTCATAGTCCGCGGCGAGCCCGCTTTCGTCCGGTACGCCGCCGTTCCGGAGCACGAACCACTCCTTGAGCCCCGGCGAGCCGCCCTTGGGAAACTCATGACCCAGTTCGTCCCAAGTCTCCATCCGCACCTCCGCGCCCAGCTTGCCAAAAAACAGCCGGGCCTTCAGCGCGAAGGGGTACACCCCGTCCTTCCGTCCCGCGCCGATGAAAAGCGGCGTTCCCGGCGGAAACGGTCCCCGTCTCGGCGTCACCTCGTGCATGTGGCCGCCGCCCAGGATCGCGGCGCCCGCCAGCGAGCGCTCGGCTTGGAAGAGCATCCCGCTCATCCAGCCGCCCATGCTGAAGCCGGAAACGTAGAGGCGCTTCGGATCGAGCCCCTGCTTTTCCGCCAGTTCGCCGCGCACCCGGCGCAGGATCACCAGTTCCCTCTCCAGATTCTCCGGCGTATAGGTGAAAGGACCGGGCCGCGTGTAGGTCATGCCGACCACGATCCAATCCCGCGGGCCCGTATGCTCGCGGATCATCTTGGTCGCCGGGTGCCCGCCGGTGCCGTGGTAGAAGAAAACCGCCGGCCACGATTTCGCGGGATCATGATTTTCGGGCAGGGAAACTTCCACCGGCTGCGGGAGCCCCTCCACCTGGAGCGGCTCCGCGGTCAGGCAGCTTGCCCCGCAGGCCAGCATCACGATGAAAACCCGGCTCTTCATGGGCTACATGTAGCAGCGTCGCCCTCGCGCTGGCGAGCCTCGCCTCATGCGTCCTTGGCGGGGGCGGCCATTCCTGCTAAAGGGGTGGGCAGCTCCTGCGATGGAGCCTGAACCTGTCTCCCGATGTCCCTTCGCGTCCTCTTCGTCTGTCTTTCGCTATGCGCCATCGGCCTGCATGCCGCATGGCAGATCGTACAACACTATCTGGCGGGAGGACTCTACCTGGACCTATGCGTGTTCTTTTTCCCGATCGGCATCGGCTTGGCCCTGGGCTACCGTCCCTCGCGGGCCGCCGCGGACGCGCTGTTCAAACTGATCTACATTACCCTCGGGGTGGTTTTGATCGGCGCGGCGATATTTCCGGGAGCCTTGCCGGCCCGGATAGCGGGTCTCCAGGGCTATCCCGTCCTCCTTGTCGTCGGGCTGCTTTCGTCCGGCGTCCTCGCGCTGCTGCACTGGCTACTATATACGCCGCCTTTCGATGACTGGCTCACGCGTGATAGGCATGAGCCCGCAAATCCGCGAGATCCACGAATTCCAGGGCGGACTCGTGGGTAGCTTCCAGCACCACCGGCGGGGCCGTCCCTGCATCGAGAGCTTCCTTCCAGCGGGAGGCGCAGAGGCACCACTGATCGCCGGGCTTTAATCCGGGGAAATCAAACTCCGGTCGCGGCGTGGAGAGGTCGTTGCCTCGGCCCCGCGAGTAGGCCAGGAAGTCCTCCGTCACTCTCGCGCAGACCACGTGGACTCCCACGTCGCCCCTACCCGTGCGGCAGCAGCCGTCCCGGAAGAATCCCGTCATCGGATTCCTCGAGCAGGACTCTAGTATGCCACCCAGGACGTTGCGTCTTTCCACCGCCATCGGGATACCCTAACCGGTTCCCTGCGTTTCGTCCAATGGCGCGTGAGTGACGAATCGGCTCCTGCTGCCGGAAGATCAGCCTCCGGTGCGCGGCGGGCGCTTCTTGGCCGTCGCGCCGCTATCGGTGGCCGGATCGACCACGCGCCCGCGGGCCTGCTTCATCCGCTCCATCTCGGCCTGTTTTTCGACCATGCGCTCCATGAAGCTCTTGCCGCCTCCGGCCTTGGCCTTGAGTTCCGGGTCGGGCATGCGGTTACTCAGCCAAGTCTGGGCGATCGAGAAGATGTTCGAGGTAGTCCAGTAGAGCGCGAGCGCGGAGGCGAAATTGTAGCAGATGAAGAGGAAGAAGAAGGGCATCAGCTTGATCATCATCATCTGCGTCTTGTCCCCCCCGGTATTCGGCATCATCGCCATCTGGCCGAAGCTGGTGATCGCCATAACGATCGGCAGCGGATTGATCGGAAGGCCGAGCACGTGAGCCACGGTGTCCGGCTGGGAAAGGTCGTCCACCCACAGGAAGCTCTGGCCGCGCATTTCCACCGCGTGCAGGAGCATCGAGTAAAAGCCGAAGAAAATCGGGAGCTGGGCGAACATCGGCAGGCAGCCGCCCAGCGGGTTGATGCCGAATTTGCGGTACAAGCCCATCATCTCCGCATTCATCTTCTGCGGGTCGTCCGGGTATTTCTCACGCAGCTTGTCCATCTCCGGCTTGAGCTTGGACATCCGCTTCATCGTGCGGTTGGAGCGGTTGTAGAGCGGCCAGATGGCCGTGCGCAGCAGGATGGTCAGCACGATGACCGCGAGACCCCAGGACCACTTGCCGGAGATCTTGTCCATACCGGCGTGCACCCACCACAGCGCCCAATTCATGAAGCGGCTGAAGGGGCTGAAGAAACCGTAGTTCATCAGCGTGCCCCAGTCGTCGCCCATCTTCCGCAGGATGCGGTTCTGCTTCGGGCCGGTGAAGACCTGATAGACGAGTGTCCGCTGCTCCCCGGGAGCCAGCGTGGCGACCGGCAGGCGCAGCCCGGCGCGGATGGTTTTGACCGGGTGGGTGTCCGGCTTGAGCGTCAGGTTTTCGACCTTGCTCCAGATCAGCGATTCCCCCGGCTCGGACGGCTTCACCACGGTGGCGAAGAACTGGTTCGCCACCCCGGCCAGCAGGCCCTTTTCGAGCGGTTCCGTGATGATCGAGCGCTCCTTCCGGAGGCCGAACCATGCCTTGGCGAATTCGGAGGAGGAGTGAAACGAGAAGCTCCGGTTGTCGTTCACGACAAAGCCCGTTTGCTCCCCGCGCTCGACGGTATCCAGCGGCGACGAGGTGCCGAGGAAGAGGCTGTAGGATTCCAGATTGATCTGCTCCTGGCGGCCGTTCTCGAGTTGCAGCTTGAAATCGAGCAGGTAGGGACTGCCGGGTTTGCCGCTTTCCGCCAGCGACCAGGTTTTCTTCGCCCACAGGCCGGAGGGAAGCTGGCCCCGGAAGACCACCGACTTGCCGTCCACCGACTCTTCCGCGACGACGGTATAGTGAGCGGCCTCGATCCGCTCCGGGCTCTCCGCGATCGCGCCGATCGGGCTGGAGCCGTGGCGGTTCAGCAGCACCGGGCCGAGCAAGCCATCCGTCTGGTTCTTCAATTCCGCGTGCTTCAGAGCGCCGCCGACGGAGGTGAAGGTGTAGAGGGTTTCCTCGGTCTCCAGCTTCACCAGGACCTCGGCTTGCTGAGGGTCGGGAGTGACCTCGACCAAGCTGCCCGGCTTTTCCACGGCGGTCTCCCCCGTCTCCGGAGCCTTCGCCGGTGTGGAGGCAGCCTGCTCGGCGGCGACACGCTGGCGATCTTCCTCCAGCGCGCGGGCTTTCTTCTGGCCAAAGTGGAGGTTCACCGCCAGCAGGACGCTGCAGATGATAACGACGATCCAAGTCTTTCGGTCGTACATGAGAATAGGAAAAGAGGGAAAAGTCCCGCGTCAGGCGTCCGGCCCGGCGGGACGTCCGGGAGAGGTTGGTTCCGCACCCGGTTTCGGCGGGACGGGGTCATAACCACAGCGCCCCCAGGGATGACAGCGGAAAATCCGGCGGATACCCAGCCAGGAGCCCCGGAGCGACCCGTGGGCTTCCACCGCCTGCAGGAAGTAATTCGAGCAGGTGGGTTGGAAACGGCAGCCCGTGTTCGGCCCGCCTAGCGCCTTCAGCACGGGATTCAGGAACTTCTGATAGAAGCGGATGACGAGCCTGATCAGGAATTTCAAGGCGGTGCCGGGTGAAGAATGCGAAGCGGCAGATGTCGGAAGTAGCAGCATCGGCGGGTTTCGCAGGGAGAATTTTCGGGTCACTTCACACTTGGCACCCTCACTTCGCGCCGCGGAGCAGCCCGAGGCGCTTCACCTGGCGTAGCCAGTCTTCCTCCAGTTCGGCGAAGCTCGCTTGCGCCGCGCCGGCCCGGGGAATAGCCACCAGCAGGCGCTTGGAGTCGGCCAGCAGGTGGCCGTGACGCTGAACGATAGCGCGCAGGCGGCGGCGCAGGAGATTGCGGTCGTGGGCCTTGCCC
>CAMPGU010000249.1 GCA_946885645.1 uncultured Haloferula sp.
TCGTTGGTCAGGGGATGACGGCCGCGGACGGCCCCGGAGGCCTCTTTCCTGCAGCGACTCCCCCGCCCTCCCACACTTCCCGAGGGGCCGCAAGTAAAATAAAAAACAGCAGTGGCATGAAATTTGCTGTATTTTCCATTGTAATCGGCTTTACCTTCATGTCGTTCCGCAGGTAAGCGGAATTCGACCATGGCCGATGCCTCGCTCCATCAATCCCTGGGACAACAGCAATCGCTGGCGCCACAGATGCGGCGCAGCTTGGAAATCCTCCAAGCGAACTCGATGGAACTCCAGCAGCTTGTCCAGCAGGCGCTCGAAATCAATCCCGTCCTGGAGGATATCACGGAATCGATCTCGCTCGATGAACCCGCGCCGGACGCCGAGGAGGCGGACTCCCTGGACCATCTGAACAAGACGGATGACGATTGGCGCGATCTCGAGATCCTCGAACGCCGTTCGAACCCCTGGAGCGCCGATGACGAGGAACGCCGGGAGCACCTCTACAACTCGATCGTCGCGCCGGAAACACTCCAGCAGCACCTCTCCAATCAGCTCGATTTCTCGCTGGTGGATCCCGACGTCCGCATCGCCGCGCGTCATCTGATCGGGAATCTCGATCCGCGTGGCTTCCTCGACCTTCCGGCCCGCGAGCTCGCCTCCCGCCTGGGAATCGAGAAGAGGGCAATGGACGAGGCGCTGACTCTCCTGCAGAGCTTCGATCCGCCGGGCATCGGTGCCTCCGGGATCCCGGAGTCCTTGCTGCTGCAGCTTGAGCGGAACGGCGAAGGCGGGAGCCTAGAGTACCGCATTGTCCGCGATCACCTGGAGGAGCTGGCGCGCAAGCGCTACCCGCAGATCGCTCGGGCGCTGGGAACAAGCGTCGAGCGGATTTCCGAAGCCGCCTCGCGGATCGGGCGCTTGACGCCGAATCCCGGCGGGGACTTCGATCCAACGGGCAACCCCTATATCCAGCCGGATGTGGTGATCGAGAAGACCGATGATGGGTGGAAAGCGCGGCTGACCAACGAGTACATGCCGAAGCTCCGTATCAGCGACTTCTACAAGGACATGCTCGGCAAGACCTCCAACGACCGGAAGGCCCGTCACTTCCTGCGCGAGCAAATCCGCGAGGGGCGCACGCTCATCCGCTCCCTCTCGCTGCGCCAGGAGACCATCCTTTCGATCGCCGAAAAGCTCATCGAACATCAGCCCGCCTTCCTGGAAAAAGGCCCGCGGCACCTGCGTCCGTTGACGATGAACGAGATCGCCGATCAGATCGGGCTGCACGCGACCACGATCTCCCGCGCGGTGGCGGGCAAGTACGTGCTGACACCGCACGGCCTGATGGAAATGCGCGCCTTCTTCGCCGCCGGCTATCAGACCGCGGACGGTACCGAGGTCTCGAACGCGGGCGTGCGCGAGGCGATCCAGGATCTGATTTCAAAGGAGGATCCCTCCAAGCCGCTTTCGGACGATGCCTTGGCGAAGCAGCTCAAGACGCAGGGCATCCCCGTGGCGCGCCGCACCGTGGCGAAGTATCGCGAACAGCTCGGCATCCTGCCTTCCCACCTGCGGAAGTCGTTCACGGGCTGAACCCTCGTTTCGACGGAACCCGCGCATACACCCTCGTGTCGCGGGGGCTGCCATCGAGGTCGAGGCGTTCGTTCCGGAGAATTCCCTCCAGCTCGAAGCCGGCGCGCTCGGCGAGGCGCCAGCTCCTCACGTTGGCGTTGTCGGTCGTGAGGAAGACGCGGTTCGCTCTCAGGGTCTCCAGCGCGAAGTCGGACAAGGCTCGCACTCCCTCGGTGATAAGGCCTTTGCCGGTATAGCCGGTGCGTCCCCAGTAGCCGACCTCGAAACACCGCAGGGACCAGTTCATCTCATGGAGGCCGGAGCCCCCGATCAGTTCGCCGTCCTCCTTCGAAAAGATGAGCGCCATCATGTCTTCGCGCGCGAGGAAGCGGGCATGGGCCCGGCGGCACGATTCCTCCGAGTCTTTCAAGGTGGGCGGAGTCCGCACCCAGCCAAGCCACGGACTGAGTTCAGCCAAAGAGGAGAGGACCGCGCGGTTGAAGACTTCCCCGTCACCCGGTCTCGCGGAGCGCACGATCACGCGAGCGGTTTCAATCGTCTCGGGAAAATGAGGAAGGGGCGGCTTCATGAAGGCGCGGATATTCAAGAGAGCCAGTCACTTCCGCTCGTCCGCATCCGGAAAACGGAACTCCTTCTTCCGCCGCGGCTTGAAGCGGACCCGGCCACCGTTCGCCTGGCGCAGCGGGTCGAAAAGAGAGTCCATGCCCACCCCTTTGACCTCGAAGACAATGGCGAGCAGTTCGCCCAGCCGTCCTTTGGGGAAACCCCGCTCCTTGAACCAACCGAGATACTCGACGGGCAGGTCGTAGATCGGCATGCCGGCGGGCGGGACGGCTTCGCGGCCGTACTTTCCGAAAGGCATCCGGGTCCGCCCGATCTCGTTGAGCAGGTTCCGGAAATCCTCGCGATCGATCTCGTTCACCCGCCCATGATCCACCCGGCATCCCGCAAAGGAAACACGGAATGTCGCCCCGCCCTCGACATCCTGCCCCACTGGAGCGATTCTAACCCCGATGCCGCCGGAGCCCCAGCGACCGCGTTCCCCGCTGTGCGAGAGCAAGGCGGAGGAGCTTGCCAGCATGGCCACCCACGCGCTGGGGACCGCCCTGGCGATCGGTGCCCTCGTCGCGATGATCCTGGTGGCGGATGGCGAGGTGTTCCGCACCGTCTCCGCCAGCGTCTTCGGCGGCACGCTCGTTCTCCTCTACCTTTCGTCCACCCTCTATCACGCGACTTCTTGCGAGCGCCGCAAGCCGCTCCTGCAGGCGCTGGATCATGCCTGCATCTACCTCCTCATCGCGGGCTCCTACACCCCGCTCACGCTGGTCGCCCTGCGGGGGCCCTGGGGCTGGTCGCTCTTCGGCATCGTCTGGATGATGGCCTTCGGCGGGGTCTTGCTAAAGACCCTCTCGCGCGGCAAGCGCGATAGCTGGTGGTCCACCGCGCTCTATATCGTCATGGGCTGGCTGGCGGTCATCGCCTGGGGCCCCATGATCCGCGCCCTACCCGTCGCCGGAGTCGCATGGATGGTCGCGGGCGGCCTCTGCTACACGCTCGGCGTCATCTTCTTTTCGTGGCGACGGCTGCGCTTCAACCACGCCATCTGGCACCTCTTCGTGCTGGCGGGCAGCGCCTGCCACGTGATCGCCACCGTGCTCTATATCCTCCGCTAGTCCCGCCATGCCCGAGCTACCGGAGGTCGAAACCACCCGCCGCGGCGTGGAGCCGCATGTCAAGGGCAGGAGGATCCGCGAGGTCATCGTGCGGCATCGCGGGCTCCGCATGCCGGTGTCGGCATCCCTCGACGAACTCGCGGGCAGCCGTTTCACTTCGGTGAAGCGCAGGTCGAAATACCTGGTCTTCGAGCTGGAGGAGCACGGCTCGCTGCTCGTCCACCTCGGCATGTCCGGCAGCTTGCGGATCGCGGATCCAGCGTCGGAATTCAAGAAGCACGATCACGTCGCGCTGACGCTGGAGTCGGGCAAGCAGCTCCGCTTCCACGACCCGCGGCGCTTCGGCATCTTCCTTCACCTGCCGGAGGGCGATCCCTTCGCCCATCCTCTGTTGAGAGACCTGGGGCCGGAGCCCTTGGAAGACGGCTTCTCCGTGGAAACCCTTGCGCGCGCCTTCGCGACAAAACGTATCGCCATCAAGGTCGCGCTGATGGATGCCAAGGTGGTGGTGGGCGTTGGCAACATCTACGCCAGCGAAGCCCTCTTTCGCGCCGGTATCCGCCCCGCCACACCCGCGTGCAAGATTTCCCGGCCCCGCCTCAAGAAGCTCGTGGAGGGCATACGCGCAGTGCTCACGGAGTCGATCGAGCAAGGCGGCACCACCTTGCGGGACTTTCTCCATTCCGAGGGCGAGCCCGGCTACTTCAGCCAGCGGCTCTTCGTTTACGAAAGGAAAGGCGAAGCCTGCCGCGTCTGCGGCACGCCGATCCGGCAAGCGGTGATGGGCCAACGCTCCACCTACTGGTGCCCGAAGTGCCAGAGGTGAGCGGCGCTCCTCACTGGGGCGTGATATTCCACCTCAGGAAGCGCGATTGCAGCCCCTTCATCACGCTGGCAATGATCTTCCCGTCCTCGAAACGGATCGTCACGCCCTGCGAGGACCAGTTGACGAGGTCTTCCGACCATTGCGCTCCATAGACCACCCCTACCCTATGGATGGGAAGGTCCCGGGCGATTTCGATCTTGCCCACCGGGAAGGAGAGCTCTTCCGGCACCGGACTACTTCGTGTAGGATCCAGAGAGAACGCGTATTCGATCCCGTCGTCCAAGCCATCCCCGTCCAGGTCGCCATTGAACGACAAGGAATGCCCCGGGTACTCCGTGGAGGCCCATCCCGCGAAAGTATCCGGCAGACCGGTCGCGGTGACGACCTTGGCAGGACCGTAAGGGAAAGCCTTGCCGCCCAGAATGGCGCGGGGCCGCAACCACCAGGTCTGACCGACGGCCAAGGGAGTGCCAGCCGTGGTGGAATTGAAGACGAAGGATTCCAAGCCCTCGTCGGATACGGAGCCCTTCGGCTCCAGCCAGTCGCAGCCGCTCACGGTGATGTCATCGATGTAAATCCCGGTGGGTTGGGCGGGATAAGCTTCATGGGAGTAGGCCGAACCGCCCGATTGGAGATAATAGCGGAAGCGAACACGAAGAGGATTACCTCCGGTAGGCAGAGAGAGGGAGGCAGCTTGGAAAGCCGCATCTGCTGAGCCATTGCTTTTCCCCTGATAATCGGCAAGCAGGGTCCAGGTGGTACCGCCATCTTGGGAAACCTCCACCACCAGGTGCGAGGCTTGGGTCATCAGCCCGCGCTTGTAGAAGAAATTCAGTTTCGGGTTGGTGACCGGAACGATCTCACGGACCACCTCGAAGGACTGCTCCGGCACGCCATTGACCATTAGATCGTAGAGCGTCGGAAAGGTCAGGCGGAAGGATCTCGAACCTGTCCGCTTGTAGGCGGAATTGGTCGAAAAAAGGTCATAGTCACCTGCCCCCGTCCCCGTCGTTCGGTCAATCACCATCGGAGTGGGATTGACCTCGGCCCCTTCCGTCCAGGTCGCGCTCTTTCGGAGGAAAAAGCCCGTCTCCATCTGGTCGGCTCCAGGCACACCCGCGACTTCATACTCCGCCCCTACCGATAGCACGGAAGAGGGACCGGAGAGCGTGGGCGTTTCCAACAAGTGGTCCGGATCGATCAGGGTGACCGAGTACGAATAGGAAGCGGGCACCCCCTCTCCCTGTATGTTGGAGACGGTCACACTCCAACGGGTGTCCGAGCTCACGCTCTTCGCCGAAACCGTAGCCGGGACGCTCCACACGATGCTGTTGTCACCATAACCGACCGCCCTCGAAACGACGGTCACATTGGAAACGGGACTCAACGCGGCATTGGTCATCGAAACCGTCGCCGTTGAAAAATTCGCACCGGGATAAGAAAGCGACCAGTAGGGCGTGTTGAACTTGGCCGGAACAAAACCTTTGGGTGGGTAAGCGGCGAAAACCGGCGGAAGATCGGGATCGAGTTCAGCCGCATTCGGAACCACGTAGAGAGCGTTTGTCGGAGGTCTGATCGTTCCGCTAGCCTGGCCCGGCGTGTCGCCTGTCCCGAAGTCGGTGGATCGTTGGTGCATGACCCACCGGCGGTGTCCCACGCTCGTGTTCCAACTGGAAACGCCCGCCACATCCTCCTTCATGTAGGACTCGATGGCACCCGGACCGAAAAAGCCCAGCGCCAGATTGCCGTTCTTGTTCGCGTTCCAAGCCGCTGGCGTCCAGGCGACACAGGCCGCATCGGTGGGACTGTGGCTCAGCCCGCCGTTGTTTGGATAGGTACGGGCGATCATCAGGGCCGAACGCTGCGCCGCGGCGGCCTTCGTCGTCGATGCCGAGGGTTTGTGCGGATCCGCCTCCATGATCCTAACGGTAGCCCCTGAATTCACACTCACATCAGCCTGCACCCCGGACATCGCCCGGAAGTAATTCAGCCGACGCTCCACGACCACGAACAAACCAGGCGAACTGGTCCACTCCGCTCCCGGCGGTAGAAGGGTGTAATTTCGAGTCC
>CAMPGU010000250.1 GCA_946885645.1 uncultured Haloferula sp.
TCCTGAGCCCCTACCGGATACAGGCAGGCGGCGATCAAGCCGAGGCAGAAGCGGCGGGTGATCTGGCGGAGGGCGGACATGGCTGGAGGATACCCGGCTCACCGGCCCGGCCTATTGCCCCGATCGGGTGAAGGAAGGTTTTCTGTTCGCCCGGTCGGCAAGCCGCGCTACTTCCGCCGCTGGAGGAAAAGATCGATCCCGTCCACGAGGGCAATCCAGGAAGCTTCTATGATGTTCTCCGAAACGCCCACCGTGCCCCAATTCTCCGTTCCATCGGTGGAGACGATCAACACGCGGGTCTTCGCGGCGGTGGCGTCGTGCCCGTTGATGATGCGGACCTTGTAGTCCACCAGCGAGACGGTCGAAATCTCCGGGTAGAAGGGCCGGAGCGCCTTCCGGAGCGCCTTGTCCAAGGCATTCACCACGCCGTGGCCTTCCGCCACGGTGTATTCCGGCACTTCGCCGACGTAGAGCTTCACGGTCGCTTCGCAAACGGGCTGATGACCGTCGCGGTACTGGCGGAAGGAGGTGTGGAATTCCTTAAGCTCGAAAGGCTTTTCATAGCTTCCGAGTTCGCGGCGGATCAAGAGCTCCAGCGAACCGCCCGCGGCTTCGAAGGCGTAGCCCTCATTCTCCAGATCCTTGACCTTTTGCAGCACCGCCTTCGCTTCGGCCGAACCCTTGTCCAAGCGGATGCCGAGCTCGTCGGCCTTGATGAGAATGTTCGATTGGCCGCTGAGCTCGGAGACGAGGATATTCTGCTCGTTGCCCACCGCACCCGGCTCGATGTGCTCGTAGCTGCGGGCCAGCTTTTGCACCGCATTGACGTGCATGCCGCCCTTGTGGGCGAAGGCCGTGCGACCGACGAAGGCGGCGCGGGGGAAGTGGGGATTGTTCGAGACATCGTCCACGAAATACGAGAGATCCCGTAGCTTCTCCAGCTCCGGAACGACTTGAAGGCCCATCTTCAGTTGAAGGATGGGAATGACCGAAGTCAGGTTGCAGTTTCCGGTGCGTTCGCCGTACCCGTTGATCGTTCCCTGCACCTGGACCGCCCCGGCCTTCACTGCGGCGACCGCATTGGCCACGCCGAGTTCGCAGTCGTTGTGGGTATGGATGCCGACCGGCACGCCGGGGAGGCGCGCCTGCACCGCCGCACAGATCTCCATCACCTCGGAGGGAAGCGTGCCGCCGTTGGTATCGCAGAGCACCAGGCAATCGGCACCGCCTTCCGCGGCTGCCTCCAGGGACGCGAGCGCGTGCTCCGGGGAGTCCTTGTAGCCGTCGAAGAAATGCTCGGCATCATAGACCACCTCGCGGCCGTGCTTTTTCAGGTGAGCCACCGTGTCGCGGATCATCGCCCGGTTTTCTTCCGGGGTGGTGCGCAGGACTTCGGTGACGTGAAGCTCCCAGCTTTTCCCGAAGATGGTCACCACCGGGGTCTCCGCTTCGAGCAGCAGCCTCACCTGAGGGTCCTCTTCGACAGGAGTATCGGCGCGACGGGTGGATCCGAAGGCGGCAAGCTTCGCGCGGGACAGCGTCAGCTTCTTGGCCTCGTGGAAAAATTCCACGTCCTTTGGGTTCGAGCCCGGCCAGCCTCCCTCGATGTAGTCGATCCCGAAAGCATCGAGGCGCTCGGCAATGCGCAGCTTGTCGAGCAGCGAGAGCTGGAAACCTTCGCCCTGCGTGCCATCGCGCAGGGTGGTATCGTACAGTCGGACGGGCTTGTCAGGAAGGGCGCTCATTGTTAGCGGGACGGGCCGCGGACCCTAAAGCGAGCCAAGCCCGCGGGCAATACACAATCCGGACAGCGGGAGGTAGCTCAAGGTGCCGGCAACAGGAGCTCCTGCGTTCGATCACTTAGGCAGCCCGGGGAAAACCGGAGCACCGGCTGCCGGGTCTTTTCCCCTTCGGGTGATAGCGCCTTGGCATACCGCCATTGCCCGGAGGAAAGAGGCCGATGCGTCTCCCCCTTGCTCCCTCGGCAGGGGTCCCGGGTCGCCTGGTTAGTACCCGCCGATCTTTCCTCAGCAAGAGTCTCCGGTAATCTGGAAGAAACACCACCGCGTGCAAGAAAGACACCTACCATAGCGAGAACTACGACCAACCTCGAATGGGCCGCGGTGTCGCGTATGTACGGCTAATGCATCGCCGCCGGGATGGAAGGCAAAAGGGAAATCAATGTCCCCACTTCAAGCAACAACATAACTTCTCGATGAGAAGCGACAACTACACAGACACAGAAAACCTGTCCGGGACTTCATCCCGGACAGGCCTGGCATTGGAAATAATCAAGCCCGGATACCGGCAAGCTCCAGAAACTTATCCAGCGGCATGGCCACTTGAATCTGGGGAGAAGTTTGGGTGACGTGGATAGCGGAGGCATTCGCAGGAATCGAACCGAACTGGAGATCCAGTTTCTTAATCGAGTCCGGGATCTGGGTCTGGATCTCTCCGCTCAACAGATCCTGGGTAATCTTTACGGGGAATCCTTTGCCGTGCAGCACCTTGTAGAAAACGCTCTCGTCCACCTTGCCCGATGCCGGGGCGGCGGCTTTGGAACTCGAGACGCGAGCCGCCTTCGGAGACTTGCTGCCTTTTTCGTCGGCTTCTCCACTGGCGGGACAGGTTCCATAGGAGGAAAGATATTTACCCGATACCCAGATCGGGGACTCGCCCGCACGGCGATAGCGCGGCGTATCCTTGAGAGTCCACTTGCATTTGGACTTTTCGAGATCGGCATATACAGCCGCTTCCGTGGCTTCCAAACCGTTCTTTTTCCGGAGTTCGAGAACTTGTGCCAGCGTGTCGGATGGGATCTTGTCCATAAGGTGGCGGGAACGTGGCGAGGGTTACCGGATCCCGCAAGGGAGATATTCACCAAAATATCGCTAAAAATTCATCACCCCTGATGAAGAGGTAAACGGCGCTCCCGAAGACGTCATTCGCTCGCTCCGGACCTGCCGCCCGCTCGCACGGATCCCGAGGTCCCTTTCGGGGAGAAGAGGCCGCCCCGCCCGTGCGGAACGACCTCCCCTACTCCTCTTGGAAACGTTTTTCAGGGGATATCCACCCTGAGCCGGGCAAACAATCGACCTGGAGCCATCGGGATGCCCACGGTTACGACCTCATCCCCGGTAGGGACATCCTCGGCGATCATGATTGTCACGCCGTCGGTGCCGTCGGTAGCCGTGGTCCAGCTATCATCGAGATCGCTGCCATATTCCACGATGGGCGGGGTCCCGGCGGATTCAGCGGTCCGGCGGAAACTGAAAACGAATTTGCCGTCCTCCACCTCTCCGGCCGGTAATTTGGAAGCATCTCCCGTCGCGCCCGGATTACCGCCGACCACGAATTCGATGGCATTCGGGATCCCGTCGTCATCCGGGTCCGCGGAACCGGCTGCATCCTCTCCTTCCAAGCCTTTCGAAGCGGCCCAGGCCTCGTAAGGGGAGGCCGCCGGCGCACCCGAAATCGTGATGGCATCCGCGCCGACGGTTACAGAGAAGCCGGCGGGCAGGCCGGTCACTTCCATGAACTCCGTGCCGACCATGGTATCAAAGGTGGCGATGGTGTAGGTTCCCGCAAGCAAGGTCGCCCCGGTGAGATCCAAGGTGGCGCCTTCGATGTTCAACTCCCCGCCCACTTCCAAAGGAGCGACCAAGGCACCATCGAACACCGGCTTCAGGACGCCGCCGGGAAACTCCACGTTTCCTCCCACCGACAATTCGCCCCCGTTGTCCCCTGGCGAGATGGCGCCGACGACGGTGACCGAGCCGCCGATCGTTCCATTTCCGGCCAAGGTCGCTCCCGAATTCACCCATACCGGCGACACGGGAAGCGTTCCGTTCATCGCGAGCGTGCCTTGCTGAATGATCGTATCCCCGATGTAATTCGAGTTCCCTTCCAAGGTCAGCCTACCATCGCCGGTCTTGGACAGGCCGCCGCCCGCATCCGCGAGGGTCTGGCTGACGGCTATTTCAAAGCCGTTGGTATCGATGACGACCCCGCCCGCCCCGACGTTGACGGCGGAGATGCCGCTCATGAAATCGCCGGTGCTTCCGTTCGCGCGCAGAATCCCGCCATTGAAATTGACGGTGGACGCCGCGGTGGAAATTCCCTGGGTGATGCGGTCCACGGACAGGAGGCCGCCGTCGAGATTCAGGGTCCCTACGGCGGTATCGGCGTGACCCAGCTCGAGGAGAGTGACGACGGCTTCCCCGATTCCGGAAAGAGTCCAGGTGGCCGTCCCGTTCCCCGCGGCTCCCAGCCAGGTTTCGCCGCCGATGTTCACGAGGCGGCCTGAGTCGATGGTGATGGTCGCGGAGGAGCCTTGGCCGGAAGCGAATGCAAAGCCGGAACCGGCTGATGTCTTGGTGATCGTGCCCCCCTTGAGATCCAGGACCGCCGAGCCACCGTCTTCGCCGAGGACGAAGGAACCGCCGATCACCATCGAAGGAGCCCCTTGGGAACCCGTCTCCATCACGTAGGATCCCGCTGCCGAAGCGCCACTCCCCAGGATGAAATCCCCGCCGCAATTGATGAAGCCGGAGCTCTGCTCGATGGCTCCCTCGGCTCCGTTTCCTTCGCCGACGACGATCGGGCCGGCAGGTGATTTTCCGATGAAGCCGTTGCTCATCTTCAGCAACCCCGCCGCGCCTCCGGTGCCGACGGAGAAGGCGCCATTCGCGATGATCACGGCCCCGGGGAGATCGTAGGTGCCCGCGATTCCATTCACCCCCTGTTGTTGGTCCCCGCTTCCGATGAAAATTCCTCCATTGCTGACAAAGGTGCCTCCGGTGTGGGTGACTGTTCCCGTGGAGGAGGAGCCGGGAATGCTGCGGTCACCCACGATGAAATCCCCGCTGGAAGTGAGGCTCCCGGCCATGGAAAAGGTGCCGGTGCCGAGACGGCCCACCGTGATCGTGCCGGCCCCGCGGGTGAAGGAGACATCTGCCGCAAGAGCAAAAGAGGCCGTGCTTCCCGCGCCTTCGGCGATGATGAAGTCGCCTTCCCCCTGATGGAGGCTTCCCGCTTCCGAGGAGAAACTGCCGGTGGATCCGGTGGAGACGCCCAAGCGCACCGCATTCAATACCACCAGATCCCCGGCGGTGTGCCGGAAGGTGCCGCCGCCCGCGACGGAGCCGGTATGGAGGCCGGCCACGGTGAGGCTACCGCCGATTCCCGCGGTTCCGCCGTTGTCAATGACCGCATGGTCGCCGTCGAAGGGAACGACGCCGCCCGTCCAATTCCCGGCAACGGAGAAGTCGCCGGTGGCCGCGGACCAGGTGATATCCGCGCCGGATGAGATCCCTGAAGCGAAGACCGCCGCCGTGGAGGCCAAGGAGAGCATGGCTCCCCGCCGGGAAAGGTGATGCTGGGTGCGAGATATTCTCATATGGATGATTCGAGGAGGATTGATCTACCGATCCGGACGCGCCGGGTTCCCGGGAAGAAACCCGTTTGTTGACGGTAGGCGGACTAGCACCCGCTCACAGGACCGCCACCCGGATGGGACGAACGCCGCAAGACACGTGACGAATCCGCCACGCCGGAGCCCGCCCTCTTTCAGCTCCCGCTCATCCGCTCTTGCAGATCCCGCAGAGGACTCGTCATATCGAGCTTTGCTCCCGTTTTCAGGATCACGGCGTAGTGCCCGGCGGACATCGGCTGCAATTCACGGATACGGGACAGATTGACCACGGAAGACCGGCTGATCCGCATGAAACCGTACGGCTCCAGCTTCTTCACGATCGATGCCATCGTTTCCCTCACGATATGCCGCTCCGCCCCGCAATGCAGCACGAGATAGTTCCCGGCGGCCTCCACGTGCTCGATTTCGGTAGCGCGGACAAAGATGATCTTTTCGGGAGTTTTCACCGGAATCCGCAAACCTCCTTCCAAGGTTCTCAGGTGCGCGAGCAGCGTGGTGAAGGCCGGATCGGCGACAGAGGCCCCGCGCCCGTCCCGGATCCGGGCGCGCGCGCGCTCCAAGGACTCCTGGAAGCGCGCCGGCTTGAACGGCTTCAAAAGATAGTCCAGGGCGCTAAGATCGAAAGCACGGACGGCGTGGGTATCGTAGGCCGTGGTGAAAATTACTACCGGCATCTCGTCGGCCGGGATGGCCTGGACCACCTCCAAGC
>CAMPGU010000251.1 GCA_946885645.1 uncultured Haloferula sp.
GCAGCTCGAACGTCCGTCGTCAATGGCGAATACGCTGCTGGCTTCCAATCGCACGGCGCTCTACCGGGTGGGCGGGGAAAACGGGATCAACCTGCACGAGCTCTGGGCCTATTATAACCTCTACAAGGACCTGAGGACCAGCGGAAGCGCCCGATACACCACCGGGGGGACCATCCCCTCCGGCACGCCCTACCTCCAGATGGAGCCCGGACCGGAGCCATCCCAGACGGACGATGAGTTCTACTTCAAGCAGCCGGTCATCACCAGCTATCAGATGGTGCTCTCCTTCGAGACCCGGCCGAATTCCTCCGGCAGGCCCATCCTGCACGTGGTGGCGGATCCGGTGCTAACCTTTTGGAATCCTTTGGACGTCCCGGTGGTGGTCCCCGTGAGTTCGTTTTTTTCCGTCAAATACTGGCAAATCCCCTACGATCTCGTCATCAGCGTGAACGGCCAGCCGTCGCGGCAGTGTCCGCTCATCCGCTCTTTTTCCGGATCGGACGGTAATTTCCTCTCGCTGGTCGCGGGAAGGACCCAGCAGCTCGTCTTCAAGCCCGGAGAAGTGATCAAGGTGGCCCAGAGCGGGAATTTAATCGTCCGGGCCGGCGCCTCGACGGATCACAATCTGGCTGCAAGCACGGGCTTCAACTTCCAAGGCGGGGTTTCATATCCCGTGCGGGACATGTCTGGAGCCAACATCGAGGTACCCTCCAATGCTCGGATCACCTACGAGGCCCGGCCCAACGGCTACACCGCAGGAGCAGCCTCCGGCAGCGGCATGGTGCCCCCCGGCTACGATCGCCACACCCGCCACTTCTCCCTCTCTCATCACGAGGTGTACATCGGGGCCGACAGGGGCGATTCCCGGACAAGCCTCGGGATCGGCGGGATCTACGTCGATTGGGATTTCGGCAACCGCCGCCTGAAGCCTTCGGAAAACCCGGGCACCAGCGCTCCTGGAATCGCGGGCACCAAACCTTCGAACCAGCGTCTCTACGCCAACAAATTCCCGCAGGTATTCAAAACGCTCACGCAATCGGAGACCCGGCAACTGGCCGCGGCGGATATCAGCGGGCGCAAAGCTCCGGTGATGATCATCTCCTACAATGCAAAGACCGAAGGAGGGACCGATGCCGCCGCTCGCACGCGCTACCTGGGCCGCTTCAACCCCAAGGCACACCACGTGGACTTCTACGATCTGTCGCAACGCGAACGCGACATCCTGCCCTATGAGTTCAGCGTGGAAGCACTTTCGAGCTGGAAAAACCGGAGCATCGAGGTGAGCCCGGACGGGAGCGCCTTCTTCGGCGGCGGGATGAACGCCCAGCTCGGCAGCAACTTCGTCACCACCCACTCCGTTCCGCGCGAACCGATCGTCTCCCTGGCGGCTCTCCAACACTCCTTCGCAAACGGCTTTGAAATCCTGCGGCCCAAACACGGCTACGGGACGCTCAATGGCCGCGAACCGCTCTACCCGCAGATTTCCCATGCGATCGGGAATTCCGTGGCACCCCCGATGCTCGCCCCCGACAAGACGGAGGGATCGCTCGGGGCGGGCAGACCGCTGGCGGATCATTCCTATCTCGCGAATCATGCGCTGTGGGACGAATGGTTCTTCTCCGGTATCGCCCCGCAGGACCGCGCCACCTTCGCGCAAAAGCGTTCCCAGAAGCAGATCGCCTCGGAGTTTTTCGATGGCGAGTCCGCTCTGCCGGTAGCGCGCTTCCTCCCCGACACCGGCGGAGTGGCGGCCAAAGATATCGTTTCCACGCTATTTTCCGGCGCGGTCCCCACCGATTTGGCCACCCGCAAAGTCGCCAGCCTGATCCGCGTGGAAGGTCTCTTTAATGTGAACTCGACTTCGGTGGAGGCATGGAAAGCGATGCTCGGAAGCCTGAAAGACCGCAAGATCATGGTGAGCGCCGCAAGCGGGGCCGAATCCGCGTCCGGCGTGGACGCCGGGGATACTCCGGTGGCCGGCCTGCTTACCCCGCGAAACCTCGTGGCGGAGAGCGGCGACACGGACCTGACTTCGCCCGCCCAGTGGACGGGTCGCCGGGTGCTCTCGGAGGAGGAGATCGATTCCCTCGCCCAAGGGATCGTAAAGGAAGTCCGCAAGCGAGGGCCCTTCCTGAGCTTGGCAGACTTTATCAACCGCCGCCCCGGCAACGACGAGGACCTCGCCCGTGCCGGAGCGATCCAAAGCGCCTTGGATTCCGAGGAGGTGAAGATCAATGCCGCCTACCAGTCCGGGGATCGCGCCATTTCCTCCGCCGTATCCGGCCGTTTCGCTTTCCCCGAAGCGGAGGAAGGGCCCTCCGGCTACGGAGCTCCCGGGATCGTCAAGCAGGCTGACATCCTTACTCCCATCGCGCCGGTGCTTTCGGCCCGTTCCGATAGTTTCATCATTCGGACCTATGGTGAATCCGTGGACGAGGATGGAAAGGTACTCGCGCGCGCCTGGTGCGAGGCCGTCGTGGAGCGGAACAGAAATTTCATCGATCCCGCCGATGCGCCGGAAACTCCCTTGGCCAATCTCAAATCGGGGGCTAATGAAGCCTTCGGGCGGCGCTACGAGCTGACTTCCTTCCGCTGGCTGCACCCGGACGAGATCTAATAGCCAACACCACTCATGTTCCGATTTTCCGCTCTTCTCGCCCTCCTTTTCCCGGTCGCCCTCAATGCCCAGGAATCCGGAGGCGGCAGTGCCCGGGTCCGCTTCCTCGCGGAGCGCGTGCCGCAAGACCTCGGGCAAGTGGTCATGGCTGCGGAAAAGCTGAAGTCCGAGCCCTTCACCCTGCCCTCGAACAACCTCTCCGAGCCCTTGGCAGCGCCCGCCCGGAGCTTCAGTTTACGGACGAGCACGAAAGACACCGCCCTAGCGTCCATCGCGCTCCCGGAGGGCAAGTCTTTCGTCGTCCTCCTGATTCCCGCCAGTACGGGAGGTTACAAGCCGGTCGTGATCGCTTCCGGAGATTCCTCCTTCCGGCCCGGCGATGTGTATTTCTACAACCACGCCGACAAAACCGTCCTTGGCTACGTGGGCACGTCAAAATTCATCCTTCCTCCCGCCAAGAGCCAGATCCTGCACCCGCAAGGCGCGCGGCCGGAGAATTTCTACGACGTCGGTTTCGGCGTCCGGGAAAAGGAGGGGGACCGCACCTTGAGCAAGACCCGCTGGCCGGTGGAGGAGCGGGTCCGCTCGTACGTGTTCTTCTTCGTCGATCCGGCGACCAAACGGATCGACTTCCGCGCCGTGGACGAGACGGTGCCTTTGGAGAAGCCCTCGCAGCCCTGACCCCGCTCCCTCCCGGGAAACACCGCTCTCAACCTCCGCTTGTCAGGGCATCAAGCAGTTCGTCGAGGGACAAGGTCATGATTGCGGAAGCCTTGTCGCTCATGGCATAGGGAAGGATGAGCCGCCGGTCGTGAACCAGGGCTCCACAGCTATAGACCACGTTGGGCACGTAGCCCTCGCGTTCGTTTCCTTCCGGCGAGACAAGCGGCTGGGACAGGCGCCCGATCACCTTCGAGGGATTCTCCAGATCCAGCAAAGCAGCCCCGATGCAATACTTCCGCATCGGACCGACGCCATGGGTCATCACCAGCCACCCCTTCTCGGTCTCGATGGGAGAACCGCAATTCCCGATCTTCACGCTTTCCCACATTTCCGCAGGCCGCAGCAGGATTTCGGGATCGCTCCAATGATGCGGCTCTTCGGCGTACATGATGAAAAGGTTCTCGTCGTCCTGCCGTGAGAGCATCGCATAGTTCCCGTTGACCCGCCGCGGGAAGAGGGCCATGCCCTTGTTCTGTACCGCCGGGCCATTCAACGTCAGCACGCGGAAATGCAGGAAATCCTTCGTCTCGATAAGCTGGGGCAGGATCGCCCGGCCGTTATAGGCCGTGTAGGTCGCATAGTACATGCGTGATCCATTGTCCTCCGTAAAACACACGAATCTCGCATCCTCGATGCCGTTGCTTTCGTTGGCGGACACCGGAAAAATGATCCGCTCGCTGATCGCCAGCTTTTCAGAGAATCTCAGTTCGTAGTTGGAGTCTGCCAGCCACTGGATGCACTCGAGGGTCCGGACCATGTCCCGCGAACTGTTGCGATGGCCGTTCCGCATCCCGCGCACGCTCCGCTTGAGATCGCTGCGGGTGAAGTCATCCCCCAGGGACTCCATCGCCCGATGGGTCCATTCGTTATCGAAGCCCATCTCGTTGAGCTTCGTGATAAAGCTCTCCTTCCGATAGGTCGGATTGGGCAGAACCTCCGGCAGGGTCACGAAACGCGACACCGGATCGAGCTGGATGCTCCCGTCCGTCATGATCATCCCGCTGCGGAACTCGATGGACGAAATGTGGCCCTCACCCGTCGCCCGCAAGCTGATGATGAAGCGCAGCCCGCCCTCCGGAACATTGCTCTGGTCGGGATGAGGCACGATGGAAGGATTGAAAAGGGCGGCCGATTCCAAAGCATACTCGCCGGAAAAAAGGGCTCCGATCAATAGCTGCCGCTCCCGCGAGAGCTCCCGTTGCGTGAAAACGTGGGAGACAACCTTCTCGTAATGCTGGATCAGGACCGAATCGATATCGAAGTGTCTCGATTCGAACTCCGCCTTCACGCCCTCCAGCTCGCGGAGCACCTCTTCTTCCGGGAGGGAGAGGGCCCTCCCGATGACGGTGGTGATCCGCTGGGCAGAGGAAGGGATGAAAGGCCGGATGATCACCCGGTTGGATTCGGGTAAAAGGGTCAGCTCGTGGCGGTGGAGGCGGATCTTGCTCATGCGGTACATTTCAAGGATTGCTTCAGGAGATTTTCCGCAAGGTGCATCTCCGCGAGGGAAAGCGAAAAGGCCAGCGAGGACTCGGCACCTTGGTTTGCGTTCACGCGATCCGGGTGCAAGCCGTCGCAACAGCCGCCCGTGCGCGGATCATAGAGCGGCAACCCCAGGTCGTTGCGGCCCAGGAACCACCCGAAGGCGCGCCTCGCTTCGCGCAGCCAGGCCGCATCCGAGGTAACGCGCCACGCTTCCAGACATGCGGATACCATCGCCTGGGCCTCCAGCGGTTGCTGATCGAAATCGGCGCGGATGCCGCCTTTCTGGAAGAAGCCGTTGCTGCCGATCGGCCGGAAGTGTCCTTCCCGCGCGGTGTGGATGCCCGCCAGCCATTTCAGCGAAGCTAGCCCGATCTCCAACGCCTCGCTCTCCGGCATCCGGCTACCGTGCGCGATCAGTGCCTGGGGGATACGGGCGTTGTCGTACGAGAGAAGCTTCTCGAACCAGGGCCAATCGCTGCTCGACCGCCGCTTCCACAGTGCGATGAGGCGCTTCACCAGTAGCACCCGTACTTCCTCGGCGCGCTGGTCGGCAGGGTAGGCTTTGGTGTATTCCTGCAATCCCAGAAGAGTGAAGGTCCAAGAGCGGGGGGCGATGAACCGCTCCGCTGCGGGGAGAGCCGATTTCAGGAGGCTGCGGCACAGCATGCGGTGCCCCTCGTCCCGTAGCAAAGCCGCCCCGGTACCTACGGCCCATAGCGCCCGTGCGTGGCTATCCTGGCTCCCCGCCTCCTCCAGCCAAGCGCGGCCGTGGCTCATGAAATTCCTGAAAAGCCCGCTGCGCCGGTCCAAGGCGGCGGAAAGGAAAGCGAGGTAGGTCGGGCAAAGCCGGTCAGGCTGATCGCCGGCAAGCTCCCCGCTGGAGAGCAGGCAGCAGAGGATGAAGGCGCGGGCGTTGTCGTCCGTGCAGTACCCCTCATCGTAGTTCGGCACGTTATAGGTGGCATGTTGGAAGATCCCGGTTCCGTCCGTCATGCGGGCGATATGATCGAGCCGGACAGAGGGCAGGGCGGAAAGCGCGGCCGGGGAGAAGGCATGCGGTGCTTCATGTTCTTCCTTCGCCTTCCGGAACGACTCCAAATACCGCTCCGCGACGGCGGGCCAGCGCATCGCCCGGCCTTCCTTGCGCGCCCTTTGCTGAACCTCTTGCATCCGCACCGGATCGCGGAGGAGGTCTGCGGTCTACACCGCGATCCGGTGCGGATGCAAGAGGTTCAGCAAAGGGGGCGCAAGGAAGGCCGGGCGGTGCGCTGGC
>CAMPGU010000252.1 GCA_946885645.1 uncultured Haloferula sp.
GTCACCTACAAAGCCGGCAAGCAGCCCGATTCCCGCGAATACCGACTGATCTTCAAGAATGTCGATCGAGAGGGCTGGGATCCCTCCATCGATTGCTACCTGCGCGACGGCGGCTACGAAGAACTGCGCAAGGCGTTCGGCATGGAGCCGAAGGCGATCACGGAAGAGGTGAAGAAATCCGGCCTGCGCGGCCGCGGCGGTGCCGGTTTCCCCACCGGCCTGAAGTGGACCTTCATCCCGCCGAACAACACCAAGCCGGTTTACCTGATCTGCAATTGCGACGAATCGGAACCGGGAACTTTCAAGGACCGCTACATCGTTCATCAGGATCCCCACCAGCTCATCGAGGGCATGGTGATCTCCTGCTTCGCCGTGGGTGCGAAGGTGGCCTACATCTACATCCGCGAGGAGTTCCCGGAGGCCGCGATCATCCTCGAAAACGCGATCGCCGAGGCCCGCGCGAAGAACTTCGTCGGCCCGGATGTGCTCGGCTCCGGCTTCGACGTTGAGATCTACGTGCACCGTGGTGCCGCCGCCTACATCTGCGGCGAGGAGACCGGCCTGATCGAGTCCCTCGAAGGCAAGCGCGCCTATCCGCGGATCAAGCCGCCCTATTTCCCCGCGGCTCTGGGTCTCTACATGTGCCCGACCATTGTCAACAACGTGGAGTCGCTCTGCCACGTGAAGCACATCGTCCGCATGGGCGGCGAGGAATACGCGAAGCTGGGCGTGAAGAACAACACCGGCACCCGGATCCTCTGCGTCTCCGGCGACGTGAAGAAGCCCGGCTACTTCGAGGTCGAGGTCGGCAAGGTGACGATGCGCGAGCTGCTCTACGAGATGTGCGGCGGCCCGAAGGACGGTCGCGAATTCAAGGCGGTCATCCCCGGCGGCTCCTCCGCGAAGATCCTGCGCTGCGACGAGAAGTTCAATTTGAAGAACCCGGATGGCACCACCCGCGAGCTCAGCTTCTGGGACATCCCGATGGATTTCGACTCCCTTGCCGCCTGCGGCTCGATGGCCGGCTCCGGCGGGGTCATCGTGATGGACAACACCCGCAAGATGTCGTGGGTGCTGAACAACATCAATTCCTTCTACGCCCACGAGTCCTGCGGCCAGTGCACGCCCTGCCGCGAAGGCTCCATGTGGATGAAGAAGATCTCCGACCGCCTGGTCGCCGGTGAAGCCTCGCCGAAGGACATCGCAACCTTGGAAAGCGTGGCCTACCAGATCGACGGCCGCACCATCTGTGCCTTCGGCGAAGCCTCGTCCTGGCCGGTGGAGGCGATCATCGCGAAATTCCGCGAAGAGCTCATTGCGGATACCAATCCGGAAAACGAGGTCGTGCCGCACAACGCGGAGGCCGAGGCGCAGCGCCGCTACCTGCAGCACGCTTGAGGATCCGCCTTATGGGAGAATCAATTGTCCGCGCGACTGCGATTTTCACCGTTCTGGGTGGAGCCCCGCTATTGAGCGGCTGCGGGAATTGCGGACCAATCCCGTTTTGCTTCGATACGGCCAGGGAGCACTCCAAGACCGAGGTCATGGAATACCACCGGAATATGTCGTCTCGCGCCTATGAAGTGATCGGCTACCGGGGCTCCGACGCGACTCACCACTACTATATCGCCCGGCCGGTCGATTGGTTCGTGTTCTATCAGATTCCCAAGGCCCAGCTAAAGCTGCACGACGAGCGTCCCCTTCAGGGCAGCATCGAATTCCACTACAAGGTGAGCCCGAAGGACGACATCTGGACTGGGGTGGATGACCGCGGGAAGCGGCTGGACTGAGTTCTAGAAACCGGCGGTCATGCCACGGGTCGCGCCGGAAATCCAGTCCCCTGAGCGGGTGATCTGGACAAGCTCCCCCGGCATTCCCCAGACTCGCTACGTGCGGCTCCTCGCTCTGCTCACGCTCCTGATCCTGCCCTTGGCGGCCCGGGAGCAATCGCTGCTCGTGCGTGCGTGGCAATCGGAGGACGGCCTGCCGGGCAACGTGGTGCGCTCGCTGGTGCAATCGCCGGACGGGTACCTGTGGATCGTCACGGCGGAGGGAGTCGCCCGCTTCGACGGCATCGAGTTCGAGCCGATCGAACTGGACGGCCAGCAGCGACGGAACCGCTTCGCCTTCTGGCGGATCTACGCGACCTCCCGCGACGCCATCTGGGTCTCCACCTTCCAAGGCGGGCTCTTCCGCATCCGGGATGGGAAATTCGAGCGTGTGGTGCCGGATACGCGGGAACCCCGCCCTCCGCTGGTGAACCAAGTGCTGGCGGACGATGCCGGGAATATCTTCTTCAAACGCGGAGAATCCATCCACCGCATCGGGGACGGTTCCTCCGTCCCGGTTCCCGAACCGGGAGAGGCGCTGCTCGCGCTCTTCGCCGAGGACGAGACCGAACAACGCAGGGGTGGACGCCGGATTGACCCTGGCACCCCGCCCGTCCTCCATGACCGCAGGGGGGAATCCTGGGAACCCGATGCTTCCGGGCGTCTCCTCGTGACCGGCCCCGGGGCAAGCCGTACACCGGTGCATTTGCCGGGAAGCACCCTGCCCGTTTCCTGCAACGAACTGCTGGAAGATAGGGAGGGCAATGTTTGGATCGCCAGCCCGCTGAACGGCCTGATCCGGGTACGTCACGGACGCGTGGACGTTCTCGACCGGTCGGACGGCCTCGCCGACAACGCTGTCTTCGCGGTGATGCAGGCGACGAGCGGCGAGTGGTGGCTGGCCAATCGCGGCGGGGGTCTGACGAAGTGGACACCGGATAACGCCGAACAGGTGGAAGTGGTGCCGGGCGGCTACCACCGCTCCATCGGCACCCTTTTCGAGGACGGCTCCGGAACCGTATGGGCGGGCTCCCGGGACGGCAGCGTCTTCGCACGGCGCGACGGTGTCTTCCACAGCGAGTTCTCAAAAACCCAGATCCCGTCGAAGGTGCGGTCCATCGCGGAAGCGGGCGGCGGCGTGCTTTGGTTCGGCGGTTCGCAGGGTTTGGCTTCCTACGCGGGAGGCATCGTCCGCCAGCACGGTCCCGAGCACGGTCTGCCGGATATCGATATCTCCGTGCTCGCGCGGGATCCGGAGAACCGGGTCGTCGTCGGAACCATCGACGGTCAGGTTTACCGGGGCGGGCCGGAGGGGTTCGCGCCACTGGGTAGCCCCGGCGATCTGCAACACCGCTGGATCTCCGCGATTTATCCCGCGGGCAGGAACGAGGTCTGGGCGGCGACTCTCGGGAGCGGACTCTTTCTATGGGATGGCAAGCGCTGGCACCGCTTCGGCACCGACGAAGGACTGCCTGACGAACGCCTCACCAGCCTGCTCGATGACGGCCGCGGACACTTCTGGTTCGGTTCCCTGGGAGGCATCGTGCGTGCCAGCCGGAAGGAATTGCTCGCCCATGCCACGAAGGCGGATTTCCCCGTCCACTGGTTGCGGTTGGACCGCTCCGACGGCCTGCCCTCGCGGGAATGCATCGGCGGGTACCAGCCCGGGGGGTGGCAGGGGCAGGACGGGCGCCTGTGGTTTCCCACCGGCAGCGGGATCGTGCGCGTGCGCCCGGAATTGGTGGAGATCAACCGCGTGCCCCCGCCGGTGTATCTCGGATCCGTGCGGGTGAACGGCCAGTCCCACGATGGCAATGCGGCTTCGGTCGAGGCAGGCCCCGGCCGTTCGCGGTTGGAGTTCCGCTTCGTCGGCCTCGGTTACAGCGCCCCGGAGAAGATCACTTACCGCGGCCGCCTTTCCGGCCTCGACGACGCGTGGCGGGAGCTCGGCACCCGTCGCTCCGCCGCCTATGAGGCCGTGCCGCCCGGACGCTATACTTTCGAAGTCCTCGCGGTGAACGGCGACGGCATTCCCAGCGAAGCCCCCGCCGCCATCCGCATTCTCATACGCCCGCATTTCTGGGAAACCGGATGGTTTGTCGCGCTGGGCAGCGTCACTATCCTCGCGGCCGCCGCAGGCACCGGCTGGCTGCTCGCCCGGGCCCGCATGAAGCGCCGGATCGAGAAGCTCAACATCCGCAATGCGCGCGAGGGCGAGCGATCCCGGATCGCACGGGATTTGCACGACGATCTGGGTGCCAGCCTCACGGAGATCTCCATTCTCGCGGCCCTCGCGGCGGAGGACGCCTCGGACTCTCCGCTCCACCCGCCGCTCGACCAGCTTTCCTCCAAGGCGAAAAACGTCGTCGGCGCGCTGGACGAGATCGTCTGGGCGGTGAACCCGCGTGAAGACACGCTGCGCTCCCTGGTGGAATACATCGCCGCCTTCGCCCGCGAATTCCTCGATATCGCCCGAATTCCGCTCCGCGGGGAAATCACGCGGGACATCCCGGATCACCCGATCGGCGCGCCCCAGCGTCACGGCGTCTTCCTCGCCGCGCGCGAGGCACTCAACAACATCGCGAAGCATTCCGGTGCCACGGCGGTGAAGCTCCGCATCGGCATCGAAGGCGGCAGCTTGGAGATCCACATCGAAGATAACGGGCGGGGCTTCAACCCGGAATACGCCCGTGGCAGCGGGGACGGTCTGGGGAATCTGGATCGGCGCATGCGCGAGGCCGGGGGCACATGCCGGATTGAAACCTTCCCCGGACAAGGCACCTCTGTTATCCTGAGCCTCCCTCTGCCTGCTCTGGAACATCCCGCTCCTTAAACCCATGCCTCACAAGGAAACCATCACGGACATAGCCATCGTCGAAGACAACGCCGCCCTCGGTGCCAGTTTGCGGAAGATCGTCGAATCCGCACCGGAGTTCCGCTGCGTGGGCGTGTGGAGCAGCGCGGAGGATGCCTTGAAAAAGATCGACGCCTTCCGTCCTCACGTCGTGTTGATGGATATCAATCTCCCCGGCATGTCCGGCATCGAGGCTACGGCACGGGTCAAACAGCACCTGCCGGAAGTGCAGGTGATCATGGTAACCGTGTACCGCGATCACGATAAGATCTTCGCCGCACTGAAAGCGGGTGCTTCCGGCTACCTTCTCAAGCGCTCCACTCCGGCCGATCTGCGGGATGCCATCCGCGACGTCCGTTCCGGCGGGGCCCCGATGAGCGCGGAGATCGCCCGGCGCGTGGTCGAGGCCTTCCATCAGCCACCCAGAACCGGAACCGTGCTCGACGACGTGAAACTCTCGAAGCGGGAAACGGAAATCCTCGAGCTCCTGTGCGAGGGGCTGGCCAACAAGGAGATCGCCGACCGTCTCGATATCTCGGTCGAAACCGTGCGGGTACACCTGAAGCACGTTTACGAAAAACTGCACGTGCGGTCCCGAACCGAAGCGGCGATGAAGTTCCGCGACGCTCGCGAGGAGCCGCGCTTTCCTCGCTGAGATCATCGACCTGCCGGCCGGACGGGTGTCTGCCCTTCCCATACCCCCCTTGAGGTAATCGACGATAGGCTCGCCTTCATGGATAACGATTCTTGTAACTGCGGGAATGCCCGCGACTCCCCTTTTTCGGGGAGAACCCAAGAATCCCAAACCCATGAAAAACGCCCCTTCCGGCGCCTCCGGGCGCGCCGTCATTTTGACTTGCGCCACCTTGTGCGCAATCGCACCCCTGCACGCCGCCAAAACGTGGACCGGCAGCGCCGACGCCACTTGGGCGAATACCGCCAACTGGCTGGAGGGAGCCCTCCCCGAGGCTACCGAAGGCATCGTCTTCGATGTCAACTCCGCCTCGAACCTCACGATCGACACCGGTGCGAATCGTACGGTCCTCGGCATCTCGCTTTCCAATCCCGCCGGGCCCGTCACGATCCAGAACAACGTTCTGACGATCGGGAGCGCCGGGATCGATGTTTCAGCGGCCACGCAGAACCTGTCCCTGGCGTCGCCGAACAATGTCCTCCATTCGGGAGCTTTCCAATGGAGCCCTCCGGCCGGACGCACCCTCACCTTCGCGGCCGTCCCGCACCGCAACTCGCCCAACGGCGGCTTTGGCGGTGGCAACAATGACAACGTCGGCGGCGTTGTCCGCGTCTCTTCGACCTCCGGGGGTACCGTAAACCTGACGACCCCGAACCTCCTGGTGGT
>CAMPGU010000253.1 GCA_946885645.1 uncultured Haloferula sp.
GAATCTGGAAGCGGCTTGGCAAAGCGGCGACGAAAGCGCCGTGCTGGATGCCCTCGACCAAGTGGCGGAGCTAACGGATCCGAAGCAATGGCGGGCGGTCTCCGATGTTCTCGTCCAGCGGGCCGCCACCGAGGCCCGCAGCGACGTCATCGACTATCTTTTGGCCACGGGCGATGCCGCCCCCACGGATATCCGGCTTTCGATCTATGCTTCCGCCCTTGAGAACAGGGCTCCCGGAGTGAGCGACTCGGCGCGGTTGGAACTGCTGAACCTCACGGGGCAGAAGTTCTCAAACGCCGGCGAGGCGAGAGAGTGGATCCGGCGCAACCCCGCCGCCGCGGGCGAAATCCCGGTCGATCAGTAGGTCGGCAGATTGTCCTGCTGCTGTTGCTCACCGCCATCCCACGTGCGGCCGTGGGCCTTGTTTTCCATCCCCGTGCCCAAGAGCCGCAGATCGCGGCCGAAGCCGATGGCGGTGTTGCAAGAGGAGAGCGAAACGGCGGCGCCGAGCGCCAGCAGAGCGAGCAGCTTCTTCATGAGTGGAGGTGGTAACGTGGATTTCCAGCGATGCAATCGCTTAATTTTCCTTAAGTTTTTTTCTGAGGTTCACGATCTCCTCGCGGATTTCGAAAACGGTATTCTTCAGCGCCTCCAAGGCCCTCCGCTGGTCGTCGTCCCCGGCCGCTCCGATGAGCTCCGCACAAGCCGCCAAGGCGTCGTTCTGCCAGCCGAGGCAGCGCTTGAGCATGGCGAGAACGTAACCCGTCTCCCGCTCGTAGTCGCCGTTCAGTGCCCCCGCCAGCTTTCCCGCCACTTGCATCAGGGCGGAGGTGAGCGCCGGGATGGAGGGGTGGTCCTCTCCCGCACGGGTGAGCTCGATGGCCCGGATCACCAGCTCCTGGGCTCTCGCCTGCAGGGGATGCTGGCGCATGTCCGCCTCCTCGTCCGGGTCGTCATCGTCCTCTTCGCCGGGCTGCCACGACGCTCCCGTCGGCTCGGGTGATTCGGTCTCGTCGGCCAGTGCCTCCAGCAAGCCGTCCCACCCCATCGCAAACGCCTCCTTCCGCTCCGCATCGGGATCATCGAGGTATTTCTCCAGCACTTCCTGGTAGGCATCTGCCAGCCGATCGGATTCCTTCAGCCGTTCCTCCCACTGGAACTCGTTTTCCTCGTCCCCCGTGTCGGCCTGCCGGTCGGCGGGCTCGATCCGCCGCACGAGTTGGTTCATGAAATCCCTCATCGCCTGCATGTTTGCGAGCTTCTGGGCTTCTTCGGCATCATCGTCCATTTCCCAGACACGCTCGGAGAGTTCGAGCGTGAAGTCGCAGGTCTCGATGACCACCCGCCCGTTGGTTTCGCTAAACCATTCCAAGTACAGGGTGTTCTTCCAGCAGAAGGGGATCCCCTTCCGCGTGGCATACAGCGTGGCAAGTTCTTCGCTGGAGACCAGGGGCACCTTGTTCTTGCGGGAAGCCGTCATGTCACCCACCACACCGCGCTGCGGGCTGGAAAGGCTCGCAACGGCTTGCGGCTTCGGCCCGGGGTTGCTGAAAAGCAGGCGCGTCCCCGCCAGATCCCGCCAGCAGTCTCCCGCCAGATCCAGTTCCACCGGCTCCTCGCGGCCGCACAGCCAGATCCGGCCGGAGGTCTTGCCCTCGACCGTGTTGTCGATCTCGCCGTGCACCACGGCCTCGTCGATTCGCCACGCCACGATCCGGAGCTTCTGAACTTCCGCGGGGCCGCGTCAATAGCTGTTGGATTCCAGTCGGGTTTAACTTCTTGAAGCATTTACAGTCGCGGCTACGCTAGCCCTGCACTCTTTTCTTATGCCGGCCCTCGCAGATATTCCCCAGATCGCGCTGTTGATCCTCGTGGTCCTCGTGGTCTTCAATCTCATCATTTTCGTCCACGAACTCGGCCACTTCTGGGCTGCGAAATGGCGGGGCCTGAAGATCGACCGCTTTCAAATTTGGTTCGGCAAGCCGATCTGGAGCAAGACCATCAACGGGGTCCAGTGGGGCCTCGGCTGGATTCCCGCCGGCGGCTTCGTCGCCCTGCCGCAGATGGCGCCGATGGAGGCGATCGAGGGCGGGAACCTCGACCGCGAGCCGCTGCCCCCGATCAAGCCGCTCGACAAGATCATCGTGGCCTTTGCCGGGCCGCTCTTTTCCTTCCTGCTGGCCCTCACCGCGGCCGTGGGGGTCTCGATCTTCGGCAAGCCCGCCGATATCGTTCCGACGACCACCATCGGCTGGGTCCAGCCGGACAGCCCCGGAGCCAAGGCGGGTCTTTCGCGCGGCGACAAGATCCTCGCAATCAATGGTACCCCGGTGAATAGCTGGGAAGGCACCTTGGAGAGCGTTCAGCTCAATATCGTCACCAGCCGCGGCAGCCAGATCGAATTCACCGTGGACCGCCCCGGAGAAGGCGTGCAGACGAAGCGCTCGGAATTCGACATTCCTCCCACCGAATGGTGGCAACGCCGCGCCGTGCGGCAGGTCGGCATCCAGCCGATGGGCACGGGTCCGGTGACGATCGCTCTGTTCGGCGCGGAAAACACCCCCGCCGAGCGAGCGGGACTCAAGGTGGGCGACATCGTGCGTTCCATCAACGGGGAGGCCTTGGTATCCGATCTCCAAGCTTACCACATCCTCAAGGCGAACGGGGACAAACCCGTGGAAATCGGCTACGAGCGCGACGGCAAGGAGGCCACGGCCACGGTCACCCCGGTCGTGCCGATCTCCCCGAAGGAAGACCCCCCGCGGCCCCAGATCGGCGTCGCCTTCGACCAGGACTACGAGGTCAACCGCGACATCATCAAGCCGGCAGCCTTCAAGCAGATCTCGGACACGGTCAAAATGATGTGGCTGACGATCGCGAGCGTGGCCTCGCCCGATTCCAGCATCGGCGTCCAGCACCTCAGCGGTCCGGTCGGCATTGGAAAGCTCCAGTATTTCATGCTCCAGATGGACTACCCCGTCCTGCGGATCATGGCCTTCCTGGTGCTGCTGAACATCAATCTGGCGATCCTCAACATGCTGCCCTTTCCCGTGCTCGACGGGGGTCATATCGTCCTGGCCACCATGGAATGGGTCGCGAAGCGGCCGGTGCGGGTGAAGCTGCTGGAGTACATCCAGCTCTGCTTCGTCTTCCTGCTTTTCGGCATCATGCTCTACGTCAGCTCGAAGGACATCTTCGATGATTTCGGGCGGGGCGGACGAAAGAAGGAGCCGACGGTTTTTCCCACGAATTGACCCGGGGAGGGCGGACCCGCCGCCGCGATCCCTCCATTTCCCGCTTGGAACTTTTGCCGGCCGATTTCACGTTCCCCCGGTGTTCCAGATCGTCTTCAACGAAATCAGCGCCGCCGAGATCTCGCGTCTCGACACGCTCGAGCAGCTCGAACTCCTGGACGAGTTCAAGGTGACGGAGAAGGATCTGGAGAATCTGGGCGACGAGCGCTTCGGCAAGATCGAGCGCGACGGCCGCGTGCTCTACCGTTTCCGCGCGAAGGACTGGCGCTTCTATTTCGAGGTGAAAGAGCGCCTCGTGATCGTTCACCGCGTGCTCCACAAGGGCACCTTCAGCGACTTCGCCTTCCGCTCGAAAATCCCGATGGGGGAGGATGAAGAGCTCGCGAAGTCGAAGCACTTCTGGAAGCTCATCGACGAAGGCCGCGCCGCCCGGCGTCTCTGAGTCCGGCGAATGATGTCCGCCGCGGATTTTGTACTTCCCCGCGGGTGAGGCCGGAGGATTAGTCTCCCTCACATATGAAGTGGGGTATTTATGCCGTTCTCGCGTTTTTTGTCATTTTCGCGTGGTCCAAGTTCAATGGCGCGGAGAAGGATATCCAGAATGATGAGAAGCGCCTGGTGGAGCTGAAGGACAGCGGCGACGACGAGGAAGCGGCCACCAAGCTTGAGAACGACATCGAAGGCCGGAAGAACGAAAAGACCTTCACCGGCATCCTGCTCGCTTTCCTCACGGCGGGATTGGTGGGCATCGTCTTCGTCATCCACGTTCTCCCCGCCATCGCCCAGCGCTTCACCCACGCGGTGTACGACAGTGCGGAGATGGTGGAGAGGGATCCCATGCACGACGCCCGTGCCAAGGTGGCTCAAGGCGACTGGGAAGGTGCCATCGAAGCCTTCCGGCTGGCTGCCGCGGCCGACCCGCTCAACCGCTTGCCGTGGGTGGAAATTTCCAAGATCCAGTTGGACGAGCTTGAGGATCCGGCGGCGTCCGTCCAGACCCTCCGCACCGCCATCGAAGGCCAGGAGTGGGAGGAAAACGATGCCGCCTACCTCATGTTCCGCCTCGCGGAAATTTACAACGAGCACATGAGCGACCGCAACTCCGCCGCCTCCATCATGCAGCAGGTGATCGACCAGTTCCCGGAAAGCCGCCACTCCGCGAATGCCCGCCACAAGCTCCGCGAGTGGGGCATGATCTGAGGCCATGCACCGCAAGCTCCGCCGCGCGGTGGAGCGCCACCCCCTCCTGTGGATAGCTGCGGCGGCTGCCGCAGCCGTGGTGGTGGCGGACGGGAATTTCGCTGCCGGTGCACCTGCCGGGCTGGCGATCCTGGTGCTGGTAGCCCTCGCCGGGGTGCGGAAGATTGCCGCGGCTGCACTGGTAGCGGCTCTTGCGGCCGGACTGTTCCACGCGGGGCGCTTGGGACCGCAGCAGCAGGCCGCCGCGGCGATCGAATTGTCGGGCATCCGCTCGGCTGAAGCCACCGGCCGGCTTCTTTCGCCGCCCCGGATCTCCGGTGGCGGCTGGACCGCCCTGGTGGCGCTCTCCGGGAGTGACCCCGGCGGCCGGGTTTCCTGGCGGGGGAAGGGAGAAGCTCCTCTGCGCGGGGAGACCATCCGGGCGCGCGGCGATTTCCAGCCGCTCCCGGAGCGTCGCAATCCCGGCACCTTCGATGTCGCCGCTTGGCTCCACCGCCAGGGCGCATGGGGCGTCTTCGAGGAACGGGGGGAAAGAAGCCGGCTGGCACCGGCCCCTTTCCTGACCCGTCTCGGCGAAAGGCTCCGGGAGGCGTTCCGCCAAGCGGTCACCTCGGGGCTCGATCCGGAGGGCCGGGAGGCGGCGGTCATCCGGGCGATGGTGCTGGGGGACAATCCGGAAGACGACGCGCCCTTGGTGGAAGCTTACCGCGCCAGCGGCACGCTCCACGTGTTCTCGGTCAGCGGGATGCACGTGGCGATGATCGGGATCATCGGCTGGTTCGTGCTGAAATGGCTCGGCGTCGCACGCCGCCCGGCCATCGGTTTCATTATCGTGGGCATGCTCGCGTACGCGTGGATCACCGGCATGAAGCCCCCCGCGGTCCGCTCGGTGACCATGGCGACCATCGTGCTCGGTGCCTTTTTTCTCCGCCGGAGGCCGGATTTGCTCAATGCCCTGGGTCTCGCGCTGCTGCTCGCGGTACTGGCTGACGGCCACCTGATTTTCCAAGCGGGCGTGCAGCTTTCCTTCGGGGTGGTGTTCGTGATGGGCCTCGCCGCCTCGGCGGCCTCCCGCCTGTTCTCCTGGATGGCGTGGCGCGAGCCCTACCTCCCCCTGCAGCTCTACACGAAGCACGGTGAATGGTGGCTGCGCCTGCGGCAGAGGACCGCCACCGCCTTCGGGGCCTCGACGGCTGCCAGCGTCGGGTCGATTCCCCTGACGCTCTGGCATTTCGGCTTCCTCGCACCGATCTCCATCGTCGCCAGCACCATGATCGGGGTGGCGGTTCTCGCGCTCATGTCGCTCGCCCTGTTCGCGGTGGTTCTTTCGCCGCTGCGGCCGGCACAGGAGCTGGTCAACAAACTGAATGGGAAGGTGGCGGGGATCTGCACCGGGATCGCCGGGAGCTTCGCCGCCATTCCCGGCGGGAACCGCACCTTTCCCCGCGACCGCCCCGGAGAGAACTTCCTGATCGTCTATGATCCCGGCTACGGAAACGGCGCCTCCGTGCTACGCGAGAACGGCCGGACCCTCCTTTTCGATACCGCCGGTGCCGGCAGCTTCCGGCACATGCTCGGACCCTC
>CAMPGU010000254.1 GCA_946885645.1 uncultured Haloferula sp.
GCGGGCTGCGGACCATCGAGCGCCGGATGGGCAGCCCGGACGGGGACTTCCGCCGCGCCTACGACCGCGGCTTCGGGCGGCTGAAGATTTCCCTGCGCCGCCAGCAGATCGAGGCGGCGAAGAAGGGAAACGTGGCCATGCTGATCTGGCTGGGCAAACAGCTCCTGGAGCAGGCCGACAAGCGGGAGGTCAAGGAGGAGGCGACGCTGAGCCAGAAGCAGGAGCCGCTGGCTCTGACGCCGGAGGATGAGGAGTTTTTGAGGAGGAAGACGCGGCTGGCGAGAGAGATTCAGAACTTGGAGTAGCGTTCCGCAACCAGCTTCAAATAATGGGGGGAAGTGTAGGTATGGGGATTGGCTGGATCATCCATTACTCCGTCGGAGATAGCCTCGCTAAAGTGCAGCCGGGCTTCTTCGTAATAAGGAAGCGTGAGACGGCGAATCAGCTCGGACAATTCGCGCAAGGAATGAATTTGCGGCCCCTTATATTCCTCAGAGATCCACGGGCCATCGTCGATCCATGGAAGAAAATATTCGAGTGCTTTGTTTCCGATGAATTCGTCCAGGTGATGGTCCGAGCGGCCACTTCTCCGTTCGTGTTGTGAGCATCCGGCACTACCGGGGAGCGGTGATGCCCATTTTCCGTGAATAATGTTAAACTCCTTGCGATGATAGGGTCTGAGGATGGTGACCCATTCGAGGAATCCATTTTTGGGAGAGTCGATGACCTTTCCGCAGGTATCGCAGAGGAACTGCTCGAGGGGCTTCAGCATGAAGGAGGAGATAACAACTCCGTCCAAAATGTCGAGAGCGAGCCGGGACCACCCCGCCGCCTCGACGCGATTCCCGGTCCGCCGCGTACTACCCGTGTGTCAGGCCGGAAGAAAGCGAAGCAGGGAAAGCGGGCGAATCGCTCGCCGGGGCGGCCGTCGGCCTATCGTGAGGAGTTCGCCGTCCAGGCGCGGAAGCTTTGCCGTCTGGGCGCGACGGACCGGGAGCTGGCGGATTTCTTCGGCGTGGACGTGGCCACGGTGGGCCGCTGGAAGCATTCCCATGCCGAATTTTGCGAGGCCCTAAAAGAAGGGAAGTCCGCGGCGGACGCGGAGGTCGCGGACCGGCTCTACCAGCGGGCGCTGGGATTCAGCCACCCGGAGGACAAGATCCTGCAGCACAACGGCGTGCCGGTGGTGGTTCCCACGGTGAAGCAGTATCCGCCGGACACGGTGGCCTGCATCTTCTGGCTGAAGAACCGGCGGCCGGACCTGTGGCGGGAGAAGGTGGGCGTGGAGCACAGCGGCCCCGGCGGCGGCCCCATCCAGACGGAGGGGGATTACAAGGTCTCGCCCGAGGATGAGGCCGTGATTTCCCGGATCGTGGCGCTGCGCGAGAAGATCCAGCGCGAGGGGGAAGGGGAGTGAAGACCCAGCGGACCATCCTCAGCCCGAGCGAATTCACCTGGTTCCAGCTCGGGATGAAGAGCCTCTACGACTGGCAGATCGAGGTGCTGGAAGCGATCGGCCTGCAGGAGCGCGGAGGCCCCCCGGTGGCGGTGGCCGCGGCGAACGGCTCGGGGAAGACCTCGAACATCGTGGCCCCGGCCATCTGCTGGTTCCTGTGCCGCTACCCGCGCGGGCAGGTGGTCGTGACTTCCGGTTCCTTCCGCCAGGTGGAGAAGCAGCTTTGGCCCGCCCTGCGGGTCTTCCAGCGGCGCTTTCCCGGGTGGACCTTCCTCCAGACCGAGCTGAAGACGCCGGAGGGCGGTTTCGCGCTCGGCTTCGCGACCGACGATGCCGGCCGCGCGGAGGGCTGGCACCCGAAGCAAAGCCGGGAGATCGATCCCGTTTTCATCATCGTGGACGAGGCGAAGACCGTGCCGGATTCCGTCTTCGAGGCCTTCGACCGCTGCACGCGGGTCTTCCAGCTCTGGGTGAGTTCCCCGGGGAAGCCGTGGGGGCAGTTCTACGAGGCCTTCCACGCGCATCGGAAGTTCTACTGGACCCGCAAGGTCAGCTCGCGCGAGTGCCCGCACATCGACCCGGAGAAGCGGGCGCGGGACCTGGAGAAATACGGCGCGGACCATCCGACCTACCGCTCGATGCACGAGGCGGAATTCACCGAGGATGCGGAGCGCTTGGTGCTTTCCCCAGACCGGCTCACCAAGGCGCTGGACGGCCAGCCGGTGGCGCAGGAGGACGGGGAGGTGGTCGCCTTCTGCGACTTCGCCGCGGGGCGGGACGAGAACGTGCTAGCGCTGCGCCGAGGCAATGCCGTGCGGATCGTGAAAGCTTGGGTGGAGAAGAACACCATGCAGGCGGCGCGGGAGTTCGTGCACCTTTTCAAGCTGAACGGGCTGCACCCCGGTCAAGTGTGGGGGGATGCCGATGGCCTGGGCACCGTGATGATCGACGCCATCGAGGAAATGGGCTTCCACGTGAAGCGTTTCCACGGCGGTCGAGCCGCCACGGAGCCGGAGGAGTATGCGAACCTGATCGGGGAGGTCTGGCACGTCGGCTGCCGCGAGATCGAGCGCGGGCGGGTGAACCTCGGCGTGCTGGATCCTGAGACCTTCAAACAGCTTTCCACGCGCAAGAGCGAGTGGGCGGAGAACGGGAAGCTGCGGGTGGAGAGCAAGGACCGGATGCGTCAGGAGGGCCGCCATTCGCCCGACCGCGGGGATGCCGTCCTAGGGGCGATCGTCTGCGGTTCGCGGATCTCCGGGGCAGTCACGGCGACCGCCGCGGAGCGGAGCGAAATGGAGACGACGGGGTTCGAGGTGGGGAGTGTGGGCTGGTGATGTTCAGAGGCGATTCAGCGCGTCATCCATCATCGCCTTCAACCTCTTCTTCTCGATGCCGGGATCCACCTTCTGAACGTATTCGACGGCTGCTAGGTCATCCCCTCGTTTGCGGTTTTGCCGGGGCTCCAATGCCTCGATGAGAATAGCTTCCAACGCGGGGATCATCTTCGCCGCATCGAAAGTCGCGGGAAGAGAGCCAAGGTGGCCGACGTCCGAGACCGGCAGCAGCCCAAACCATGAGAAGCGGTCCCATCGCGTGGACAGCCGGTCGAGGGTGTGCTCGTAGAGCCGACGGCCGAGCGGGCGATCCGTAGTGCGCCCGACATAGATGACCTCCCGGCCATCATAGAGCAGATAGATCCCCAGCTGCTTGTTGAAATCTACCGGCGTCGATCCGATCTGCTGCATCCCCAGCAAGCGAGGAGTGGCAGCCCACTCAACTGCCCCCCGTCTCCAGAACATCCCGAACGACGTGACGATGTCGTACTGCTCTTCGGTTTCCTCCGACTCGTCGATTTCTGGCGTTAGCTTCGGGGTGCTGGCTTTTGATTGAGCCGGCTGCCCCTTGGCCAGGGCGAAGGTTCCTTTGGCGACCCTCACGTAAGGCGACTGCAAGCCGTCCTTCTTGATGGAGGAGCTTATCTGGGCGTTCACCGTGGCAGCCGGTGTGGCGCCCAAGTTCTGCCTCAGGCCCTCGGCGATGATACGCTCCGTGATCTCGTTGTAGTGAAGTGGCGTCGCGGATCCAGCGAGGACTTTGTCGATGGCTTTCCGCCAGGTGAGTTCTATGGGCATGTCGGGAGGGGCGTTGTCCAAGGTCTTTTCCGTCGCCCGAAAGCTGGCGGGGACCACTCGCCTTTGTCGATCCGGAATCGCTACCGCCGCACGCTGTGAGGCGTGAAGACTCGAATTATATCCGCTGTCGCGGCCGTGGCCGCCTTCCTCACCACGCTCGGCGGGCTCGACCTGTCCGGAGTCATCAGCCTGCTGCCGGAATCCGTGGCGCAGGCTTTCGCCATCGCCTTTCCGTCCCTGGCGGGGGTCGTGCATCTGCTCAGGGCCCTTGGCGACTTCGCCGACGACGGGAAGATCAACGGCTCCTTCCTGCCGCTGGTGGCCCTGCTGTGTGCGCTGGCCCTGCTCCTCCCGAGCTGCAGCGTCACCACCGCTCCGGATGGCACCCAGACCCGGAGAGTCGATCAAGAGGCGGTGAACCCTTGGCTGGAGCTGGCGCGCGATCTCTTCGTGCCGCGGCCGGAGGAGGATGAATCGGCCCAGCCGGAAATCGGCCCGGCGGAGTAAACCCTTACCCTCGGATACCCCGAGACCCTTGGAACCGCGGCCGGTCCAGCCCGCATCCACCCGAAACGCCTCCCCCGAAGACCGGAAACAGGGGGAGGCCTAATTTTTCACCTGTTCCGATCATGAAGCTTCAGACCTCGATCACTCTCGATGCCGGCCACGGCGGCCACGATCCCGGAGCACTCTCGCCCCGCGGGCTGAGGGAGAAGGACGTGGCCCTGAAGGTCTGCCTGCGAATTGCCGCGCTCCTGCAGCCGGTGATGCCGGTCCATCTGACCCGGAGCGACGACCGCTTCATCGAGCTGGCCGAGCGGGCCGCCATCGTCAACCGGAACGGCAGCGCCTTCTTCCTCTCCGTCCACTGCAACTCCGGCCCGCCGGGGCAGGGGAGCGGTTTCGAGGTCTTCACGACGCGGGGCGAGACCGCGGCTGACATCTTCGCCATCGACCTCTTCCGCGAGTTTGCCGGGGAATTCCCCGATCACGCGAAGCGGATGGACCTCTCCGACGGGGACGAGGACAAGGAGGCGGATTTTGCCGTGCTCCGGCACTCCCGGATGCCGGCGGCGCTCTTTGAGCTGGAGTTCATCCACACCGAGCGCGGGCACCAGCTTCTGAGCGATCCCGCGGTGCAGGAACGGATGGCCCGGGCGCTGGCCCGCGGGATCTACCGGCACACCTCCGGTGGCTTGGAGCTTTTCCCGGCGGTCGCGCCCCCGGCGGCCGTGGTGCCGACCCAGAGCCCGGAACGGCTCAGCCTGCCCGCCAAGGAGGCGGCTGAGCTCCGCTCCGCCTGCCGCCGCGTCCTCGAGCTCCTGCCCTGAATGCCGCCATGGATGGAAGCGTCACGATCCCGCTCACCTGGATCCTCTCCACTATCGGCGGCCTCGCCGCGGTCATCGCCACCTTGGCCGGGATTATCTACTCCAGCCTCCAATCCCGCCTGGCGGCGCAGGACACGATCATTGAGCACCTGCGGAAGGACGTGGACCGGCTGACGAAGGGGTGCGGGTTCAGGGAGTGCCTGTGGCGGGACCGGTAGGTAACTTTTTCTAGCAGGGAAGGGCTCTGTTCGCCTTAACTCGCGGCGCTCATGGCGCTGCATCCCTCCTTCCCGTCCTCTCCCTACGAGCCGCTCCTGCCGGATTATCGGTGGTTTCCTGCGGATGAAGCTTTGCGGGACACCTCATACGAGAAGCTTCTGCCTCCGCTCGTGGCGAAGATCCGAAAGGAGGTCCAAGCGTGGCGAGACTGCGGCTATGAAGGCGCTTCGTCCACCACCAAGGCCTTGCTTCGTCACTGGTTTGAATCGGAGCACCTAGTTGAAAATGCGGACAACACCCTCTCTTCATTCCGCTACTATTTCGCCCAGCGGGAGGCCGTGGAGACTGCCATTTGGCTGTATGAGGTCCGTTCTGCCCGCGATAAGTTTGACCTTCTGCGTTTCGACGCTTTCCAGTCGGTTTCCCTACGCATGTTTCCGGAGAATTGGCCGCGGTATGTGCTAAAGCTCGCCACGGGGGCGGGGAAGACGAAGGTGCTTTCCCTGTTGATCGCATGGTCCTTCTTCCACCGGCACTACGAGGCCGATTCGAAGCTGGCCCGTAATTTCCTTCTGATCGCCCCGAACATCATCGTCCTGGACCGACTGCGGGCGGACTTCGATGGGCTTCGGATCTTCTTTAACGACCCGATCCTCCCGGACAACGGCTACCAAGGCCGCGACTGGCGCGACGATTTCCAGCTCACCCTCCATATTCAGGATGATGTCAGGGTACTGAGGCCGACAGGGAATCTCTTCCTCACAAACATCCACAGAGTGTTCCTTGGTGATATGCCGGAGCCATCCCTGGAAGACGACGATCTGCGGGACTACTTCTTGAATGATGCCTTCGGCCCGAAGCCCGCGGGGAAG
>CAMPGU010000255.1 GCA_946885645.1 uncultured Haloferula sp.
CATCTCCTACTGGAAAGAGCGCCTCGCCGGACACCCGGGCGTGATGGAACTCGCCACCGACTTCCCCCGCCCCGCCAAGCCATCGTCGAATGGCGGAGCGATCCATAGAAGCGTTCCGCCCCCGCTTGCCGGACGGATCGCGGCCCTTGCCAAAGGGAACCGCTGCACGCCTTTCATGGTACAGCTCGCGGCCTTCATGCTGATGCTGCGCCGTCATGGCGGCGGAAGCGATCAGGTGCTGGCCGTCCCCGTGGCCAATCGCAATCATGCAGCCGCGGGTGACCTGGTGGGCACCCTGGTGAATACCCTTCCTTTCCGCCTGGCTTTGGATCCCGGCGAAACCTTCACCTCCTTGCTGGCGCGGGTGCGGGAAGCCGCTTTCGAGATGCAGGCGGCGCAGGACGCCCCTTTCGAGCGGATCATCGATGCCGTCCGCCCCGAGCGCGCCCGCGACCGGTCGCCCCTGGCGCAGGTGATGTTCGACCATCAGGAACTGCCAATCACCGAACAGTGGGCGGGCGGCTTGAATTGCCGCCCCTACCTCGCGCACCGGGGCGCGGTGCAGTTCGATCTCAGCCTGATCTACTTCGTTCTCACCGACCGCCAGCAGATCGTGCTGGAATACCGGAGCGATCTCTTCCGCCCCGAGACCGCGGCGGCCATGCTCGACCGCTACCTGGCAACCCTCGACGCCGTCTGTGCGGATCCCGAACGGCCGGTCCGGGAGATAGAAAGCCTTTCGGAAGCGGACCGGCGTAAGCTTTTTGGCATCGGGCAAGGGGCGATCCGCCGCGAATTCCCGAAAAAGACCGCTCCGGCGCTGATCTCGGCGACGGCCGCACGGCTGAAGAAACGCACCGCGATCCTCTGCGGCGAGGATTCCATCGACTACGGGGACCTCGATGCCCGCTCGTCGGCGTTGGCAGCAGCCCTGCAGGGCCGCGGCGTCCGCCCCGGGGACCGGGTGGCGGTCCTGCTGGAACGTGACCTTCTTTTACCGGTGGCGCTCCTGGCGGTGTGGAAGGCCGGGGCCGCCTATGTGCCTCTGGATGCCGCGAATCCGCCCGAGCGCCTCGCGCTCATTCTGGAGGATCAGGCTCCGGTACACCTGCTGGTTTCTCCCGATCTCGCCGGGTGTTTGCCGCCCGACGCCCCCTTTATCGCCTTCGACCGTGCGATGGCTACCGGGAAGGCGGCGCCGCGGAACCCGCTCCCGCAGGCCGAGGATCCCGCCTACATCATCTACACCTCCGGCTCCACCGGAAAGCCGAAGGGTGTGGTCGTCTCCCACGGAGCGCTGGCGAATTTCCTACTCTCGATGGCCGAAGAACCGGGTTTCAGCGAAGGCGAGCGCTTGCTGGCGGTGACGACGGTGTCCTTCGACATCTCGGCTTTGGAGATCTTCCTGCCGCTGGTGGCCGGAGGTACGGTGGACCTAGTACCGGGGAAGGCGGCGAGGGATCCCGCCGCGCTGCTGGCCAGGATTTTCACCGGGAGGCCCGACCTGATGCAGGCAACTCCGGCCACCTGGCGGATGCTGATCGACGCCGGATGGACGGGAGCGCCCGGAATGAAGATCCTCTGCGGCGGCGAGGCCATGGACCTGCCGCTGGCGAAACGCCTCGCCCGCATGGGCCGTGAAACCTGGAACATGTACGGCCCCACGGAGACCACCGTCTGGTCCAGCCTGTGGCGCCTCCCCGAAGACCCCGAACGCATCGGCATCGGTCACCCGATCGCCAATACCGGCATCCACATCACAGGAGAGGACGGCGCGCCGGTGCCCCCCGGGGTGCCGGGGGAACTTCTGATTTCAGGCGCGGGACTGGCGGAGGGCTATTGGCGAAGGCCCGAACTCACGGAAGAGCGCTTCGTGCCTCCTCATCCGCTCCTGCCGGTCCCCTACCCGAAGCTCTACCGGACCGGGGATCTGGCCCGCTGGCATGCCGATGGCACCTTGGAATGCCTCGGCCGCTCGGACGGTCAGGTTAAGATCCGCGGCTTCCGCGTGGAACTCGGTGAGATCGATGCCGCGATGCTCTCTCACCTCGGAGTGGCAGAAGCCGCCGCGGTCCTGGGCGACAGCCAGCGCCTGGTGGGATGGTATCGTCCCATTTCCGCGGCGCTGGATCCTGCCGAACTCACCGCGCACCTGAGGGAACGCCTGCCGGACTACATGATTCCGGCCCCTCTGCTCGCGATCGACCGCATGCCGCTGACGTCCAGCGGGAAGATCGATCGCAAGGCCCTGACCACGCGTACGCTCCCGCAGGCACCCGGCGCCGCGGGGTTGAAGTCCGCCCCCTTGGAAGCGGAGCTCGCGGAGATCTGGGGCGAGGTGCTGGACTGCCGCGGCGTGGGTCCGGACGATGACTTTTTCGCGCTGGGCGGCCATTCCTTGCTCGCGGCCCGACTGGTCGCGGAGGCCTCGCGCCGGATCGGCATCACCATCCCGCTGGACTGGCTTTTCGATTGCCCGACCCCGGCGGGTATGGCCCGGCAGTTGCGCCAAGGGGCCGCGCCGGATCTCGCCCAGCCCCGCGTGATCCGCCTGAGTCACGGGACATCGGAGCGGCCGCTCTTCTGGGTCCACACGCTGGTGGACGGCGGCATGGGCCTGCTGCCCTATCGCGAGACGGCCCGCCTCCTCGGGGACACGGTTGCTTCCTACGGCATCGCTGAAGGCATGCGCACCTTCGGCTTCATCAGCGAAATGGCCCGCTGCCATGTCGAGAAAATCCGCTCCGTGCAGGCGCGGGGGCCTTATCGTCTGGCGGGCTTCTGCTTCGGCGGAAATCTGGCTGCGGAAATCGCGTGGCAGCTCACCGAGGCCGGTGAAGAAGTGGAACTGCTGGTGCTGCTCGAATCCACGCCGCCCGGCCCGCGGGGTTCCCCGCGGATGTTGTTGAAACCTTCCACCTGGTGGCGGCTGGTCTCCCGGTTGCCTGCGCGCGCGAAGAGCCTCATCTCCCGCGATCCGGCCGAAGCCATGCGCCGCCTGCGGATGAAACAACGTGCCGCGGCCTCGGGAGTGGACCGCCTGATCAAGCCCGGGCGGAATTCGATTCCCGATATCCGCAGCGTGCTCGATCTCGAGCTCCTGGACGAAGCCACGAAGCTACGTGCAACGCGCCATTGGGAGGCTCTTCACGCCCACACACCGCGGCTGCCCAGGGTAGGCCGGCTGGTGCTGGTGAAGGCGGAGGACGAGGGCTGGCTACCCCGCCATCCGACGCTGGGCTGGAAAGCGAAGCAAAGGATCGAGATCCACGGGGTGCCGGGAAGACATGAGGAATTTCTCCGCAATCACTCCGCCCGGGATGTGGCGGAGGTAATGCGCAAGATCCTGCCTTAAGCCGGGAACGTCGATGACCCGAGCCCGCCCAGGTCAGCCGATCAGCGCCTCGTAGCCCGCGGCATCGAGGAGAGTATCGAGCTGGGCGGCATCCTTGATCTTCACCTTGAAGATCCAGCCGCTTCCGTAGGGATCGCTGTTGACCAGCGAAGGATCGGCCTCCACGGCATCGTTCACTTCCACGACCTCGCCCGCGATCGGCGCGTAGATGTCACTCGCGGCTTTCACGGACTCCACCACGGCGGTGGGATCTCCGGCGTCCACCGTTTTTCCGATGGGCGGCAGTTCGACGAAGACGACGTCAGTGAGTTCTTCCTGCGCGTGATCGGAAATTCCGATGGTGGCGACGTCGCCCTCGAGGAGGACCCACTCGTGGGACGTATTGTAGCGGAGATTCTGTGGAACGTTCATCGGATACTGGAAGCTTATGCTTTTTGGGTGGCGGGCTTGTAAAACGGTTTCTTCACGACCTTCGCCGGGAAGCGGCGGCCGCGGACATCCACGAAGAGGTCGGTGCCGGGCTTCGCCAAATCGGCGGGCAGGTAGGCCATCCCGATGCCCTTGCCCAGACTGGGCGAAAGCACCCCGCTGGAGAGTTCCGAAACGACCTGGCCGCCCGCGTCCAACACGGAATAGTGCGAGCGCGGGGGCGCACCCTTGTCGGTGTACTGGAGCGCGGCGAGCCGTTGCGCCGGGCCTTCGGCTTTCTGCCTGGCGAGGGTTTCGCGGCCGATGAAATCGCCCTTTTCGAGATCCACGAAGAAGCCGAGCCCCGCCTCGATCGGCGTGCGCTCCGGGGAAAGATCCGAGCCGTTGAGCGGATAGCACATTTCCAAGCGCAGGCTATCCCGGGCACCGAGCCCGCAGGGCTTCGCACCCGCATCGATGAATTGCCGGAACCACTTTTCGCCCTCGGCCGCGGGGCAGAAGAACTCGAATCCGTCCTCCCCCGTATAGCCGGTGCGGCACACCACCGCCTCGCCGCCCTCGACAGGGAAGCGGGCGATGCCGTTGCGCGGCGGGAGCTCGCGGCCCGGACATGCTTTCGCGAAAGCCGCGGCAGACTCCGGACCTTGCACGGCCATGCCCGCCCACAACGCGCTTTCGTTTGAAAATTCCACGTCGTCCGGCTGATGCTTTGCCATCCAGAAGACGTCCTCCTCGATCATGGAGGCATTCACGACGAGGAAGAAGGCGTCTGCCCCCGTGCGATAGACAATCAGGTCGTCGATCACGCCGCCCTTTTCATTCAAGAGGAACGAATACTGCCCCTGACCGGGGGAGAGCTTGGCGACGTTGTTCGCCAGCATCCGGTTCAGCCAGACGAGGGCCCCGGGACCGGTGACGACGAATTGCCCCATGTGGGAAATGTCGAAGATTCCCGCGGTTGAGCGGACCGCACCGTGCTCGTCCAAAATGGAGGTGTATTGGACGGGCATATTCCAGCCCGCGAAGGGCACCATGCGGGCGCCGAGACGGACGTGGAGCGCTTCCAAGGGGCTGCTCTGGATGGTGGTGCTCACGCGCGCGAGACTGTTGGCACCCCCCGGGCTTGTCAAACCAGCCCCTTTTCGCGGCCGGAAATTGACCGTATCTAACGCTTGCGGCGGGATTCGTACGTCCTCTGCATGGTGTCGAGGGTCTCGGTTACCCGGTCGTGCCGCGGGGCGCGGGGCCGCTGCTCCAGCTCCTTTTTCAGGCGCATGTAGTCCTCGAACTCCCCGCTGAGCTCCCGGGCTTGGGAAATCTCGATGAAGTCGAGATAGTCACGCGCGCGGAGGGCGCGGTCGATCCGGAGCTTCCTCTGTTCGGAAAGCTCCGCGACTCTCCCGGCGATCTCCCCATGCTCCCCGGCGACGAGATCGCGCAGGATCTGCTGATACTCCCGCAAGATCGGTTGGTAAGACGGAAAGCAACGGTAGCTCAGGCGAATGATTCCTTCGTCGGCCGGCTTCACCGCTTCAGCGCGTTCCTCCGGTTCCAGGCGGGCAATCGTCTCCCACGCGGCGATGTCCCGATTCACGGCATTGCCCTCGGCATCGCGGGTGTGGAATTGAAGCGCATCGCCGAGATCCCGCTCGGTCTCTTGGACGGAGAGCACTTCGGTAAGCTTGGGCTGCACCAGCTTGGCGAGGGTGAGGGCCCACCATTTCGCCAAGCTCTTCTCGGACAGGTTCAGCTCCGGGAAGTGCTTGCGGAGCAATACCGGCATCTCCCCGGAAAAGCGGGCGGCCTCCCCGCAGAACGAACGGAAAGCCCCGCGACCGTGAGGCTGCTCAAGCAAGGCCATCACAAGCGCGCCCGAGAGCGCGCGGAAGGTCAGCTTCGACGCGCTATCGAGCCGGGCCAGATTCTTGTCGGAGACCTCGAAGAGTTCATCGAGGGTGAAGCCGCCGCCCTGTTTGAAGACGCCCTCGTACAACCGGCGGTCGGCACGGTTGGCACGCCATTTCCCCGCCTCGATCAAGCCCTCCACCAGCCAGGGCCGGATCACGAGGACTTCATCGTAGCTCTTCGGATCGGCCCCGCGCAGCGCCCGCTCGTAAAGCAGGATGGTGAGGGCGGCCCGCTCCAGCCGCTCGTTGTCGATCCCTTTCGCGAGGTGGATCCGCATCCCGAGAATGAACGAGGAACCCGTGTTTGCCAGATGG
>CAMPGU010000256.1 GCA_946885645.1 uncultured Haloferula sp.
GGAGAAGGTGGCCGCCAAGCTGGGCGGGGCGGGGGAATGGGTGGAGCCCGTGGTGGAAGAGGTGCCCGGCTGGCGGGCGGCGGTTGTTTTAAAAGGCGGCGGTCGGGTGGCCGTGCGCGAGTTCTGCGGGGGCACGCGGGCTTTCTTCGCCGCCGCGCGGACCTCCTCCGCGGGTGCTGCGGCACCCGTGCTATGCGAAGGGGCTGCCGGGCTGATGGCGGGCAGGTTGGGAGGCCACCGCTGCGCGAAAGGAGAAATCCTGACCGTGCGAGCGCCCTCATGGCGTGACGATCACATCCGGATCGGCGGCGGCGGTTGGCTGGTGCCCCTCGGCGGTGGCATTTTCAAGGCGGGTTCCACTTACGTGTGGGACCGGCTGGACGGCTGCCCGACTCCGGAAGGGAGGGCCCGGGTGGAGGAGATCCTCTGTCTTTTGGGCGGAGGTGATTTTGAAGTCACCGCGCAGGAGGCCGGTATCCGGCCGATTGTCCGGAAGAGCCAGCCGGTGATCGGACCGCTGCCGGACGGACGTATCGTCTTCAATGGACTCGGATCGAAGGGCTCGCTCTATGCCCCCGGTGTTGCCGCGCGGCTTGCCGCTTGGCTGGATGGTACCGGGGAACTGGATGAAGGGCTGGATGCCCGGAATTTCATTGCCCGCTAGCGCACCTTGCCGATCTTAGCCTCCCGTCATCGATATCGTCCCTTGCCATGAAGAAGATCCTAGCCTCCGGCGCCGTGTGCGCCCTCGCCTTCCTGGCGACCGCTTCAGCGGCGCCGAAGTCCATCACTCTGGACGCGGCGTCCTATCCCGCGGGCAGCCCGATCACCGCCACCTTCAGCGGCGGGCCGGGCAACAGCAATGACTGGATCGGGCTTTTTCCCGCCAGCATCACCAAGCCCTCCACCGGAACCTACCTCGATTGGCTCTACACCAACGGCACCCGGACCGCGGGAGGCAATCTCAAGAGCGGCAGCGTGACCTTTGCCAATCCCGTGCTCGCTCCGGGCAATTACAAGGCCTGGTTCCTGGCGTCGGACGGCTACACGAAGATTGCCGGGCCCGCGCTCTTCAGCGTGACGCCGACAGGCGGACCCGCGCTTCCGGAATGGGTGGTGGACGGCTTTGTCCTGCGCCACGGCGTCGTGGGCGAGGCCTACTCCGGAAAAGTCCAGGCGTACGCGTATGACCCCGATCCGGGCGACGCGCTGGCTTTCTCGAAGGTGTCCGGCCCCGCATGGCTTCAGGTTTCCGCGGCGGGCGCGATCTCGGGAACCCCTCCGACCGGGAGCGCGGGGACCAATGAATTCGTGCTGCGCGCGACGGATCTGCTGGGGAATTCCAGCACGGCTGCCATGTCCATCCCGGTGTTCGCCGCGGGGCAGGAGCAAGTGGCGGAGCTACGGGTAATGTCGTACAATCTCTGGCACGGCTGGAGCCGGATGAACCAGGGGGCTGCCAAGGGCATCCGCTCGATCATCGAGGCGGACGTGGACATCATCGGCACCCAGGAAACGGTGGATGGCACCTCGGGCTCGAACGCATATCGCGTGCAAACCATCGCCGAAGAGCTCGGCTGGTACTACAGCCCCACGGGCGCGGGGGACAGCGGCATCGCGAGCCGCTATCCCATCACCGCCGCCTATACGGCTGCGGACGGCGTGGCAAAGGGCGCCCGCATCCGCCTGTGCAGCCAGCCGCTGCGCGAGATCGTGATTTTCAATACCCACCTCGACCACTTGCACTACGGGCCCTACGAGGCGAAGCGGGCGGGCTCCACGAATGCCACGGTGCTCGCCGAAGAGCTGGCATCCCAGCGGGACGAGCAGATCGCCGGCGTCCTCAGCGGCATGAGCAACCACTTGTCGGCGGCGAATACCGTGCCGGTCTTCCTGACGGGCGATCTCAATTGCCCCTCGCACCTCGATTGGACCCCGGCAAACGCTTCCGCCCACTATGGCAAGGTGGTCCAGTGGCCTGTGACGGTCGCCGTGGCGAATGCCGGGATGGCGGACTCCTTCCGGCAGATCCATCCGAATCCTGTCTCGCAGCCCGGTATCACCTGGTCGCCGATTTATAACAACGGGGCCGAGCCGCAGGACCGCATCGATTTCGTCTTCCACAGAGGAACGCCGGCAACGCCGGTGGCAGCGGAGATCTTCACCAACGGCGTGGAGAATAGCGGCTATGTCTATGGAGACGATGTATCCGGCACGCGGGACAACACCTGGCCGAGCGATCACGCTTCCGTGATCGTCACTTTCCAGCTCGCCTGGCCGTAGGCGTCAGGCCTTCCGGGCACCCGCCCGCAAAAAAAGCCGCCACCGGCTTGCACCGGTGGCGGCTATCGACAGAAGGGGGATCAGGGATTAACCGGAACCTCCACTTTCAAACGGGCGAAGAGCTTGCCCCCGGGGCCTGCCAGCGAGGCTGGCAGGGTCGCGGTGACCGTGGTCAGGCCGGCGGAAGGCGTGTCCTCCTGGGCCTGCCCCGCGAAGGTCGTCCAGGCATCGCCTTCAAGCGTCGTGCTGTATTCGATCGCCGGGTTGAGATAGGCGGCGGAGGCCTTTCTCACGAAGGTGAAGACGAAGTCTCCCTGCTCGTTGCGGGTCGCGGTCGGCGCGTCGCCGGTGCTGCTCGCGTTGGCATCGGAATCGAGCACGAACTCCAGCACGTTCGACAGGCCGTCGCCGTCGATATCGGCCTCGGGCGAAGGATCGCTGAGCCCGGCAGCCCACGCGTCGTAGGCCGAGGTGCCTTCCGCGACGAGCGAGATCGCCGATGCGCCATAGACCAGCGTATAGCCCGCGGGAGCGGTGAAGCCGGTGAAGGTGCCCGTGCGGGTGCCGCTGTGGGTGATGATCGGATAGATCGGCTGGGTGAGGGTGCCGGAGACTTCCAGAACCGCGGAAGCGCCCAGGGCCAGGGTGCCCGTCACCGCCACCTGGTCGTGGAAATCGCCGTCGATATCCAGCTCGAGCGTGCCGTTCAGCGTCGTATTGCCGAGCCCGATGCTCTCCTGGGGCATGAATTCATCGCCGGGGACGACCGTGCCGTCGAGCGTGGCCGTGCCGTTGAAGGCGCCGGTTCCCGTCAGCGTGGTTCCCGCCGCCAGGCTCAAGGTGGAGCCGGCGTCCGTGCTGCCGATGCTGCCTGCGAGCCGGACCGTGCCGCCGGAGACGGTGAGAGGACCGTTGTAGCTATTTTCCGCGGCCGCGATGGACATGGTCCCCGCACCCAGCTTCGTGAACGGGCGGGAGCCCTGGATCGCCTTGTAGATGATCAGGTCTTCCGCGGCTTCGCCGTCCGCCACGTCGATGGTGAGCGAGGAGTTGCCGGGATTGATGGCCAGCGCGCCGGTTCCCGCGATGAACGACGACTCCGGGCTCGCCAGCACGGTGAAGGTGGTAGTCACCTGCGGCACATCGCCCTCTTCGTTGGCCGGTTCGATTTGTCCGCTGCCGGTGAGGACGCCGCCTTGCAGGACGATCCTTCCTTCACCGGAAGGGGCCAAGCCGTTGTGGATGTAGTTGAAGCCGCTTGCCAGATCGAGCGTGCCGCCGAGGATCCGCACCTGTTCCAGGGAGGACTGACGGTTCACGTAATCGCCGCCCAGGGCATTCGCGATCAGGAAGCGGGCCGTGCCTCCGGTGTTCACCGTCAGCTTGACGCTATCCGCCCCCTGCGGGCCGGCCGGACGGCTATTGAAATAGCCCACCGCCGCGTTGAATTCCAGCGTGCCCTCGTTCACCACGATATCGTCCGGCGCGAAGGCGGAGCCGCCGCCGCTGTAGCCGTTGAATTGCAGCGTGCCTTCGCCGCTCTTCGTCAGCGTGCCGAGGAAATCGAGCGGGCCGTACTTCGTGAAGCTGACGCCGGCATCCACGTTGATGGTGCCGCCGCCGGACCCGATCCGCAGCCTGCGGTCGCTCGCGGCATTTGTCGCGATGCGCAACTCGGCACCTCCGGAGAGGTCCAGGCGGTTGGTGGCGCTGCGGGTGCCCAGCGCCTCGGCGTGATTCACTACCGTGCTGCCTCCGGAGAGATAGACAGCTCCGAAGAAGGAGTTCGCGCCTTTGAGCGTGACCTCGCCGCTGCCGCGCTTGAAGAAGTCGGCTTGGCCGGTGATGGGGGCCGTGCCGCCGATGCTGTAGGGCGTGGCCTCGGTGTTGATGACCGAGACGGAGTTCGGCGAAAGCGCCTCCGACAGGGTGATGTCGCGATTGTTACCCGCCGCGCCGAAGACCACGTTCACGCCGTTGCCGTAGGCTGCGGGCGTGACGGTTCCCGAAGTCACCCAGTTGGTGTTGGCGGTATCCCAGACTCCGTCCGTGCCACCCGCCCAGTCCAGCGTGGTGATGCCTGAAACCGGGATCAGGCCGCTTTTGGCGCGGCGCTGGGAGGGCGGCGTGTAATTGTACACGTTGTCCACCAGGCTCCAGTTGATGCCGTCGTCGCTCTTCTCGATCACCCAGCGCACCGGGTCGCGGTCCGCGCCGTCGTTTCCGGTGGTCAACTGGTAGCTGTCGAAGGTCAGGGGAGTCTCCCCCAGGTCGAAGATCAGCGGCGCGTTGTTGTGGTTGAGCCACTTCGTCCGGAAATCACCGTCGATGATCTTGGCGGCGACTTCGTTGGCGTTGTTGTTGTTGTTGCCGGAGGGATTCTCCACGGAGACCACGCCGAGCTTGGTCTCGCCGTTGAAGAACTCGATCTCGGCCACCTGGACGAGGTTCGAGTTCTGGCCGCCGCGCAGGGTGGTTGCCTGGAAGCGGATGTAGCGCGCGGTGGCGCTGCCGCCGGGCACCGCGCGGATCTTGTGGTTCAGCGCGGCGGTACCGGCCGCCGTGGTGGCGGTGAGGGTGTAATCCGTGAAGACATCCGGCGCGATGACGGCCTGGGCGTAGGTCCCGGCGTCGCCGAGCCCCGCGGGGTTCTCCGGCAGCAGGGTCACGCCGGTAGGCACGCTATTGGCGGTGGTGTTGACCTGCCAGGAGAAGCTCGTTCCCGGGCCCGCGTTCTTCACGATGGAAGGGAAGGCCTGATAAACCGGCTGGCCTTCCACGCTGGTGTCCACCTCGGTCGCCGTGGTGTTGAAGCTGCCGAAGACCGGCAGGGGCGTGGTGGCCGCCGGCGGGGTGGTGATCAGGATCGGCCGGAAGGTGAAGTAGGCCGTGGGCGTGGCATTGTCGCCGCCGTTCCGGGCGTCCACCATCAGGTAATTGGTGCCGTCGTTGCTGCCTTCGATGGTCCATTGGATCGGCGTGCGGTCCAGGGAGTCGTTGGCGGTCGCGAAGCGGTAGGAGTCGATGGTCGTCGGCGTCCCGAAGTTGAAAACCACCGGCTCCTTGGTATTGCTGAACCACTTGGTGTTGACGTTTCCATCGACAAGTTTGGACGCCCCTTCGTTGGCATCGGGAGCATTCGTGCCCCCGGTCACGGCACCCGGCGCGGTCAGCGGGGTGTGATCCACCTTCACCCCGCGGAGGTGGAACTCGAACTCCGACAGCTGCGTTTGATTCTGGGTGTCCGTCCGGTTCTTGGTCGGCGTGAAGCGATAGTATTGGTAGGAGACCTCCACGGCCTGCACGACGGCTGAACCGGTGACGGCCAAGGCGAGGAAGGCGGGAAGCAAGCGAGGACGGGGCTGACCGCTGAAATCGCGGTTCGGAGTGGGCAATGGTTTATTCATCGGGATCGGATAAGGCAAAGGTGCACGGTCAGCCGGGAGATCGGCCGATGACGCGCCTCAAGGTAGGTCACGCGGGACAGGAGCGATGGCACTTGGCCAGAAACGGGGGCACGCATGGAATGCGCATGGGAACCTGTGCCGGCATCGCCCCTATTATGTGCCCGTCGGGCGGGGAGTTTAGTGAACCCGCGAAAATGGGTCGAAATAGTTTCCTTCCGGCGCTTGGACTTCCTAACGGTATCTTGTTAGACGGCGGCGTTTTAAACC
>CAMPGU010000257.1 GCA_946885645.1 uncultured Haloferula sp.
ATGCATACGTCGGCAGGCACTTCGCGATCGGGCCGAAATGGAAGTCGATGCGGCTGCCGTGACGGTGCAGGAAGGTGACGCCCGGCTTGTGCTGCGAATAGGCCGCCACCCGGTCCTCGATGCCCAACTGGCGCATGACGGGGACGGTCGCGGGCACCAGGGACTCGCCGACGAGCAGGTCGGGACGCTTGGCGTCATCGAAGACCAGCACCTTGAAACCCCGCAGGGCGAGCAGCGCGGCGAGAGTGGATCCCGCGGGACCTGCTCCGACGATGGCAAGATCAGGAGGCATGCGGCGGCAGTTTCTTTCGATCCGGGCCGGTGGCGAAGTCAAAAGCGGCGGGATTCTCCGATGGTGGCAATTTCCGCAGGCACGGTCGATGAAGCCCGTGCCTCTATTCGCTGCTTGAGACACGCCGGAGCTTGCCGGAAGCGGTGAGCGGGAGCGATTCCACCATCTTGAACTGCATCGGCACCTTGTAGGCGGAAAGGAGGGCGCGGCAGTGACGCTGGAGCTCGACCGGCTTCGGCGGCAGCGAGGCATCGGCGGGGATCACCTCCGCCACCGGCACCTGGCCCATTTGCGGATGGTCGCGGCCGATCACCCGGCAGCGGGCGACCGAAGGATGCTCGTTGAGCACACGCTCGACCTCCTCCGGAAAAATCTTCATCCCGGCGACGTTGATCACCGCTTTCTTGCGGCCGATGAGGAAAAGGTAGCCGTCGCCATCGCGCCGGACCAGATCCCCGCTGGCGAACCAGCCGTCCCGAAGCGGCGATGGCGTCCAGGGGACCAGATACGCGTCCAGCAGCCCGGGGCCGCGCACGTGGAATTCCCCGGCTTGCTCCTCTCCGGCGGGACGGCCCTCGTCATCGAAGAGCGCCACCTCATAGGCGGGCAGAGCTTTGCCCAGCGAGTCGGGCTTTTCCCGGGCGGCATCCAGATTGAGGACCGAAAGACCCACTTCGATGATACCGAGCCCCTGGTGGAGCGGCTTTCCAAAGCGTTGATCGAAGGCCCTGGCAGTGGCTTCCGGCAGCGCCGCCGCGGTGGCTACCGCGAGGCGCAGGGAGGGCCATCGGAACGGCCCGGCATCCCCGGCGAGCATGGCAAAGTGAAAGGGCGAGCCGTAGATCACGGTGGCTTCCTGCCGCTCTGCCGTGGCCAGGATATCCTCCCGCAGCGGGGAATGCTCGAGCACCGTGGTGGCACCGGCGTGTAGATAGAGAACGATGGAGACCGCGAAATGGTGGGCCATCGGAAGCATCCACAGGACGCGGTCCTGCGGCCCGATGCGGAGGCCTTCGTTCGCCGCCGTGATGCGGGCGAGGAGGGTTTCGTGGGAAAGCACCACGCCCTTGCTTCTGCCCGTGGTGCCGGAACTGAAGCGGATGAAGGCGGGATTGAGCGCTTGGAATTCTCCCTCGGGAAACAGGGGTTCGCATCCGGGACAGCGGTGGAGCTTCCACGAGGTGCCGTCGGTTTCGGAGGAAAGGGCGACGGCTCCGGCCCCGCGCCACGGCAGATCTCCGGCGGCCAAAATGAGATCCAGGGCCGTGGTCCCGGCGATTTCCGCGCGCTCGGCTTCCGAAAGCTCCTCCGCCAGAGGCACCAGACATGCGCCCGCCAGCAAAACACCCATCGAGAGGATGATGTAGGAGACGCCATTGGGGCATTGCAGGCCGATGCGGGCGATCCTCCCGGTGTCGTCGTGCTGCTGCAGGAGCGCCGCAATTTCGCGGGCGTGCTCGAAAAGTTCGCCGTAGGTGACAAGCCGCTCCCCGCTGGCCACGGCGAGGGCCGAGGGAGGGTGGCGGCGTGCGATTTCTTCGATGAGATTCACGGCACAGAGGTGCCCAGATCCCGGGCGAGGGTGGTTTTCAGCAGGTCCAGCTCGAGCGGCGAAAGACAGCCGGCTTTCCACGAGAGGGTCATCGTGAGCTGGCCCGCGTGTTCGGAAAAGAAAATGCCGATGCCCGGGGGGGCGCTTACCGAGGGCACATGGTAGCCGTTCAGGATGCGGCTGCCGAAGAGCGTTTCCACCCCGGGCAGGAAGGCGCCGGTGTGGGAATGGAAGAGGCTGCAGATTTCTCCCCGCATGTAGATGAAGGCGGGCAGATTGTAGAAGCGCGAGGGGCAGCGCTCCATCATCTGCATCAGGGCGTCCATCGCGGCGGGCAGCTTCCGGCGCATGAAGTCCGCATACTTGCGGTAGAGAGCGCTGGCGGCGGGCTTGAGGTCTGCCAGCTCCTCCGGCGTGAGCAGGAGGGTATAAGGCACCATGTGGTTGCTGAAGAGCGGGCGCTTCGCGGGATCGTTCTGGCGCTGCACGGGCAGGCTGAGCAGGATGGACACTTGCTCCTCCGGATGCCGGGCCGCGATCACCGCCTGCACCGCCCGGGCGGCGCAGCAGGCGAAGTAGGGGAGCAGCAGCAGCTCGCCCGCGGTCGCGGCCATCTTCGCGCGGATCGCGGCGGTTTCTCCGACGCCGAACTTCGCCACGTGGAAGCGGCTTTCCCCCGGCCGCACGCCCCTGCGATGCAGCGAGCGGATGCGCCATGCGGGAAACTTCCGCATCTCTTCGATCATCGGGAAGGCCCGCTTGTAGAGCTCGGAAACGGGTAGTCCGGGTGCCGGCTCACCGGCCGGGCCTGCGCTTCCCGGTTCCTCCGACGCCAGCAAGCGGAGGAACTTCGTCATGCCCATGGCATCCATCAGCGAATGGCTCCACACCAGGACCAGCGCCCAGCGCTCCGCAGAAAGCGTCACAACGTGAAAGAGGAGATTCGGTCCGGGCGCGTGGATGTCGATATCCACTCCATTGACCGAGCGGTGGATGAGATCTTCCAAGGAAGCCACCTCATCGCCTTCCGGCCGCGCTCCCGGCAGGTGCCACGATTTCACCGGGATGGTCCGGGGAAGCACTTCGTCGGTCCGCCACCGCGCGACCCAATCTTTCTTGCTGCGGGTATTCCTCGCGTGCAGGACCGGATGATCGCGGCCGAAAGTCTCCGCCGCGCGGCGGACGCGGGCGAGATCCGGTGCCCCTTCGCACTCCAGCACGGTCGCGGCCAGATGCCTGCCCTGGCCGGTGCGGCGCATGAGGCTCTCCAGCCCGAGAAGAAAGCCATCGCTGCACGTGGTGCGCAGGGGCGGGGAAGTGGGGGTCGCTGCCGGCACGGGACGGGAATTCAGCGGCTGGATGCGGCCTGTTTTTCGGCGACAAGGGCGGCGATCTTCTCGCCGGTCGAGAAATTCTCGCGGGAAAGATCCGCGGGATCGATCGCGACGCCGTACCGGTCCTCGATCGCGAGGAGAAGCTGCATGATGCCCATCGAATCGAGCCCGGCGGAGAAGAGATCGCTCCGTGATGTCAGGGGCTCCGCCGTATCGAGGATTTCGGTGCGGACGAGATCGGTCAGTTCGTGTTCCATGCGGCGGCCGGAGGATACTGCGGAAGAGCCGCGGTTCAATCCCCGGCTTCGAGAGAAGGGGTGCTTGGGTTGACGCCGGGCGGCACGGGGGCTAAAGCGCATCCAGCTTTCGCCGGATGTCGATCTACTACCTCTGCTTTTTCATCGCGGTCATCCACCTGATCGCAACCCTCTCCTACGGGGTCCGCATCGCCGGGGCGCGGACGGGGAAGGTGGCCTTCTGTCTGTCGATCTTCAATATCCTGGTGCTCGTTTCCCGCACCTCGAATACCTTGCTGACGCCGGCCCTCTCGAAGCGGGTGGAGTCCAGCCTCTACGAAGCGGCGGAGTCCCTGAAGCACGATTTCCACCTCCTGATCTTCTCCGCGAGCCTAGCGACCCTGATCGGCGCGGCGCTCATCCCGAGCTTCCAGCGCTACGTGACCCGGGTGGTGGCGTCCTTCGACCGCTACCCCTCGCTGCCGCGGATGGTGAAATTCGCCCTCAGCGGCCCGGGTCTGAAGGCCCTTGGATCTTCCTGGGCCGTCCCCTCCAAGGCGAATTTCGGCTTCCTGGGCACCGCGCACCGCCTGCCGTGGAATATCTTCACGATGAATGTCATCGGCTCCGCGCTGCTGGCCACCGGCGTCCTGAGTTCCCTTTATGCGGGGGTTTTCGCGCCGGATCTGCGGATGACGACCGGGCAGCTTTCGGCCGTGGTGAATTTCTTCGGCACGATCATGCTCTTCGCCTTCGTCGATCCCTACCTCTCCTATGTGACCGATGGAGCGGCGAAGGACACGGAGGGAGACTCCCGCCTGCGCGCGGCGGTTTTCGGCATGGCGGGCAGCCGCCTGCTCGGCACCGTGCTGGCCCACTTCCTGATGATTCCGGGGGCGCAGATGATCGCGTGGATCGCGCGGATCATCCCGGCCTGAGCCTTCTCAGCGTTCGATGGAAACGGAGAGATCGGGCCCGAGTTTCTCGATCGCCGCGATCAGCGCTGCCGGATCGCCTTCCGGTGGCAGCGAAACGAGGCCTTGAGCGCGGAAGATCGGGTGACCGGCCATGGGCGCGCTCTCCAGGGAGGTGGAGAGGTCTTCGACGTTCGCTCCCGCTCCTGCGATCGCAGCGGAGAGCGCCCGGATGATTCCCGGGCGGTCGTTGCCCATTACATCGAGCGAAAGCGTTTCCCGGACGGGAGCGGCGGCGGATTCCTCGCGCTTCGCCTGCACGGAGATCCCCTGGCTCTCCAAACCGATCAAGGATGCCACCAGCGCATCCGCCTGGAGCGCGGGACACTCGACCCGCACGATGCCCGCGAATTGTCCCGCGAGCCGCGCCATCCGGCTCTCCTGCCAGCTCCCGCCGTGCGCGGCGATGGTCTCGGAAAGGGCGGCAACGAGCCCCGGGCGATCCGCGGCGAGAACGGTCATGACGACGGAGGCGTGCATGCCCATGAAGGAAGCATTCCGATAAGGGCGGAGTCAGGCCTTTTTTGAAAAAGCCCGGAGATATTTAAGAAAAAATGATTATTGACCCTCCCTGAGTAATCGGCCTACAGCATGGGGTAACTTTTTCTTCCGCCGTGATTCTTCCCGATGACCTAGCCCCCCTGCCGGTGAGCCCGCGCGGCGACGAACCGGCGGGTTCCCATGTCGCCTGCGAGGATTTCGTCTCCCCCGGCGATGTGCGCAACGTCCTGCTCGGCGGCCGCGCCGGGCTGCCGGTGGAGTGTCTGCCCGCCGATGACTTCGATTCCTTTGCTGGCCGCGCCGATGTCCCCTTTCCCGGTCAGTCGCCTTTCCGATCAAAGACGCCTCCCGACGCCGGTCTGCCGATGCCGGACTTGGCCCTCGAGACGCCGACGATCCACCCCGCTTTCGAGATCCTCCCGCCATCAGCCCGCCGCGCCGCACCCCCGCGGGCGCAGGCGGCAGCGGTCGATTGTGAAGCAAGCTTCGGCAGCCCGCGTCTCGCCGACCGCTGGTGGGTGATCGGAATGGGCCTGGCCGCTGCCGCGGTGCTCTTTTCCGGAACTCTCGTGGATTTCATTTCCCGCGAAGCGGTGCGGCGGAGCCTTCCGGCGGCGCCCGCCCTTCCCGGTGTCGTCCACCGTCCCGCACCGGCATCGGGGCCGGCGCTACCGGAGCCTGCCAAGCATTCACTGGCGGCTGCGATGGAAGCGGACGAGGAGGAGTAGGCCTCCCGCGGAATCGGCGAGCGGAGGCTTTACAAGCCGCCGCACCTTGCTACTTTCCCGCCCCCGACCGCAAAAAGGAGAGATGGCTGAGCTCGGTTTAAGGCACTCGACTCGAAATCGAACGTGGGGTAATACTCACCGTGGGTTCGAATCCCACTCTCTCCGCCACTTTTGAATTAATTTCAAAGGGCGTCTGCTAACCGTTCACGAAAGAAGGTCTTGTAAAAGTAGAAGACCCCCGGAGAAGGGCTTAGA
>CAMPGU010000258.1 GCA_946885645.1 uncultured Haloferula sp.
TGTGGAAGGATTTCATCTCCTTCCGGAAAATGTTCGCCAGTCCGTCCCGCTCGCTGTCCCGCCGGCGGAAGACGTAAGGCTGCCCGAGCGGCATATTCAGCTTTGCGCAGCCGATGCCCACGCCATCCTGGCCGCGGTTATGCTGCTTTTCCATCAGCAGGAAAAGCTTGTGGAATCCCCACAACGCGGTGCCGTAGCGGTCGTAGTAGTAGGCCAGCGGTTTGCGGAGCCTTACGGCGGCGATTCCGCATTCGTGCTTCAGGAAGTCGCTCATGTGTCGCTGCTGGGGCTCACTCGCCGCGGACTTTCACCCGAACCCCCTCGGTGTCAACCAAGGTACCCAAAATGGTACCGCCGGGGCCGGCGGAAAGGACCGCTTCCGCCTGATCGGGAGAAACGATGGCCACCCAACCGATGCCCATGTTGAAGGTATGGAAGCGGTCGTCCTGATCGACGTGGGCGAGCAGCTTGCCGATGCCGGGGAGATCCCAAGCCGGAATTTCCAGATCGGCGCCAAAGCCGCGGAAGAGGCGCTCCAGATTTTCAGGGAGGCCGCCGCCGGTGATGTGGGAGTATGCCTTGGGCGTCACCCCGGCCGCGCGAATGTCGCGCACCACATCATGGTAGAGACGGGTCGGCTCCAGGAAGCCCAGCAGTTCCTCGTCGCTCACGCAGCCGGGATGCTCCTGCAGCACGCGGCGCACGAGGCTCCAGCCGTTGGCATGGATGCTGGCGGACTTGTAGCCTACCAGCACGTCGCCCACCCGCAGCGAGGAGGGATCGACAAGGCCCGGCTTCTCCGCACAGCCGATGCAAAATCCGGAAAGCTCGATCACATCCGGCGGGACGATCCCGGGCATCTCGGCGGTCTCGCCACCGGCCAGAATACAGTCGCAGGACGCAAGGTAGTCGGCCATGCCGCCGATCAGGCGCGTGATCTTTTCCTCATCGAGAGCAGCGATCCCGATGTAGTCGAGAAAGAGCAAGGGATCGCCGCCGGTAGTGAGGATGTCGTTCACGCTCATCGCCACCAGATCCTTTCCGGCGGTTTCAAGCAGGTCGTGCTCCAGGAGCAGTTCCAGCTTCGTCCCCACCCCGTCGCAACCGGTCACGATCACCGGCTCTTTATAAGAGCTCAGATCGTAACACGCAGCGAAGAGCCCGAAAGCTCCGAGGAGCTTGCGGTTCTGCTGCGTGCGGGCCACGTGGCTCTTAATATCACCCACCAAGGCGGCCGCTCTGCGCGTGTCCACCCCGGCCTGCCGGTAAGTCAGCTTTGCTCCCATGCGTGCTCGGTGCGCGGGTTGTAACAGCGACCCCCCGGTGGTCACGCGGAATCCAAACTATTTTCGCGGGCAAGGCCGGGGAGCCCCGGCGAGGCCACCGGACCCGTCGGAAATCGCAAAATTTTGGACCTCCCAATATTCCGATCTCATTTTACAGGTCAAACCAGTGTTTGGCAGGTAAAAAAGCTCGTTAGAGCATTGACTATCGGTGTTAGGAGGTTTCCCTTATCGTCTGATGACCAAGATGTTTGGAAAATGTTCAAAAATTTATTGATTCGTTCTCAAAAAATTACTAAAGCCTAGATCCAACGGCGCCCCAAATATTTAATTAAACTTGAGTATTCACCCGTAATCTCTAGAAGCAGAAGAGAAAACGCTGCAAAAGGCATGAATCCGCAGTCCCCAACGCTAAAGCTCCGAGCAGGCCTGACCATTGGTTACGGCACGCCCCTTGCCACGGCCCCGGAAGACATCGTGCTGAACGGAGGAACGCATTTCCTCATCGCCCGCAACGGCCGCGGCAAGACCACCCTCCTCCGGACTTTGGCTAAAACCCTGAAGCAGGTGGAAGGCGCGTTTGAAGCGGAGGGAAAAATGCAGTATCTGCCCGAAGATCTCCGCTTCGATCCCGAAATCACCGCGGGGGGAATTTTTAAATCCTTGCTGCCGGCCTCCCGCCTGAAAGCTGCGAACGAGCTGGCGGACCGCGTTGAATTGGATCTTCACAAGCCCTACGGCAAACTTTCCACCGGCAACCGCCGCAAGACCCACCTGATCGTCGCCGAACACTCGGTGAAAGAAGCGTGCGGGAATATCCTGCTGCTCGACGAGCCCTTCAGCGGGCTGGACGCCTATGCGCGTGAGATTTTCGAGAACATCTGGCACCAGAGCACGGAAGCGGTGCTGCGCCTGGTGAGCTGCCACCCGGACTACGATTCGATGGGGATGCCCAGCGCGATCATGATTGAGGGCAAGGGCATCCGCCACACGACCGCCGCCGGCCAAACCTGGAGCCAACTCAAGCATCAGTTGAACTGACGCCCGCCATGCGACTCTTCCGTCTCACTACCGCCACCTTATTCCGACGCAAGTCGTGGGTAATCTGTGCGTTTGCCGTGGGAGTGCTGCCTTTCCTGCTGCAGCAGATCTCCACCGGCACGGAAAATCCCGCGCTGTTGAAGCCGGCGATCGCTCAAGCCACTTGGGCGATGGCGCTGTTGTCTGCGGTTTTCTGGGGCTTCTATACCGCCGCCAAGCAGGGCGAGTCCAACGCCCGCTCCGGAGTGGGCGAGTATTTCATGACCACCGGGGTCTCCCCGACCCGCCAGCTCTTCGAAATCTGGCTTTCGATTTTCACCTTCCTCGCTCCGCTTCCGCTGATCGCCGCCGGCGTCTGCGTCTTTGCGGCCAGCCCGTCGATGCCGGACGAGCGCAGCATGTGGATCGCCACGAATCTCCAGTACGCCGTCCTTTATCTCCTCGTCATGGCTCCTTTGGTGGCCGTGGCCGCGGCGATCGCCTCGCGATTCGGCGGCATCTGCGGATTCCTCACCTCCGGCGGCCTCGCCCTCTACGGACTCTACGGCGTCGGCTACTTGCGGTACTTGGGAGACCTCCAGGGAAATCCGGTGCTCAAGTGGCTCTGGGCTTTCTCGCCGCACTACCACTTCGCCGATCCGACCGAGCGGCTCCGCTACAAGCTCGGTGCCATCGCTTGGGACAAGTTCCCGCTCCTTCTCGCCTATTTCGGCGGCATCCTGCTCGTCTATGCCGCCCTCTCCCGCCTGATATTCCGCGCACGCGCGACCGCCTGACATTCCCCTTTCCTCAGCCCCGTTCACGCAAGCTCGCTGCCCCATGAAGCTTCGCAACATCACGGTCACCTCCCTACTCGCCCTCTCCGGGCTGGGGTTGTGGACGTACGGCTCGGCCAAACTGGCCGGAGGCGGGGATTTCAATTACCGCCCGAACCCGTTGGGAATCAAGATGAGTCCCTACGGGCAAGTCATCGCCCTGGCAGTGCAGGGGGGCATCGATTCGGACTGGCACGGCACCGACACCAGTGACTTGGCCTGCACCGCTTGCGGCCACGAGCACGGCGCACCGGCCTCCGGCTCCTGTCCCGAAGCAGGCGGGAAAGGACCGCTCGCATGGCTGGCGAAAGTCGAAAGAGCGGCGACCGAAAAAACCAACGTCGCGCCGCGGACGCCCGGCCACAAATTTTACCTCCGCCGCCAGGTGGAAGACAAATTGCGCTTGGCTTGGGAGCTGGATCCCTCGAACTACGCGAACTACAACTCCTACCACCTTTTCCTCACCGAGCCGCAAGTCGGCACTCGCCCGATCATCACCGAAAAGGTGATCGAGCTCTCCCGCCTCACCATCCGCTATTGCCTCTCCCAGGACAGCGATCCACGAGCGGCCCTCACCGCCGCCTCCGCCGCTTCCAACATTCTGGAGCTGATGTTCCTCCACAAGGAGAACTACACCCGGGAGCAGATGCGCGAGCAACTGGCGGTGCTGGACCAAGCGCTCGCACGGACCCACGAGCTGACGCAACGCTGGAACGAGGAAGGTAATTTCGAGCGTCTTTCCGAAGTGCGCGTCCAGGACATGCAGCAGCGCTTGGAATTCATCACCAAAATGCGGGACGTCTGCGAAAGGACCCTGCAACGGCTCTCCGGACCCGACAGCTCCGGACTCTAATACCGCTCCATACCTTTCCCCTTTCCTCTTTCTTCCCATGTTCACTGCCGTACACGAACCGCCCCCGCTCCCCGTCGCTCAGTCGCCGGCGGCGGTCCCGCGATTTGTACAAGGGATGGACGGGACGACGCTGCTGGGAATCATCTTCCGGACCTGCAAGGAATTGCGGGTTTCGGATATCCAGATGCGGTCGGACCGGCCCGTTTACATCCACACCAACAAGGGGGTGGAGAAGCTTGATTTCCTGGGGATGCTCACCCCCGCCCACATGGACGAGATCCTGAAGGAGCTCATCCGCAACCGGGAGAGCGGAAGCCACGGCTTCGGCGAAGGAGAAGATCTCAATCTGCGCTCGGACGAGAAGATCGAGCTCGCGATCCGTGATTTCTCGGAACGCAAGGTGGCCGACTTCTCCTGCGATGGCATCCCGATGGGAGCGAACGGCGAGCGTTCCGGCCGCCTCCGTATCCAAGCGCATCTCAGCTCTTCCGGCCTCGGGGTCACCTGCCGTATCCTCAACGATTTCATCCCCGAACTGGAGAGCCTGGGGATCGACGCCGACACGAATACCGTGCTGCGCCAGGCGGTGCAGAAGCGCGCCGGTCTCTGCCTGGTCACGGGTCCTACCGGCTCCGGCAAGTCCACCACCCTCGCCGCGCTGATCGATTGGCTGCGCCGCAACCATGGCAAGCACATCGTGACGGTGGAAGACCCGATCGAGTATCAATACCCCGACGATATGGAGGACCCGGTGTATCCGGGCCGGCGGATCCCCTGCCCCAGCGTGGTGACGCAGCAGGAAGTCGGCCGGGATGTCCACTCCTACCGCCAGGGCCTGAAGGACGTGCTGCGGAAAGCGCCCCACGTGATCCTCCTGGGGGAAATCCGCGATCGCGAAGCGATGGAAACGTGCATGGAGGCCGCACAGACCGGTCACTTGGTACTTTCCACCCTGCACACGACCGGCGCCGTCAAAACCATCGGCCGTATCCTCGAGCTGTATCCGAAGGACAACCATGCCGCGGTCCTCTCCCGCCTGGCGGAAATCCTCATCTTCATCCACTCGCAGGGTCTTCTGAACGGCATCCAGAAGCGGGTGCTCACCTACGAATTCCTTCAAAACAACGATGACTCCGTGGCCTCCGCGATCGCCAACTACGACGGGGGAGCCCGCTCGCTGGAAGACGTGATCCGCCGCGCCGGAAACATCGAATGGGACGCCAACCTGCGCCGCCTGATGCGCCAGGGCCTGATCACCGAACACACTTTCGAGAACGCACGCATGAACCGGGAGGATTCAGAAATCCTCTAGCTCATCCGTGCGCTCTCCTGCCGACAGAAACTGAAAGACACACCCAAAGACAACACACCAAACATGAAACTGACACGTACCACCAAGCGCGCAAGCGGCATGACCCTCCTGGAACTTACCGTGGTCATCCTCGTCCTGCTTTCGCTCATCTCGATCCTCTTCGTGGGCGCCCGCGCCTGGAAGAAGGGTTCCGACCGTTCGGCCAACATCATGAACGTCCGCAACGTGCAGCAAGCCGTCCGCGGTCACCAGAACATGAACGGCCTGCTTGCCGGTGCCCCGCTCGTCGCAGCGACCACCCTGTTCGGCGACACCGGCTACCTCAAGGAGCCGAAGCCCCCGATCGCATCCGTGGCCGCTTACACCTTCGAAAGCACCGTGCCGGATGTGGGCCTGCTGTACACCACCAACTCCACCCTCGGTGGTGCTGATGGCGAGTACTTCTTCACCGCGGCCGAAATCACCGACGGCAAGATCAGCGATTGGTAAACGTCTCACTCCGGAGCAGCCCGCAGGGGCTGATC
>CAMPGU010000259.1 GCA_946885645.1 uncultured Haloferula sp.
CCGCGGGAACAGAGCCCTCCCACCCGCCGGAGGGCGGTTCCCATGGACTGCAGCGATCTATGCAAGGTGCATGCACCGCAAAGTCCCCCATTGCAAAAAGGGGCCCGAACCTATTGAATTGCTTTCTTGCAAATCGCACGATCCCGGCATTTTTCGGGATGCCTAGAAACAACTTGTAGCTGAAATGCCTGAATGTTCGCTTTAGCCCGCGACAGGTGTCGCAACCGGATTTTTTCATGCGTCGGCATCTGAAAGCCCGCTACCTCGGTCCTGCTCTAGTCGCTCTCGTGATGGTCATCTACGGAGCGGTCACCTCCGTGCGCAATACGCGCGCAAACCTGTCCGAATTTGCGGCGGTCGAGCAAACGCGGATTGTAATGATCGAGCTTCAGAGATGTCTGGGGGCGATGGTGAATCTGGAAGCCGGCCAGCGCGGCTATCTCCTCACCGGAAGGGAGTCCTTCCTCGAGCCCTACCGACATGGCATCACTGCGGTGGACGGTCATATCGCCAAGCTGCGAGACCTCACGCTCAATCACCCCGCCCGGCAGGATCAGGTCGAGGCGATCCGCGAGGCCGCCGATCTCAAGATGTTGGAACTGGAGCGGGCCATCGCCGCCATGCAGGCCGGGGATCCGGAGGCGGCGGCCGCCATCGTGGCAACCGGCCGGGACCGGGAATTGATGGATCGGTTCCGGAGCGCGGTGAGCGACATGCAGTTCCAGGAATCGGAGCTGCTTGCCGAGCGCCAGAAGCAGATGATCCGGAGCTTCAAAAACACCAATACCGTGGTGGTGACCACGGGTGTGGTCGCCATCGTCGCCGGGGTGGTGGGCACGATCCTGCTGGCTCTCGTCCTGCTGGTAAAGGAGCGCCAGGAGCACCTTCAGTTTGAAAAAGAGAAGGCGGTCCAGGCGGACAAGGCGAAGACGGACTTCCTGGCGATGATGAGCCACGAGATCCGGACGCCGATGAACGCGATCCTGGGCTTCGGCGAATTGCTCCACGGGGTGGTGGACAAGCCGCAGGAGAAACACTTCGCCAAGGCGATCATCACCAGCGGCAACTCCCTCCTCTCGCTGATCAACGACATCCTCGATCTTTCGAAGATCGAAGCCGCGAAAATGGAGCTTCACCCCGAGGCGGTGGAGATGAAGCGCTTCACGGAGAACTTGGAAACCCTCTTCTCCTACCGCGCGCAAGAAAAGGGCTTGGACTACGGCGTGCGGCTGGATCCGGAGGTGCCGCCCGTCCTTACTTTCGATGCGCTGCGGCTGCGGCAGGTGCTGGTGAACCTGATCGGGAACGCCATCAAGTTCACCCGGGAAGGCAGCGTGGATGTAGCGGTGCAGATGGAGAAAGGGGCGGCTGCCGGGGAAGTGCGGCTGCGCTTCGAGGTGACGGACACGGGCATCGGGATCTCGGGCGACCAGATCACCGAAATCTTCCGCCCCTTTTACCAGGTCGGGCCGATCCAGGGCCGGGGTGGCCAAGGGACGGGCCTGGGGCTGAGCATCTGCGAGCGCCTCGTGGCCCTGATGGGCGGGAGGATCTGGGTGGAGAGCGTGCTGGGCCAAGGATCCGTCTTTCATGTGGAGGTCCCCGTCGAGCGCCGGAAGGAGCCTCTCCCGGAAATAGATGCGGAGGAGGCGGGCGGAGCCGTGGACTTCAATCGTCTGGCTCCTTCGAAAATCCTCATCGTGGACGATGTGCCGCTGAACCGGGAGCTTATCCGCGGCTATCTCCACGGCAGCCACCATCAGGTGCTGGAGGCGGAAAACGGGGAGCAGGCCGTGACGATGTGCCACCGCCATATGCCGGACCTGGTGCTGATGGACATCCGCATGCCGGCGGTGGACGGGCCGACGGCCCTCACCATGCTGAAGGCCCGGGAAGCCACGAAGAAGATCCCACTGGTCGCCCTGACCGCGTCGTCCCTGCTGAACGGTCAGGAAGACCTGAAGCGGATCTTCGACGGCTTCGCGAGCAAACCGATCAGCCGGGAAAGGCTCTACCTGGAACTCGCGAAGTTCCTTCCCGTCCCCTCGGCGGCCGCGACCCTGAGACCCCAGCCGGAAAAGCCGGTGGAGATACCGGCCCACGGGGGGGAGTGGCCGGATCTCCAGGCGGAGCTCGGGGAATTGCGGGACACGACCCTTCCAAACCTGATCGAGCTGGTGCCCGCACAAGCCACGCTGCAATTCGCCAAGGACCTCTCGCGCCGCGCTGAGCAGCACCATTGCCCGCCGCTGGCGGCTTATGCCGGGGAGCTCCGCGATGCCGCCGCAAACATGGATTTCACCGAAGCGGGACGCGTGCTCGCGCGATTCCCGGGTCTGATTGATAGCCTTGCCGATGCCAACGTTTGATCCTCTCCCGCGCACCTCCGGCTCGTCCCTCATCCTCGTGGTGGACGACGAGCCGAAGAATATCCAGGTGGTAGGTCCGCTTCTCTTGAAGCAGGGCCACGAAGTCATCGCGGCCGGCAGCGGGGAAGAGGCCCTGGCGAAGCTGCGCGCGGCACGGCCGGACCTGATCCTGCTGGACGTCATGATGCCGGGGATGTCCGGCTTCGAACTCTGCCGGAAATTGCAGGCGCAGCCGGAGTGGAAGGATGTCCCGGTGATCTTCCTTTCTGCGGTGACGGACAAGAGCTTCATCATGGAGGCCCTCCAAGCGGGCGCGATGGACTACGTCACCAAGCCCTTCCACGGGCCGGAGCTGCTCTCCCGGGTGCAGGTCCACCTCAATCTCCAGAACACCCGGAAAAGCCTGGCCTCCGCGATCATCGAGCGGAACCGGTTGCTCGAAGTGGTGGCGCACGATCTCAAAAATCCGCTCGGCGGCGTGCAGTTCGCGGCATCCCTGCTGGCGGAAGACGCTGCCGCCTTGGATTCGCGCCAGAGCACGCTCGTGGGAAGCATCAGGGAATCGGCTTCGCGGGCGCTCGAAATCGTGGGCTCCCTGCTCCAGACCCGGCAACTGGAGGAGGCCAAGGCGCGGATGGGACGCGTACCCCTCTGCCTCCGGGAGTACGCGGAGCAGGCGGTGAAAAATTTCGTCCAACACGGCAGGGCGAAAAATATCGCCTTGGAACTGGAGAGTCAGGACGAACACCTCCCGGTGAATGCCGACCGGCGCTCGCTTCTCTGCTCGCTGGAAAACCTGGTCTCGAACGCGATCAAATTCTCCCCCAAAGGCTCGCTCGTGAAGATCAGCCTGCTCAACGACGGCAAGTCCGGCATCTTCCGCATCGACGATCAGGGTCCCGGCGTGCTGGAGGAGGAGAAGGAGCTGCTCTTCCGTAAATTTACCCGTCTCAGTGCCCGGCCTACGGGGGGCGAGATTTCGACCGGTCTGGGCCTGCACATTGTTCATGAGCTGATCGAGGCGATGGGCGGCACGGTCCATTACGAGCCGGGAGCCCGGGGAGGCGCGTGCTTCGTGCTCACGCTGCCCCTCGTGGCAGCGGGGGGCAAAATATAGGCGGGCCCCGGGGATCGGTACCGGCGTTGGGACCGGAAACGACGCGCATGTGACGGATTCATGCAGAATGCCCGCCGCCAGGTGTCGAAGGCGCGCGGATTCACCGCTCCGGCCTTGCACGAGGGGGAAGCGTCGTTTACCCCGGCTTTGTCATGCCCGTCGCAACTCCCGCGCAATACCGCGCCATGCTCGATGCCGCCCAGAAAGGCGGCTACGCCTACCCGGCCATCAACGTCACTTCGATCACCACGATCAACGGGGCGCTGCGGGCTTTCGCCGAGGCCAAGTCCGACGGCATCATCCAGGTTTCCACCGGCGGCGGCGAGTTCGCGTCCGGCACCTCCGTGAAGGATGCCGCCTTCGGCGCAATCGTCCTCGCCGAAGCCTGTCATCGCCTCGCCGAGAAATACGACATTCTGGTGGCCCTGCACACCGACCACTGCCACCCGGCGAAGGTGGAGGGCTTCCTCAAGCCGCTGCTCCAAGCTTCCCGCGAGCGCATCGCCGCCGGGAAAGGCCCCCTTTTCCAGAGCCACATGTTCGACGGCTCCGTGGTCCCGCTCGAGGAGAACCTGGCGATTTCCAAGGAGCTCCTCAAGGAGTGCGCGGAACTCGACATCATCCTGGAAGTCGAAGCCGGCTGCGTGGGCGGCGAGGAAGACGGCCACGACACCTCCGGCCTGCCCGCCGACAAGCTCTACACCACGCCCGAGGACATGGTGGATGTTTATGAGGCGCTCCATCCGATCGGCCGCTTCCTTTTCGCCGCCACCTTCGGAAACGTCCACGGTGCCTACAAGCCGGGCGCCGTGAAGCTGAAGCCCACCATCCTGCGCGATGGCCAGAAGGCCGTGACGGACAAGTACGGCGCGGACGCGGAAATGGACCTCGTCTTCCACGGCGGCTCCGGCTCCGATCTAGAGGACATCCGCGAGACCCTGGGCTACGGCGTGGTGAAGATGAACATCGACACCGATACCCAGTACGCCTTCACCCGCCCGATCGTGACGCACCTCTGCTCGAACATCGAGGGCGTGCTCAAGATCGACGGTGAAGTGGGCGACAAGAAGCTCTACGATCCCCGCAGCTATCTGAAGAAGGCGGAGATCTCCCTGGCCAACCGCCTGAAGGAAGCCTGTGATGATCTGCTTTCCACCGGGAAGACGATCTTCGGCACGGTCTGATTTGCTCCTTTCCACGAAAGCGGGTCCGCGGTGCGGGCCCGCTTTTTTTTGTATTCGGCCGCCCCCGACGGGCCTTCTGAACGATGCAACTTGAGGACGAACAACCCCAAAGGTAACAAGATGTCGCATGAAGGAAGAGCCTCCCTATCTCAAAGCTTGGTTTTTGTTTTTCATGGTAGCCACATTGGGAGGAGCCTTGGCAGGAGGCCTCTTGGGCGGGATTCTCGGATTCTTGCTCGCTACTGCAGGTGTTGCGACGACAACGATCGGCTTCATCGGCACCGTTGCGGGATTCATTATCGGTCTCCCGATATCCTTTTTACCTTCAGGTGGTCGGTCCGGAGATTCATTCTCCCGAGCTTATCACCGACAGGCCCTCCGACTTCCAGAGAGGGGGAAGGGAACATTCCCTCCTTGCCGCCGGTGGGGCCCTATGAAGCGCCTCGCCGGCACTAGGCGAAGATCGGGCAAGCACCCCCGTCCGCAACTACGCCCCTTGCGGAGCACACAGAGGCAAAGCCCTGCTTTTTTCGTTCCCATCCCTCCCGGCAGCCGCTTCCCTCCGCACCATCCCCATGCCCGAAGAGAAGCCCAAGCCGGAGCACCCGCTCGTCAATATCTTCGTCAACGTCCTGATTCCGGTGATGGTGCTCAGTTACCTGAGCAAAGATCCCGAGATCCAGATGAAGCTCGGGAAGCCGGTGAAGCCCTGGCACATCGGCCCGCTGTGGGCGATGATCATCGCGCTCGCACTGCCGCTCGGCTACGGCGTGTGGCACTTCATCAAGACACGGAAAGGGAACTTCTTCTCCGGGCTGGGTTTGGCTTCCGTCGCCCTTTCCGGCGGCCTCACGCTCTACCTCTGGAATGCGGACGGTTCGGTGAAGCCGAATGCGGGCCTGCTCTTCGGCGTGAAGGAAGGCCTGATCCCCCTCATGCTCGCCTTCGCCGTGCTGGGCTCACAGAAATCCTCCACGCCTCTGATCCGGCTGTTCCTGTACAACGACACGATCTTCGACGTGCCGAAAATCGAGAAGCGCATCGCCGAGCGCTCGGAAGAAAGCCGCTACCGGCATCTGCTGAAAGGGGCCACGCATCTCTTTGCCGGATCGTTCTTTCTTAGCGCGCTCATGAACGTCGGC
>CAMPGU010000260.1 GCA_946885645.1 uncultured Haloferula sp.
ATGGGGAGTTGTCTCTCGTTTCGTGGACCCTCGCTGCACGGCGTGGAACGCCATGCTACTACCACGCGGCGTGGAACGCCTCGCTACTACCTCACGGCGGGGAACGCCGTGCTACTGCACCACCTCCAGATTCTTATCCACGAGGGCGCCGGCACTCAGCTCGGAGAGCTGCTTCGCCTTGGAAGCATCCTTTTCGATCACGGCGCGCACCCCGGCATCGGAGGTTTTGTGGGCGAGGATATTTCCCGCCTCGTCGGTGAGGGTTAGCAAGTAGCTGTCGTACTCGTAGCCCCCGACGTTGCCGTAGCCCTTGTTGTCGCTGTCGAAGCTGGTCTTGAAGCCGAGCACTTCCTTCTCCGCGCCTTTGTTAGGAGCGAGCCCTTCCACGTCGAAGGGCCGCTTGGACATCACCTTGTATTTGTCCGGATTGCGGCGGTCGCGGCCGAAGTAGGTGATGGCGGCCTTGGTGGCGGGAAAGGGAATCCTGGCGCTGAGGTTGCGCAGCTTCACCTTCGCGGACACTTCCTGATCCACCATGTAGTAACCCCGCTTCTCGCGGCGCTTCGAGACGACCACCTCGATATCGAGCTTGGGCACGCGCGGTGGCAGCGCCTTCGCCTCCTCCCGGATCTTGCCTTGGGAATCCGTATCGAATTTCAGGATCCCGAGCGTGTGCTCCTTGGCTTTCCCGCCGGTGGTCGCGAAAATCACATTGTCGCCCTCGAGCGCCAGCAATTCGATCATCAGGGCTTTTCCTTCGGCGTTACGGACCTCGATCACGGGGCCCGCCCAAACGGAGGAGCAGAAGAAGGCGGAGATCAAGACGGGGAGGCTCGCTTTCACGGCCTCCCTTATATCTCTATCATGTTAAACCGCGAAGTTGAAAATAGGTAAGAATTCGTAATGCGAATTCACCTCTTTTTCATGCGTTCTTCCATCTCCCGATCTCGGATTTCACGTTCTCGACCGAAGGGGAGCCGGGATTGCTACGCGCCGCGAGCGCGCGCTGGAGATCGAAGACTTGCTTCGCATCCCCGGTATAGGCCGGGTCGATGCCGGGGAGGTCGAGCTGGTCCAGGGGAATGCCGGTCTTCACCGATTCCGCGACGGCCTTGCCGACCAGTTCGTGCGCGTGGCGGAAAGGGACGCCTTGTTTCACCAGCCAGTCGGCGAGATCCGTCGCGAGCAACATGGGATCGCCCGCGGCAGCCCGGCAGCGGTCCTCGCGGATCTCCATCGCGGAAATCATCTCGGTGTTCACGGCGAGCACCAGCTTCAGCGTATCGATCGAGTCGAAGAGCGGCGGCTTGTCCTCCTGGAGGTCGCGATTGTAGGTAAGCGGGAGCCCCTTCACGGCGACGAGCAGGTTGATAAGATTGCCCACCAGGCGACCGCTCTTCCCGCGGGTCAGCTCGCACACGTCCGGATTCTTCTTCTGCGGCATCAGGGAGGAGCCGGTGGTATGGGCGTCCGAGAATGCCACGAAACCGAACTCGGCGGTGCACCACAGGATCAGATCCTCGCTGAGGCGGGACAGGTGGACGCCGCACAGGCCGGTCGCGAAGAGAACCTCCGCAATGTAGTCGCGGTCCGCGATGGCATCCATGGAGTTCGTGGTCACGCCGTCGAAGCCGAGTTCCGCGGCGATCGCGCGGCGGTCGAGATTGATGGTGGAGCCGGCGAGGGCGCCCGAGCCCAGCGGGGAGATGTTCAGCCGCTTGCGGGCGTCCGCCAGGCGTCCTTTGTCCCGCTCCAGCATTTCCACATAGGCGAGCAGATGGTGCCCCACGGTCACCGGCTGCCCGCGCTGGAGGTGGGTATAGCCCGGGAGTACGGTGGCGGCATATTTTTCCGCCCGGTCGAGCAAGCCCGACTGGAGATCCGAGATCGCGGAAACGAGCAGGTCGATCTCCGTCCGGCAGTAGAGCCGGGTGTCGGTCGCCACCTGGTCGTTCCGGGAGCGGGCGGTATGGAGCTTCGCCCCGGCGGCACCGATCCGCCGGGTCAGCTCCGCCTCGATATTCATATGAATATCCTCGAGGGAGGTTTTGAATTCAAAGCGCCCCGCTTCGATGTCGGCGAGAATCTCCTTCAATCCCCCTTCGATCGCGGAAAACTCTTCGCCGCTCAATAGCCCCGCGTTTTTCTGGGCGCGGGCATGGGCGATCGAGCCGGCAATATCGTGCGGGTAGAGCCGCCAGTCGTAGCTGATCGACTCACCGAATTGCTGGACGAGGGAGGAGGTATCCTGGGCGAAGCGGCCTTTCCACATGGCGCGGAGTAGCGGGCACCTCGCCGCCGCACGCAAGGGAAAACAAGGAGCGGGACATTCCTACAGGCCTTCCGGTCGGGCCGCCTACCGCTTCCGCGAGGGCAGCCTTTTTCCCGTCACGCGGGCCGTGATTAGGTTCGGGCAGACACCCTTTTTCCTCAGTTGTTCACAGCAGGCCTCGATCTTGATCGATTGCCGCACCGGGCGAAAGCCCATCCGGCGGGTCAGGCAATCGTTCAAAAGGTCCAGATGGGAGTCGGCGAATTCGACCACTTTCCCGCAATCGATGCAAACGAGGTGGTTGTGGCTCGGTTTTTCGACGAAATTCGGGTCGTAGGTCTTCAGGTCGCCGCCGAGGTCGATCTCGTGGAGCAATCCGGCTTCGACGAGAAGGGCGATGGTCCGGTAAACGGTGGCCCGGGAGACTCCGGCATTCGCCTTGCGGGAGCGGTCGAAGAGCTCCTCCGAGGTGAAATGGTCGTCGCTGGCGAAGGCGGTGCGCACGATGGCGTCCCGCTGCGGGGTGCGGCGGAGGCCTTTCTTGCGGATGAAGGTATCGAGTCGGTCGAGGACGGATTGATCCACGGAGCAAGACTAAGCCCTGCACCACCCTCCCGGGAAGGACGAAGCGCGGATGCACCATTTTACGGGTTGGCAAGCCCGGGCGGCTTGCTTGAATGCGCGGAATGAAGTTCTGGAAGGCACCCGCGGTGATTGTTTCGGCCCTGATGCTGTGGTCTTGCGGATCGCCGCAGACCCTGGACGTGCGGCCCCTCCACATCCGCCAGGTGAAGGTGGACGACTCGGACGATCCGATGATCCGCGGCGAGCTCCAGCGGCGCTTCCACGGCGCGATCGGCGTGCAGGAGCAGGGACAACGTATGGGCTATTACTATACCGTCCTGTGGAACGACGCCTCCGGCAGCGGTCCCGGGGAGGTCGTATTCGAGTTCCAACAGGGGGCGACGGGCAGCCGCGTGAAGAAAATGGTCCGGAAGATCGAGGCCGGTGAAACCAAGGGAAAGGCCGAGTTTGCAATCATCGGGGATGATTACCGGCCGCAGGGGGAAGCGTCCGCCGTGCTCGCCTGGCGGTGCAAACTCTATCGGGAAGGCCGGGAAGTGGCCTCCAGGCAGTCCTATTTGTGGCAATAGCGCGTTTTACTTGCGATGCACGGTTGACCGGATGGGTAGGCGGAATTTACAGTTACCCGGTCTCAAGTAAGTTCGGTCCCTCTCTCGTGAGTTCGGAAAACGCTATACTGGTCGGAGTCTTCGACGGGTTCACCTGGATTCGGTGTGAAGGAAAAGGCTCCTTCGTCACCAGTCCCGCGATGAAGGAATGCGCCGAGTCGAGGATCGCAGCCGGAGAGCGATGTCTCGTGATCGACCTGGAAGCTTGCACCGGGATGGACTCCACCTTCATGGGGCAGCTGGCCAGTTTTTCCGCCCGGCTTTCAAAGCTGGGATCCACCGGCGGCGTCCAGATCGCCGGGGCAGGGGAGCGGAACCGGAACTCCCTCGAAGACCTCGGTCTCGATTGCCTGCTGGAGATCGATCCACCGGCCGCTCCGTGGCGGGGAAAGGCGGATGAGGTCCGCGCCTCCCTGCAGCCCTACCAGAGCGGGCACGCCATCGGCCTCCAGGACCGTGCCAGACACGTTCTCGAGTCCCATAAAGTTCTCTCTTCCGCCAACGCGGAAAACGCCCGGAAATTCGCCGGTGTGGTCGGTGTCCTCGAGCAGGAGGTCGCCGAAAGCGAAGGGAAGGCCGACTGACGGGCCGGCGCGCAAATGCAGCACCTCGTTTCCTACCTTCTGTTAGCCGCGGTCTTGATCGGCCTGGTACTTGCCGTCCGCAGGATCAAAGGGCAGCTCCGCTCGAAGCACGAGGAACTGAACGCCTTCGAGGGCGAGGAGCAGCGCATGTTCGCCTTCCTGCATGATCTCGGCTCGGCGATCGGCAGCGATACCACGATGACAGGCCTCTACCGTCTGATCGTGGAGGGCGTGGACAAGGTGGTCACCGCCCGCGGCGGCGCGCTTTACCTGCTGGAGGAATCCCGCAGCAAGCTCCAGCCGAAGTATCTTTCGGCCGAGTGCCCGGCGCTGGTCGGCGTACCGCTGGAAATACGGAAGAAGGCGGAGCGCGATCCCCGGGCTCTGGAGAGTCACCTCCGGCTCGCCCAGGTGCCGGCGGAGGACGGCATCTTCGGAGCCGTCCTTTCCGCGGGGGAAGCGCTCAATGTTCCGGACCTGAAGACGCACGAATCCTGCCGGGATGGCTTCAGCAACTACGGCGGCGATATTGCGGCTTTGATTGCTCCCCTCCGCCACGGGGGGAAGGACCTCGGCATTCTGGCCGTCACGCGGAAGAAGGAGGACGGGGCCTTCACGGCGAACGATTTCGCGGTCTTCCGCACGGTGGCCGAGCAATCGGCTTTCGCGATCGGCAATGCCTTGGTGCATCGCGAGGCGAGCGAGAAGCGCCAGATGGAAGGCGAGCTCCGCAATGCCCGGGAAGTGCAGCGCGTGCTCCTGCCGCAGGGGGAGCCGGTGGTGCCGGGCTACCGCATCAGCGGTACGAACATGCCCGCCCGCATCATCAGCGGCGACTACTACGATCATCTGGATCTCGGCGATGGCCGCCACGGCGTGGTCATCGCGGACGTTTCCGGGAAGGGCGTGGCGGCCGGCCTGATCATGGCAATGTGCCGCAGCGTCCTGCGATCCCTGGCCGGCGCCCACGAAAGCCCGGTGGAAGCCTTGGGACGGGTAAACCGCCAGATCTTCCCGGATATCAAGGAGGACATGTTCATCAGCCTCTTCTACGCCGTGATCGAGGGCCACGAGGGCACGGTGAAGTTCGCCCGCGCGGGCCATGATCCCGCCCTGCTCTACCGCGCGGAGGAGCGCACCGTTTCCCTCATCAAGCCGCCCGGCCTTGCCCTCGGCATCGACGAAGGCGACGTCTTCGACCGCGTCACCAAGGTCCAGGAGATCCGCATGAATCCCGGCGATTGCCTGCTTTTCCACACCGACGGCGTGAAGGAGGCGGTCAACGCGGCGGGTGAGGAGTTCGGGATGGACCGCCTGCGCGATGCCTTCCGGGACAGTGCTTCGCTTGGCGCGGAAGCAACGATCCGCTCCGTGGAGCGGGAGCTGGCCCGCTTCGTCGGGGAGGCACCTCAGATGGACGACGTCACGCTGGTGGCGGTGGAGAAGAGATAGGAAGGCGACCACCGTGGCGCAAATCATCCTGCATACCCGGATCGAGGCTCCCAAGGAGCGGGTCTTCGATCTTTCCCGATGCATCGAGCTTCACCAGGACACGACGGCTTCCACGCGTGAAAGGGCGGTGGCGGGCGTCACCAGCGGTCTGCTCGGTCTGGACGAGGAGGTAACCTGGAGCGCATGGCATCTCGGGTGGCGCCGCCGTTTGAAGGTCCGCATGACCCGCTATGAGCGGCCGGTCTTTTTCGAGGACTCGATGGTTGAAGGGGCCTTTGCGATGATGCGTCACGAGCACCACTTCGC
>CAMPGU010000261.1 GCA_946885645.1 uncultured Haloferula sp.
CCACCTATCTGGTGGACCGGGTGCTACCGATGCTGCCGCCGGAATTGAGCAACGGGATCTGTTCGCTGAAGCCTCACGTGAACCGCTTGACCAAATGCGCGGTGATCGAGATTTCCCCGACCGGCAAGGTGAGCAAGACGCGCTTCTGCGACGCGGTGATCAACAGCCAGGCGAAGCTTTCCTACGAGCAGGCCCAGGCGATCCTGGACGGCAAGCCCGCACCGGAGGGATCCGCTGCGGGTCTCGAGGAGATGGTGCGCGAGGCGTGGCGGATGGCCGCGGTGCTGCGGAAAAAGCGCTTCGCGGACGGGGCGCTCGATCTGGAGATGCCGGAGATCCGGGTGAGGCTGGACGACAAGGGCAAGCCGGTGGAAGTCCATCAGGTGGAACACACCGCCAGCCATCAATTGATCGAGGAGTGCATGCTCCTGGCGAACGAGGCGGTGGCGCGGATTCTCAAGATCAAGAACAAGCCGACGATCTACCGGGTGCACGAGGACCCGGATTTCGGCAGGCTGCACGAATATACGGAGACGGCGAGGGCGCACGGCTACCAGCCGGGAGACCTGACCAACCGTGCCCACATCCAGAAGCTGCTGGATTCCGCGAAAGGCAGGCCGGACGAGCACCTGATCAAGCTGGGCCTCCTGAAAAGCCTGAAACGGGCGGCCTACGCGGCGGACCCGATGGGCCACTACGGGCTCGCGAAAGGCGACTACTGCCACTTCACCAGCCCGATCCGCCGCTATGCGGACCTGATCGTACACCGCTCCCTCCAACCCTTTCTCACCAATCCGCCGAAGCAGACGGACAAGGTCTTCGGCCAGACGCAGCTCGCGGAATTCGCCCGGCATATCTCCGACACCGAGCGGACCTCGGCGGAGGCAGAGAGCGAGACGAAGCTGCTCAAGATGCTGGAGTACCTGAGCCTCTGCCTGAAGATGCCGGAACCGCCGGTCTTCGAGGGCGTGGTCACGGACGTGCGGATGATGGGACTGCTGGTGGAGGCCACGGAGATCGGCGCGCGCGGCATGATCAAGCGCGAGGACCTGCCGCGCGGGGATTGGCGCTTCGAGCAATCGCAGATGCGCTTCGTTTCGCGGGGCGGCCTGCAATTTCAACTCGGGCAGAAGATCCAGATGCAGGTGCAGCGGATCGACTTCCAAGGGAAGTTCATCGACTTCCGGATCGCGGGGGAGAAAGGGGAGGCCGCGCCCAAAGTGCACGGTGGCCCGGCGAGATGGGAAGGCAAGCCGCGTGCAAAGAAGGAAGGGAAACGGCGAACCGAATCCGACAAGACCTCTCAGGGGAAGAAGAAGGACGGCAGGCCGGGGAGAAGGAAGCGGTGAAAAGGGGGAGACCTGTTTTTCCATAGGTGAAGGAGGCGGCTGCGCCGCTACAACGGTGGGCCAGCCGGTTTGGCCGCTGCGCCTTTTTTCGATCATGGTGTGATAAAAAGCGGGAACCCCGGCGCTTTCAGGATGAGACCGCGTCTCCCCCATGGATTCCCGCCGCACCGAACCAGACTGGGACGATTGGCTGGCTGAAAATGCCGCCCGCTTCCTGCTCTTCGCCCGCCAGCAGACGCGCTGCGGGCAGGATGCGGAGGATGTCCTCCAAGAGTCCCTGGTGGAGACGTGGAAGCGGGCAGACGGCCGGCCGGAGGCAGCACTCGTTTATGCCACCATCCGCCGCCGTGCGATCGATCTGGGGCCCCGGACCGAGCGGCGGACCCGGCGCGAGCAAGCCGCCGAGTCCCCGGAGCTTTTTACCGCTGCCGATGACAGCGAGGACACCGCGGCGCTTCTCGAAAAAGAGATCCGGCGCTTGCCGGAGGCGCAGCGGGACGTGCTCACGCTGAAATTCTGGGGCGGCCTGACCTTCGCGGAGGTGGCCACCGCGCTCGATATCCCCCGGGCACGGCCGCTTCCCGCTACCGGCTGGCCTTGGACTCCCTCCGCCACATCCTCACCACCACCCCGATATGAATGCTCCGAACGACGAGGAGATCGAAGCTCTGCTGGGCCGCTTCAGCCCCGCTTCTCCGGACGCGGCGCTGATGGCGCGGCTGCGCGCGGCGAAACCTCCCAAGCAGAGGATCCTCAGGCCCGTTATCTGGCTGCCGCTGGCGGCGGCCGCTGCAGCAGCCCTGGCCTTTGCGATCCATGAAACGCCTCAGGAGGAGATCGCCCCGCCGATCACGGAAACCGCCGCGGAAGCGCCTCCACGGACCCCGGTGGCAAGCCGCCAGCACTTGATGGAAGTCGCCGACCTCGGGGTGGTGAACGATGCCTCGGAGCAACCCGTGCGCCTGATCCGGACCACCTGGCTGGATGAAATCTATTACGTGACGCGTCCCGGGGATGCTCCGCAGAAGGAGTCGCAGATCCGCGAGGAAGTGATGCCGATTGCCCTTTCCACCTACTGATTCAATCCGACGAAACGATGAAAACAACAACTCCGATCCTATGCGCCCTGCTCGCCGCCGTCTCCACGGCGGGAGCCCAGGATTCCCGGGCGCTGCCCGCCACTCCCGGGGTACCTCCCGTGCCGCCCGCACCAAGCGCTCCCGGTGCGCCGGCTGATATCGTGGTGCCGACCGCCCGGGTCGAGCAAATCACCGAGCCGCTCCGCTGGAAGTACAGGGCGAGCGACGTGGCTTGGGAAATGGCGCTCCGCCGCCCCGGACCGGTCACCTACCTCGGCGTCTCCGCCACGCCGCCGCAGCCCGAGTTTTCCTCCCACTTGCCCATTCCGACCGATACCGGCCTGGTGGTCGATTACGTGGGGGAAGGCAGCCCCGCCGCGAGCGCCGGACTCCAGAAGAGCGACGTGCTGGCGAAGCTGGACGACCAGATCCTGATCCACCCGCGGCAGCTCGCCGTACTGGTGGCCAACCGCAAGGAAGGCGAAAGCGTGACGATCGCATACGTGCGGAAAGGAAAGCTGGAGGAAACCCGGGTCGTGCTGGGAGTCCAGCACGCGCCGCAAGCGCATGCGGGTGATACGCGCTTCCACGATGCCGCCTTGGACGTGCTGCTGGAAGGCCACCCGGGCCGGCCTCTGAAGACCTTCATCCGGAAGCTGCACCCCTCGCCGGAAGGCGGAGGTACGGTGATCGAGATCGAAGAGGGGGAGCGGGGTGCGAAGCTGAAGGGGCTGGTCCCGCCTCCCGGGCCGAAGGGGGAGAAAGATGAATTGCATGAGATCCGGAAGATGCTGGAAGAGATCAACAAGCGTCTGGACGCACAGGAATAGAAGACAGGCGGAGGCCGGGAAGAAGGGAGCGGCGGGCAAAGGTGGCGAGGGTATCCTCCCGCAGGTGCTGGAAACGGCGTGGCCGCCTGATGTGCGGCTCCTTTTCGGGCTCCGCTCTGATGATTTCACCGGCGGGACGCCGGCGCTCCTTGAGACGCGGGCGCTTCTTGAGGAACCTCAAACCGTGCTGTGGGTCCAGAAGACCACCATGTCATCCACGTTGGCGATCATGCGGACGTTGCTGTCCTGGGAGATGACGAAGCCCAGCACTTCGGGCTCAACCGAGCAGAGGCGGTAAACGGAGCGGTGCCGGGTCCCGTCCGCCTGCACGTTCCAATCGGACAGGCGGGCACCCTCGAGGTCGTGGGCCTGGCTGACGCGGAAGACATTCCGGTCCACGCGGATCTCCCCGCCGAAACCGATCACGCAGACGCGGCGATCCAGGACCAGCGCCCCGTCCACCTGCATCAGATCCGAAAGGAAGCGGGCAAGCTCGAAAAATGCCTCCTCCAGGCGATCCAACTCCGGATCCTTGCTGTTGCGGAAGATCTCCCAGGCGTTCTCGGTCGTGCAGCCCTCCGGGCAAAGCTGGCCGACCCGGCGGATGATCGATTGCAGCAGGTGGCGGAAGCGCATCCCCGCGTCGTCCGCCTCGGCGGTGTATTTGCAATCGATCCAGCGGGTCGCCGCTTCAACGCCGACCTCGCCCTCAGGAAGGAAGACGACGCTGCCGCCGTGGCCGCTATTCCGGACGAGATTGATAACGCGCTTGATGAACTGGAGGGAGATCAGGTGGGAGAGTTCGGCATATTCCTCGGTGCCGAGGCTGCCGGGCAGGCAACCGCCGGCGAGTTCCTCGACCAGCCCGCGGCGCAGATGGGCGAAACGGTCGTTGAGCAGGCGGGATTGGAAGACGTCCAGGCGCGGTCCGTGGAGTTCGCGGCCGCGCCACTCGGCGATCAACTGGTAGCCCTGGTAAAAGAGCAGCCAGCCGGGATCGCGCACGTGAATGATGGGGTAGGGGATTTCAATGCCGAGCGGCTTGCGTCCGCCGGCGACGAGATTCATCCAGCGGGGGCCGGTATTGAGCACGCCCCAGATACGGAATCCGCGGTCGCGGTCCGGCCATATCGCCACCACGGAGTGGAAGAAGCTGGCGGCAGGGCTCAGGCGCTTGATCTCGTTTGCCGTGAAGGGGTGGGTAACCGTGAAGCGGACCGCGTGGGTGCCGTCGGGCGGTCCTTCGGTGGGAGAAAAGGCATCCGGCGGAGCGAGGATCACGCGCGCGCGCACCGGGCGCCCCTCCTCCTTCAGAAGGCTCGAGGCGTAGAGGGTATTGAAGGCTTCCCGCAACTGTTGCGCGGTGGGGGCACTGGCATGCTCTTGCAAGACCTCGTGCAGCCGCGCGATCATGCCGGCGAGATCGAGAGGTGCGGTGATGGCGGACATGAGGAGGTGTTCCTGCTACTAAGTCGCCGCGATGACTCGCCGACAAGCTCTCTTCTCCGGCCGTGAAACATTGCGGGAGCGGGAGGCGGGGATAAGGTGGCGGCGATGTCCCTGCGAGGTCTTCTTTTCCCCAAGCCCGGCCCTTTCGTCGCCCGCATGGCGGTGCTGGCGGGAGTCCTGCCGGTGATCGGCTGGATCGGCGGTAAAGTGTGGCTGCTGGATCTCTTCAATCATTTCCAGGTACAGTACGCGGCGGTCCTGACGCTCTGCCTGATGGCGCTGCTGGTGCTCAAGTCATGGCGGCTGGCGGCGCTGGTGGCGCTTTTCATGGCGGTGCCGCTTGTCCGGATCGCGCCCCTGTTTCCGGCCGGGGGTGCGGAACCGCAAGGCACGGCCATGCGATTCGCGACCTTCAATGTGCTCACTTCAAACCAACGCTACGACGAAGCGCTGAAGTGGATCCGTGAGACCGATCCGGATGTGATTTTCCTGCCGGAAGTCGATGAGACCTGGGCACGGGCTCTCGCTCCACTGAGGGACAGCCACCCTTACTTCATCGACTATCCCGTGGAGGGGAACTTCGGCTTCGCCTTCTACTCCAAGCTTCCCATCGTTTCACGGGAGATCATCCCCTGCGGGCAACTGGAGCTGCCGCTGCTCAAGGTGATATTGGCCGGAGCCGGAGGGAATTTTTGTTTCCTCGGCGCCCATCCCGTTCCGCCCACCACGGAGTTCTGGGCCAGCGAACGGAATGTTTTCCTGAAACGGATCGCGGAAGAAACCGCGGAGGAGATCTGGCCGGTGGTCGTGGCCGGCGACCTGAATGCAACCCGCTGGAGCCATGCCATGAAACCGCTCTTCGAAGCCGGCTTGATCGACTCGGCACGCGGCCGGGGCATTGGAGCCACATGGATGGCGGGAAACCCACTGGTCGCGATTCCCATCGATCATCTGCTCTACCGCGGACCACGGGAGCGGCCGGAGGCGGCGGCTTGCGGGGAGAGATGGGTCGGGCCGGAACTGGGCTCGGATCACCGGCCGGTGGTGGCGGAGATCGGGTGGTAGATCCTGTATGGACTGCTGCGACATGTCGCAGC
>CAMPGU010000262.1 GCA_946885645.1 uncultured Haloferula sp.
GTGGTGATTGACGATCGCGCCGACGGCTTCCCCGGCCGACCCAGCGCACTGACCGAAGGCGAGTACTCCATCCAAGCCGTCATGCGGCGAAACCTGGATTCGCCTTCGATCGGCACCGGCGAGGGCACGGCGTACAGCGCGGTCGCCCGCCGCGCCATCAACGGAGCAACCTCGGGCAATCTCGGATTGCACCTCGATCAGGTCGTCAAAGGCCAGGCGTTTCGAGAGACCGAGCAGATCAAACTCGTGGAACTGCGCAGCACAATGCTCAGCGATTTCCATCACCGCGAGGTCGTCATGCGCGCCGCCGTCGTCCTGCCCAACGACTATGAAGAGCATCCCGAGCGACGGGATCCCGCGATGTACTGGATCGGCGGCTTCGGCAAGCAGGTGCTGGGCGAAACGTGGATCAACCACCACGGCGACCACGGCAAGCAGAGCACCCGCGGCGTGATCGAGCCCGCGAGCAAGAATCACCCGCTGGTCCGCGGCGTGGAGGACGTATGGGGCCCGAGCGACGTGTACGGCGTGAAGGAGCTGCCGGAGGACGCGACGGTGCTGATCCGCGGCCAGGTGCTCACGGGCATGACGCCGGGCGACAAAGCGGTGGAGGGCGGGAAGAACGATCCGATGATGCCGGTGGCCTGGGTACGCGAGCGGAAGCTGGACAACGGCAGCACGCAGAAGGTGATCTGCAGCACGATGGGAGCCGCCACGGATTTCGTCTCGCCGGGCCTCGCCCGCTTCGTGACCAACGCGGCGTATTGGGCCACGGGCCTGGAGGTCCCGCAGAAGCTCGATACCAAGCCGGCGGGCAAGTATGAGCCCACGAACTTCGGGTTCAACGGCTTCAAAAAGGGCGTGAAGGCGGCCGATCTGAAGTAGGACATCCCGGGCTGACCCGCGAAGCACTCGCCGCGACGGCCATCATGCGCCACAGTGGCCGCGATGATCGCAGGAATCGAACTGGGCGGGACGAAGACCGTCGTGGCCACGGGCACGGCGGACGGCACGGTACAGGAGGAGTGGCGCTTTCCCACGACCGAGCCGGAGGAAACCTTCCGCCGGGCCTGCGGATGGCTGGCGGAGCGCGGCACGCCGGAGGCCATCGGGGTCGCGGCTTTCGGCCCGGTGGGCATCGTGCGGGGACGCGCGGACTACGGTAAACTGCTGGCCACGCCGAAACGGGCGTGGGCGGGATTTTCAATCACCGGATATCTGGCGGAGGCCTTTCCGGCAGCCGCGGTGACGCTGGAGACGGACGTGAACGCGGCGGTGCTGGCGGAGGCGCGGCTGGGAGCGGCGGCCGGACTGGAGGACGTGGCCTACATCACCATCGGCGGCGGGATCGGCGCGGGTATCCTGACCGGCGGGGAACTGGTGCATGGCGCGCTGCACCCGGAATTCGGCCATTTGAAGGTGCCGCGGCCGGCCAACGACGGCTTCGCAGGGGTCTGCCCCTTTCACGCGGATTGCCTGGAGGGCCTCGCAAGCGGCCCGGCGATCGCCGCCCGCTGGGGCAAGCCGGGCGTGGAGCTGCCGGCGGATCATCCGGCGTGGGAGATGGAGGCGTGGTATCTCGCGCACGGGGTGCTCGCCCTGCTGGCCATCGTCTCCCCTGCCCGCGTGATCATCGGTGGCGGCGTCTCGCAGGCGGAAGGCTTCCACGCCAGGACGGGCACCCTCTTGGAAAAGCTGGCCGCGGGCTACTATCCGCAGCTCACGGGCGCTCCCTACCTGGTGCCGCCGCTGCTGGGGCAGCAGGCCGGCATCAAGGGCGCGCTGCTGCTGGCAGGGCGGTGAAAGCCCCGGCCGGATCGCCTCAGGCCGAGACGTCTTCGTTGAAGAAGACCTTGATGAACTTCATCCCCTTCTCCTCGTCGAAGCCGCGCTCGAGGACGGGCTCGGGCTGGGAGGCGAAGGAGGGCTTCACGTGGATCTCCACGCCGGTGTCCAGTTTCACCACGGTGCCGATGCGCTTCTTCGCCTTGTTCACGTCCTTCTTCGAGATCGCGAAGGAGTCGTCGAAGCGCTGGCCTTGCTCTTCCTCGGCCTTCGCCTTGTGTTCCTTGAACTTTTCCTTCGCCTCGGGCGTGCGGAGCACCTGCTCCTCGAATTCCTGGAGGCTGAAGTGCTCCTTTTCCTCGAAGTAGGCGATCGCGTCGCGGGCCGCGTTGGTGGTTTCCCACGGCGGGGTGTCGTCGCCGCTTTCCTCTTTCCTGACCTCCTTCTTCGCCTTCTCCTCCTGCTTCACGAAGGCGACCGCCATGTCGGCGTACTTGTTCGTGAGGAAGGGGCTGTCGGTCACGGGCACCACGGCCAGGAAATCCCGCACCCAGAAGCGCGAGTCCGACCCGGAGCGGTCGAAGGTGAGGACGTGGAAGCCCTTGTTCGGGTTGTGGTTGAGGATCAGGCAGCCTTTGTCGATTTTCTCGGGATTGATGCCGTGCTCGGTATGGAGCTGCAGATCGCCGTCCTTCGTCGAGATGCTGAGGAAGGGCACCACGCTTTCCGATTTCAGGATGCACAGGCCCTGCACCAGCTCGCCATTCACCTCGAGGTCCTCGACGTAGGAGATGCAGAGGTCGCCGGACTTGATGTTGGGGTGGTTGGACTTCGAGTAGAGGCGCTTCGCGATGTCGCAGCCTTTCTCCAGCAGACCGTCCGCGGACTCGAAGACGGCCTTCGCGCAGGCATTCATCTCGTGCTGGTCGAGCGAGGAGTGGTGGTTGAAGCGGTAGCCCGCGAGATTCTTGAAGGGCTTCAGGAAGATGGCCGTAAGCGTGGCGCGGTCGGCTTCCTCGACCTCGAAGACCTGCTTGGAAGTCTGGAGCGGCTCCTCGCGCTGCGGATTGCCGATCTTGGCAAGGACGAGGCGGGTGGCGGCGGCGGAGGTGAAGCGGATCTTGGCGGACATGCAGGGGCGCGGACGCTAGGAAAGCGGCGCGCGCGGTGCAAGACCGGTTGATCGGATCCCCGCAGGTGCTAGGATTCTACCGGCCAGCCGCCACCCTTCACGACCTTCCGAGATGCCGAAATCCGCCGATGCCTCTCCCCTGCCGGACGAGAGCCAAAAAGCCGTGGACAAGGTCCTTAGAGTCAACCAGCGCTGGATCGTCCGGGGACTCCTGAAAGAGAATGCCGCGGCGTACGTGGAACATCTGCGCGCGGGCGACCCGCGGCGGCTGTACTGCTCCTGCGAGCTGGCCCTCCATCTGGTGCACTACCGGAAATCGGAGCTGCTGCGCGATCCCAAGCCGCTCTTCTATGCCGGCCTCTTCGCGCTGGCGACCCGGAAGGAGATCGGCCTTTTCCTGCAGGATCATCCGATGACGCGGGCGATCACGCTGCTGCTCCACGGGGATCGGTCCGGCCTTTCGCGCCTCCCGGAGACGGGGGCGAGGCTGGCGCGGGAGATCGCCGCCGAGATCGCAGGTCGCATCGCCAAGACCCCTGCCGAAACCAGGAAGGAGCAAAGCGAGCGAACGACCGGGCAGGGCGTTTTCACTCCGCCGCCCTCACTGCCTCCGCAGGGCCTCTAGCCTCCCCTTTTCTTCGTAGGCGCATTTGTAAAAATGCGAAGGGTTGGAACCCGCTCCATCCCGAGGGAGAGAAGTCACGAAAGAACCGCTCTCGCGCTGTCACCAGCGCGCCTACGATCCAGAAGGAGAGGAACGCGACCGGGCGCATTTGTAAAAATGCGATGGGTCGGAACCCGCTCCATCCCGAGGGAGAAGTCACCAAAAGGACCGCTCCCGCGCTGTCACCAGCGCGCCTACGATTTAGAAGGAGCAGGAAGCGACCGGCTCGGACGGATCACTTGATCCCGACCACCATGGAGTCCGGGCCGACGAGGTGCTCCACGCGGCACTCGCGGAAGCCCGCCTCCTGCATCCAGCCGATGCAGTCCGCGCCGGTGTAATCGAAGCCGCCGGGGGTCTCGATGAGCATGTTCAGGCTCATCAGCAGGCCGAAGGCATTCTGCGAGCGGTCGTCGTCGATGATCGCGTCGTAGGCCACCACCATGCCGCCCGCCGGCAGGGCGCGGTACGCTTTCTCCAGCAGCATCTTTTTCTGGGCCAGATCCCAATCGTGAAGGATGTGTCCCATCAGGATGACATCCGCCTGCGGCAGCTCGTCCTGAAAGAAATCGCCCGGCTGGAAGCGGACGCGCTCCGCCAGCCCGAGCGACGAAACGTAATCCTCGAACACGGGGCGGACGACGGGAAGATCGAAGCCGGTGCCCTGGAGATGGGGATGAGCCAGCGCGATCTGCGCGACAAGGTCGCCCTGGGCGGTGCCTACATCGGCGCAGGTGCGGTAATCGCTCCAGGGCAGGCGCCGGGCGATCTCCTGATTGGCACCGCGGCTGAGCCCGGTCATGGCACCCAGGAAGCTGCGCAGGCGCTCGGGCTCGGAATAGAGGGTGGCGAAGGGTTCCACGCCGTCCCAGGCTTCGTTCTGCGCCATGCCGCTGCGCAGGCCGGGGATCAGATTGTCCCAGAAGCCGTAGAGGCGGCGGCTCGCCATTTCCAGGACGCCGCCGATGTAGGAGGGCTTCGCCTTGTCGAGGAAGAGATCGGCCTCGGGAGCATTGCGGTAGAGGCCATCGGCGCGCAGCAGGAAGCCGAGCGCCACCAGCGCATCGAAGAAATCGCGGGTGCCGCGCCCGTGGAATCCGAAGCGGCGCTGCAGGGACTCCAGATCGGAAGGCTGCTGCGCGAGGATGGTGAAGACTTCCAGCTCCACGGCGGCGAGCAAGGTGCGGGAAGACCAGAAGGAGACGCCGGTTTGGAGGATGCGGTCGGGGGTAAGTTCCATAAGAAGCGCATCTAACGCCCGTCCGCCCCGGCGCGGCAATCCCACTTTCGGCTACTTCGGGGTGGCCATCGGCCGGGTCGCAAAGAAGAATGGCGGCAATGCCGCGTTTCGCTTTTCTCCTGGTGCTGGCGTGCTTCGCCGGGATCGCCGCCTACTGGTTCGGGGCCGAGCGCCGCGCGGAAAGGGCGGCGGGAACGGCACCCGCCGCCGCTCCGGTGCAGGACGCCTACACCACCGGTCCCGCGACGCCGGACGGCACCGGCAAATTCTTCCACGGCCGGGAGATCGCGCAGGTGATGGGGCATCAGGCGCTCGGCTGGCTGGAGCGGGACGAACGGGAGCAGGAGGAAGCCCCCAGCCGCGCGATCGCCGCGCTGGACCTGCCCCCGGCCGCCGTGATCGCGGATATCGGCGCGGGCTCCGGCTACTATAGCTTCCGTATTTCGGAAAAGGTGCCGCTGGGCAAGGTGGTGGCCGTGGATATCCAGCCGGAGATGCTCGATTTCCTGCGCGGCAAGGCGGAGGAGCTTTCCGTGACGAACGTGGAGCCCCACCTCGGCGCGATCGACGACCTGAAGCTGCCCCCGGCGACGCTGGATGCCGCGCTGATGGTGGATGCCTATCATGAGTTCTCGCACCCGGCGGAGATGCTCGCCTCCCTGCACGGCGCGCTGAAACCGGGCGGGCGGATCTTCCTGCTGGAATTCCGCGGGGAGGACCCGCGCGTGCCGATCAAGCCGCTCCACAAGATGACGGAGGCCCAGGCGCGCCGGGAATTCGAAGGCGCGGGCTTCAGGTTCCTGGAGAACCGGAAGGCGCTGCCCTGGCAGCATTTCCTGGTCTTTGAAAAGCCCTGAACGCGCCTCACCGGGGGCAGCCATATTTGTCAGACAACTTTTCAAGCCGCGGCTTGCCGCTTCCGCCGATCCTGCCATCC
>CAMPGU010000263.1 GCA_946885645.1 uncultured Haloferula sp.
ACTAAGCCGTACAGCTTCTCGCCGTACTTGAGAATCAGGGCGTCGAATGCGCGCGTGTCCCCGTTTTGGGCACGCGTCACAAGGTCTTCGTCCGGATCCGGCTGGAGGGGATCATCCGGCATCTTCGGGGGTGGTCGGGGGGTGGGTGAACGGAGCGAGGCTACATGGATCAGCCGAAGTGTAAAGCAAGGTCCTCGGCGGAAAGGATTCCCGAAAATTGTTAGGCAGCCGTTCTTTTCCCCGATTGTCCGGAATGCTTAAGGGATCTTGATGATTTTTCTGGAATTCCCGCACAACTGCGGGTAGAAAAGCGGTGCTGTCCCGCATCCCCGCCTTCACGGCAATGCCACCCGCACCCGAGCACACGCATCACATTAAAATCCGCAACACCCAGCTTGAAATGACCCCGGCCCCGGTGGCCGGTGCCCGGCAGGGTGAGGATGTGGAAGGGAAACTCCGCGCCGCGCAGGAGCAACTGGAGCAACTCCAGCACCAGCGCGAGGAACTGGAACGCCAGAAGCGCGAGGTCGAGGCCCTCAACATCCGCAAGCGGGAGTTCATCAATCTCCAGGCGGAGCTGGCCGAGCGCTTGAGCGGCACGCTTACCCGGATCGACCGCGAGGTCTTCGAGATGCGCCAGGAGATCGACGATCTGGAGCAATGCCGCACCTGTTTCGCCGGGCATCTGACGAAGCTCGAGAAGATCAATCCGGACGGCTGGAGCCGGGAGAATCTCTCGAACTCGATCGAACGGGCGATGGCCGTCGCCGAGCACGCGGACGACGAATTTTCGCAAGCCGCGGAGCATTTCTCACGCTCCCCCCGCTGCGGCAACATTTTCAACGGTGCCAAGGCCCGGCGCGTGGTTTCGGGTGATTTCGCCCGGCAATTCCGGAACGGTCTCGCGTTCAACCTCCCGATCATCGTGCTGGGAGGGATCGGAATGATCGTGTATCTGTTGAAGTGAATCTCCCGATGCGCCTTTCCCGAAGCCATGCCGACCAGGGGCACGCGGATCTCGACGAGCTGAAGGCCCTCGAGGAGCGGAAACGCGCACTGGAAGAACAGATCCAAAGCGCGAGCGCCCAGCCGGAGAAGATCCTGCGCGAAGCCCAGGAACAGGCTGCGACGCTGCCGCCGCCGGACGACCTCGCCGACCGCCGCCGCTTGCGGGAGTTCGAGGAAAAGGCGAGCCGCACCCAGATCCGCAACGAACGCCGGACGCAGGGCAAGAGCCTGGCGCTGCTAGTGCTATTGCTAGCGGCGACGGCGAGCCTGCTTTCCTGGGTGATCAAGCTGTTCGTTGCCTGACACGGCACCGGTCCAGAGCGCTCCAACCGCTTTTCCGCCTCCATTCCTTTCTAGCCATTTCCCCGAGGCTGGGCTAACGAGAGGATATCATGAAGAAGAGCTTGCCGGTTCTCGCTGCATCCGTCCTCGCCGCCCACGCTGGAAGTTATCAGCCCGTCCCTTCCCCTGCCGTTCCGGGGGTGGAGGTGAATCCGCTGAGCTTCCTGGATGTTTTCCGGGCGAGCGCCTACGGGAACTTCGGGATGGAATTCGAGGGTAGCCCGGGCGAGCTCGACGCCTATCAAGTGGAACTGCAGAGCTTCCTCAGCCGGCCGCTGAGCTTCGGCAATCTTTCGCTGCTGCCGACCTTCCGCTATGAAGGCACTTTCCTCCGCTACGACGGGACACCCGCTCTTTTCCCGGTGGGCGACGAGGATCTGCACTCGGTGGAGCTGCCGCTCTATCTGATCCATACGACCCGGAATTCGCCGTGGATTTTCGGAGCGTGGCTCAAACCCTCCCTTTCGACCGACTTCGATCATATCGACAGCGACGACATCTTCGTGGATCTCGCGCTGGGCGTCGGTTACAAGTTCAGCGAGCGGCTCTATGTCGGCGCGGGAGCGGCTGGCTTCGATCTCTTCGGGAACGAGTCTTTCATTCCGGGTGTCGGCTTCATCTGGATGCCGACCGACGAAATCGCCGTCCGCCTGATCGGCGCGACCTTCACCGCCGACTGGGAGGCTACGGAGGACTGGAAATTCGGCGTCGATGTCCGTTCCGCCGGCGGCGTGTGGAATATCGACGACAACAACCAATCCCGCACCCTGGACTTCACCTCCTTCCGCGCGGGCTTGCACGCCCACCGCCGCATCGTGGATAGTTGGTGGGTGGAAGGCGGCGCGGGCTTCACCTTCGCCAATGAGATCGACCTGCGCACCCCCAGCGGCTTGGGCCTCAACGAGAACGTGTTAGGGGATCTCGACGAAGGTCTTTACGGCTTCCTCGCGGTGAGAAAAGAAGTGTGGTGAGCGAATCCCCGCGCCCGCTCAGGAGTTCGTGGCCTTCGCCGCGAGCTTCTTCTTCAGCTCGGGCCATTGCTCGCGGCTGACGATAAAGCCCACGCAGCTCTTCCTGCCGCAGAGGCAGGGGTGATCCTCGTAGCAGTCCACGTCGAAAGCGTAATCGAAGGTGAGTTCCTCGCCTGCTTTGATGGCGGTGAGGGAGTGGATGAAGATCCGCTTTCCCTCGATCCACGCCTCGCAATTCGGCTCGCAGGAGTGATTGATGAGGCGGGCGGTGTTCCAGGGCACGTTGCCATCGATGTCCAGCTTGCTCGTGAGCGTGAAGATGTAGACCGCGGCATCCCCGCTCTCCTGGGATTTCGCGTGCTGCGCCCAAGCACGGCGCTCGCTCTCTTCCTTATCGATGAGTTCGCCGACGTACTCGATGATCTTCGTCCCGGCGGGAATGTCCTGCGTGGCGTAAACGCCGCGGCCGTGGATCTCTGATCCGCGGACCTCGCAGAGCTCGCTCTGACCGCGCTCCCACAGTTGCTTCAGCTTCTTGAACAAGGCCGCCTCCTCGGAGAGCTTCTTCGATTTCTTGCCCATGGTGGTATTCGGCGAGCCTTTCATCACTTGTGCTTTCCCGCCGTCCGCTCGATCTGAGGCAGGACCATGTTTTCCGGCAGCGTGATGAAGAGGCGGCGGAGATCCGAAACGCGGGCTCCCGAACCGTCGATGAAGGTCCAGTCGTTCTTATCCTTGTCGGAAATCGCGACTTGAAAGCCCTTGGTGGTGATCACCTCGATGCGGGGTGCCGCACCCCGCTCCGCGGGCCGCGTGACGCGGTACTCCGTGATGGTCGGAATGATGAGGAGCCATTTTTTAAAGATCATCTTCTCCACCTTTCTCCCGTTTTCCTCCACGACTTCCTTGCCGGGCCAAACTTCGTAGGCGGTAGGCTTGCCGCCGGGGTCGGGGCGGAAGGAGATCACCTGGATCCCCTGGTCCGCCATCATGCGGGAGATCTCGGCGAGCTTGGCATCGAGCTTTTCCATGCCGCCGTCCTGCTTCGCCAATGCCTCCTTCCAGTGGGGATACATTTTATCGATGGCGACCTGATGGCGGCCCAAGACGACTTGCTTTCCGAGATCCTGCACCGCCGCGACGGCGGACGCGGTCACTTCGGGGGGGGCGGCCACTTGCGCGGCGAGACGGCCGGAACCGAGGCAGATCAAAAGCCCTGAAAGGATCGCACGCATCACGGTGCATGGATGCCCGGCGCGCCCCCCCGCGTCAAGCGCTCCAGAAGAAGCCGATGCCGCGGCGGCACGCGGATTCCGCGTAGGCGGTCCGGCGGCGACCAAAAGATCCGCCTTTTCCAAGCGGCAGGGGAAAAATTTTTAGAAACATGCGCCCCGGGGGTGAATCAGCTTTGCTTCCCCCCCGCCCTTTGGCACGCTCCGCGCCCCATGTCCAAACAGGCACTCGGAAAAGGGCTCGGCGCCCTCATCCGCAAACAACCCGGCACCCCCTCCCCGCAAGACGCCGCCTCCCAAGGTGTGGATGGCCATGGCCGCGCCCGTGAGGTGGATATCGACAAGGTGGTGCCCAGCCCGCTGCAGCCGCGCACCCATTTCATCGAGACGCCGCTGGACGAATTGGTGGAGTCGATCCGGCAGCACGGCATCATCCAGCCGCTGATCGTGCGGCCGGTGAACGGGAACTACGAACTGATCGCCGGGGAGCGCCGTTGGCGGGCCTCCAAGAAGCTCGGCCTGGCGACCGTGCCGGTGATCGAGCGCGAGGCCTCCGACCGCGACGTGCTGGAGATGGCCCTGATCGAGAACCTCCAGCGCGAGGATCTCAACGCGATCGAAGAGGCCGCGGGGTACGTGCGCCTGGCGAAGGAATTCTCGATGAAGCAGGAGGAGATCGCCGCGCGGGTCGGCAAATCCCGCGCCAGCGTGGCCAATGCCATGCGCCTGCTGGAGCTCCACCCGGACGTCCAGCTCCTGGTCGCCCAAGGCCGCCTGAGCGTGGGCCACGGCAAGGCGATCCTTTCGATCAAGGACAAGGACGCCCAATTGCTTGCCTCCGATCAGATCCTGAAGAAGGGCATGAATGTCCGCCTGGCGGAAAAATTCGCCCAGACCTTCGACGCGGGCGCCCCGGGGGACGAGAGCAAGCCGAAAGCGGCCGCCTCCACTCCCGCCGCGCCGGACGCCCACATGCGCGCGATCCAAAACAAGCTGCGCGACCGTTTCGCCACGCACGTGATGATTCATCACGGATCGAAGAAGGGACGCATCGAGCTGGAGTACTACGGCGACGATGATTTGCAGCGCCTGCTTGATCTCCTGGGCATCGGGGATCTTTAGTGCATCCGGTTCCGCGAGCCGGAGCCGGAAGTACATTCCCGACCGCTCGTGAAACGCGCATCCCTTTTCCTGATACTGCTCCTGGCCGCTGCCGCCGGAGCGTGGTTCTATTTCAAAAAACCGGCGGACCCGGAAACCGGGGTCCGGGTCGCGTTTGAGAAACTGCCGGCCGCCTTGGCCGGCGAATTTTCCGGGGAAAGGGCCCTTGCGCAGGTGAAGGCGCTCGTGGAACTCGGCCCCCGCCCCCCGGCCAGCGAGGGTTACGAAAAGGCGCTCAAGCATCTGGAGGCGCGGTTTTCGGAGATGGGGTGGATCACCCGCCGGCAATCTTTCACGCGGGCAACCCCCAAGGGGCCAATGCCCTTTACGAATCTCCTGGCACGCCACTCATCCGCACCGGGCGATTGGTCCCAATCGGTCCCGGCGGTGATCGGCGGGCACCTCGATAGCAAGGGAATCGAGAGCTTTCGTTTCGTGGGCGCAAATGACGGCGGCTCCTCCACCGGAGTGATCCTGGAGCTGGCGCGGGTGCTGTCCACCGACCCCGTCTCTGCAGCAAAAGTGGAATTGGTGCTCTTCGATGGAGAAGAGGCGATTCTTTCCTCGATCACCGCGTCCGACGGGCTCTACGGCAGCAAGTACTATGCGCAGGACATTTCCAAGCGGGTCACCTGGCCTGCGCTCGGGATCGTGCTCGATCTGGTGGGGGATTCCCGCCACCCCTTCCATTTCAATCCGGAAACCTCTCCTGCTTTCGCCACCGCGGTGGAAGCGGCAGCCCAGGCCTCCGAAATGAAGATCGGACCCGCGCCCGGCCCGATCATCGACGATCACGTCCCGCATCGCTGCTGTAAAGGAACGAGGCTCGGGATGAGCATGAACCAGATGAACCTTCACGGCTTCAGGGTCGGGCCTGAGCCGGCGCCGAGTGGAGCCGGAGATGCATCCACGCGACCAAGCAGGCGCAATGCCCTCCAGAGGTCACCCGCACCGGCCCCGAGTTCAGTCGCCACCTCCTCGTTGACGCGCTCCAGGATCGCCTGCGCCGGCCCGGCCAGGGCATGCCCTGCTT
>CAMPGU010000264.1 GCA_946885645.1 uncultured Haloferula sp.
GGTCACGTAGAGCTGAAGTCCCGCCTCGCGGATGATATTGAAAAGCACCGCGAATTCCTCCCGGAAAACGGCGATACGCGCCGCAGTCTCCAGCTCGTGGAGAGGATGCGGGGCGAGGTGCGCCAGATCGTCCAGGGTTACCGCGTTGTAGCCGGCGGCGGCCGCCTCGCGGGTAAAGCGGCGCATGTCCTCCCGGATCCGGTCCCATTGCACGCGGCGCGCTTCCCCTTCGGTCGCGAGGTGGGTGAAGGGGATTTTCGACCAATTGATCCGCCGCCGCTCGAAGCCGCGGAAGAACGGCCCGATCGCATCGATGAGAAATATCTCCGGCGGCATGGTCCTTGTAACGTATGCGTCACCTGAAAGCAGGGGGAAGGACGTGAATTTGACAGGATCGTCGCAAACGGCAGCACCTGCCGTGCGGCCGGCGGCGCTTATAAGCTCGATCCCGACAAAAACCGGCGGCTGCCGTCCCCGGGTAGTATCGCCCGCGGATGGGGTTACTCCTTCCCGTCCTTGGAGGCGGCGGAGGAGTTACGATCCGGAAGGATCTGCTCCAGCATCCGCTGGATGCCCGCGTCGGCGATTTCACTGCGGTCGTAGATGGAACGCGCCTTGAGATACCAGGAGAGTGCGGAACCGATCTGTTTGTCCTTCCGCTCCTCGAAGCTGCGGGCCTTGTCGATGGCCTTGGTGAAATCCGCCACCTGCGGGGCCAGCTTCTCCAGTTCGCTGCCCAGCTTCGGATCGTCCGGGAACTCCTTCCGGAGTTCTGCCAGTTGCTCCCAAGCGGCATAGGATTGCTCTATCTTGCTGAATTCGTTTGCCTTGCCGATGGCCGCCTCAATCCGGGTCAAATTGGTAATGATCTGCTTGAAGGCTTCCTCGCGACCGGCATCCCCTGCAATGGAGGGAGCCAACTCATACTGGCGGCGGAAGATTTCGCGGTAATTGCCCTCCCCCAGGAGACGGTCGAAGTCGTTCTTCGCGACGATCATGGTGCCGCCGGCCTCCACCAGACGGTCGAATTCTGCGAGCTTGGGATTCTGCGGCCATACCTCCATGGCCTTCTCGATCTCCTCCTTCGCCTTATCCACGTCGCCCGCCGAAGCGTGGTTCTTGGCGGACATGATGTGCATGTCGCTCACGCGGGTGTAGGCGGCAATGGCCGCCTCGGCCTTGGTGGCATCGAAGTCGCCCGCCGACTCCTTGAGCTTCACGGTGAGCGCCTTCGCCGCGGTGTAATCCTTCGCATCCAGTGCCGCGATCAGCTTGTAGGACTCCCGCACGAACTCGAGGACCTTCCGCTTGTCATCCCGCGGCAGGGTCCGGACGGAGGGCATGAACTCACCCACGACATAAGCTTCGCTCAGACGCTTGGCAGCGCTCTGGAGCTCGCTCTTCCCGACCAGGAACTTGAAAGCTTCCACCCCCTGATCCACATCGCGGATGGCCTCGCTCGCGAGGGCATCCAGCGCGGAAACGGTCGGGCTGGTTCCGAGGCTCTCGCTAAAGAGCTTCGACATGTCGGATTTCTTGTCGATGTGCAGCTTGCTGTCCCCGTCCTTGAAGATCTGGTTGTAAAAGCGCGAGGCCATCACCACGTGCTCGAAGCGCCGCTGCACGAAGAATTGCATCATCAGCGCCTGGTACTGCACCTTCGCCTGGAAGATTTGGATTTCCCCTTTGGTGAGGTTCTCCTTCTTCATCCCGTCGATCTCCTGCACCCGCTTCTCGGCATCGCGATAGGCCATGGAGTCGGTTCCCGTACCGGTACGCTCCTCGGTCCGGGCTTCACCGCCCTGTTGCCTGTTGTTGTTGCCGTTGTCGTCGTCGTCCCGGTTCCTCTGGCCCTGCGGCCCGAAGGACCGGCGCGCGCCGTTCCGCGAGCCATCGGCCATGGTATCCGCGTTCCGGATGAGCCGCTGCTTTTCGTCATCCATCGCCACGTTCAGAGCCCGGGTGGCGCTGACGTCCTTTTTCGCAAGGACCGCGGTGTAGATGGCCTGCGAAAGCGAGTCGCACAGCTTCGCATCGGCGGGGAAAGAGGAAGCCATCGGCAGCAGCCTCACGCCTGCCGCGAAATCCGGCCCGCCCGGGTGATGCGGCGAGACCTTCTCAAGGATCCGGCTGATCGTTTCCCTGTACTCCTCCGCGGCCCCCGAGTTTTCCTCCGGTTCATTCAGATAGCGCTCGAAGCGCGCCGCGAGCAACCGGTTGTCGGTCGCCGCCCAGGTATGGCCGTTCCAAGAGATGGTTTCGCCCGCCGGGTCGAAGAATGGCAGCTCATTGCCGTACGGAGAAGAGTTTCCCTTCTCCTGCTGCGAGGAAGACGTGGTGGTATTGTCGGAGGGCGCGCCACGGGTATTGCCGGGGCCATCCGTCGCGCGGTCCTTCACCTCCGGGTGAAGCACCTGCGCGGGACAGAACACGGTCGTCGCCAGGAGGGCGGCAAGGGAGATGTAGGATCTCATGGCGGTAAATCAGAGACGGTTGATGCCGGTTGCGACGGGGATGCCTCCTTGCCGGAACTTCACTTTGATCGAGTAGCGCTTTTCCCGCTCGATATTCACCTTCGAAAAATCCGGCGGGATCTCGACGCCGACGAACTCATCGCCCGCAGGGGTGTCCACCTTCAGACTGATCACTTGGCCGCGGTCGGGGGTCCAGCGCAGCTTCTCGTCGATCACTCCTTCGATGACGTACTCGTTGCCGCGGAGCGAGTTGCCGTTTTCCAGCATGTCCCGCATTTCGAGCGTGGACGTGTCGGAAAACGACTCCGCTTTCTTTCCAAGCAGGGCCTTGCCGCCGAAAAACGCGGCGACGACAAAGATGGCGATTCCAATGAGGAGGCCGGGACTGATTCCGGAACTGGCGCGACGAGCCATGGTGTTTAGAAAGTTATCGGCGGATCAGGTCATTAACGTCCGCCGCGAGAACAAGCTTCCACGATTTTCCCGCGGGTTCACGCCTTTTTCTCGGCTAGTCCCACTGGTGACGGCGGGTGCCGATCCAGGCCGCGATCAAACCCGCCACCACGTGGAAGGCCAAGGTGTAGGTGCAGGCCTGGCCCGAGGAGAGGGAGGTATCGATGACCGTTTTCACGGAATCGAGCACCTTCGGCTCGAGCGCGGTGACGCTCCCCGACCAAGCCCAGTAGGCGGAGATGAAGGGCCGGGTGAAGGATTCGATCGCCCCGGGGAGCGCGAGCACCGCCCCCGACAGCGGCAACTGGAAGCCCACGAGATAAATCGACAGAAGCGAGGCCTGCTCGGCGGTGCGCATCAGGGCGGAAATCCCGAGGCAGACCGCGGTCATGGCCCCGTTGATCATCAACAGGAAAATCAGGTGGCTTTCAAAGCCGCCGGTCCCTCCGCGGAAGGGGGCGAACATGTTCACGAAGACGCCCATCCACAGCGACTGGGCCAGCACCAGACAGGCGAGGAAGGTCACCTTGCTCGCCAGATAGGCCGATGGGCGCAGACCGCCGAACTTCTCCTTCTCGAACACCTGCCGTTCCCCGGCGATCTCCCGCGCGGAGTTGTTCGAGGCCATCAGCGAAAGCAAGATCACCTGGAACATGATGATACCCGAGACCGCCGAGCCGACCTGGACCTGATCTCCCCGGACCATCGTCTGCTCGTTGATCTGTTCCATGATGTTCTCCTGCCGGGTGTCGGAGAAACTCGCGACCGGCTTCTTGGCATTCTCCGAGAAAAGCGTCACGAGCACCGGGAAGCAAAGGAGGATGGCAAGCTGGAGGAATACCTGCCCGCGGTCGCGGAAAAAGATCCGCCAACGGCGCGAAAGTAGCGTCGTGAATTGGGCGAAGAAGCCGGGCGTGCGGATCTTGCCGACCTCCTCCGGTGCGGTCGCCTCCGGATCCGGCTCTTCCGGCTCCGGCGGGAGCTGGAGGCTACCGGCATCGATCAAGCGGAGGCGGTTCCGGTCCAGCTTGGTGTAGTAGGACTCGCGGTGCTTCATCCACGAGCTCTGCCAGCGCTCGGACGTCTGGGTCGCGAGCTTCGGGTAAACTTCCTCCGTGTCGTGAACCGAAAAGTAGTGGGTCACCTGGTCCGGGGGACCGTGAAAGGCGACGCGGCCTTCATGCATGACCAGAATGGAATCGTAGAGTTCCAGATGGGCCAGCGAATGGGTCACGGACAAAACGATCCGGCCTTCCTTCCGCGAAAGATCATGCAGCAGGCGCACGATTTCCCGCTCCGAGCGGGGGTCGAGGCCGCTGGTCACCTCGTCGCAGAGCAGGAGCTTGGGGTCGGACACCAGCTCCATCGCCAGGCCGAGACGACGCTTTTGGCCGCCGGACAGCACCCTCACCTGCCGGTCCGCGATGGCCGCGAGGCCGGTTTCCTCCAGCACCCGGTCGATGCGCTGGTCCAGCTCCTCGATATTGCGGACCTTTACCCGCAAACGGGTGGCAGCCTCGACCGACTCATCGACCGTCAGAGGATCGTAGGCGATAGAGAACTGAGGAACGTAACCGATATCCGAGGCATCGAGATCACCCTCCACAGAAAGATTCCGGCCTTCCCAATAGAGCCCCCCGGCGGACTCGGGGTTCAGGCCGGCGATGACCTTCAAGAGTGTCGTTTTCCCGCAGCCCGAGGGGCCTACGATCGCCATGAAATGCCCCCGCGGGACCTTGATGTTGACCTGATCGACAAGGTTTACGGCCTCGCCGACTTTCTGGATGGTGAAACTTACGTCCTGGAGTTCAAGCACGGCAGGCGGAGGGTGAATTCAAATGCCTACGCAGGAAAGCGGCCGGATCGCGCGAGGGCCAGAAAGAAAGGCCGCACCCCGAGCGGAGGCAGAATCACCCGGTGCCACCATCTACTCCACCGGCACGATCCGGATTTTACCGGCGGGCTGCCTCATCGCTTCCGAAAGGGTAGTTCCGGCCGGTGCCGCCGGAGCGGCCGAGGGCGTCTGATCGAGCGCGTTTTTAAGAGCTCCCTCCACGAGCTGCCCGCAATGGATCTTCATCGGCGGGAGCGGGCCCAGATTGCCCGTGAGTTCATTCGCGGAAAGTTCGCGGGCTTCCTCGGCGGTTTTACCCTTGAGCAGTTCAGTCGCCATCGAAGCGACGGCGATGGCGGTCTGGCAGCCGAAGGATTGGAACGAGGCGCGGTCGATCACGCGCTTGCCGTCCTTTTCCGTGAATTTGAGCCACATGCGCAGCATGTCCCCGCAATCGGGGGAACCGACCGTGCCGACCGCGTCGGCATCCGCGATCTCCCCCTGATTCTGTGGCGAGGCCAAGGCTTCGCGGACCTTCTGTTCGAAATCGCTCACACCCGACGATGCGGCAGGACGCGGGGGATTCAAGCCCGGGCTTGCCAAGGCAGGGCACGCCGGAAAGTCTAGGGCACCCGGCGGGCTCCTCGGACAGGGCCCTGCCGCCCGCGTGCATGTATTTCCTCGGAATTGAAATCGGCCATGCGGCTACCCGCGTGGTGGCGCTGGATCTCGAGGCCGCCACCGTGGCGGCCGAGGCGGTGGCCGCCCATGCGTGGGTGGAGGGGCTGCCGGAGGGCTATCGGGAACAGGACCCGGCGTCTTGGATCGCCGCGGCGGACCAGGCGATGCGGCAGTGCTTGGAAACCTTGGGGGATGGCCGCGGCGGGGTGTCCGGGATCGGCGTGACCG
>CAMPGU010000265.1 GCA_946885645.1 uncultured Haloferula sp.
ACGACATACTCGACGGCGTCGGGTGCCGGTTCCCAGGAAAGACGGATCGAGGTAAGAAACGGCGTTGCGGCGAGGGCTGGCGGCGGGTCGGGCGGGATGCTATCTCCCAGGGTGGCCGTCGAGACCGTCGCAGGACCGGAGAGGTTTCCCGCTTCGTCGAAGGCAGCCACCTTGTATTGGTACGGGGTGCCGCTCTGGAGACCGGTGTCGGTATAGCTGGTGCCCTGCACCGTGGCGATCACGGTGTTGCCGCGGGTGATCTGGTAGCCGTCCACGCCAACCTCGTCGGTCGAGGCGGACCAGGTCAGATCCACGGAGTCGGGATAGGGAGTTGCAGCGAGGTCTTCCGGTGTACTCGGCGCGTCTTCATCCGGCAGGGTGGCCGTGGAAACCGTCGCGGGTATCGAGGAATTGCCCGCGGCGTCCAAGGCGGTGACCGAGTAATCGTAGGCGGTATCGGGCTCGAGGCCGCTGTCCCTGTAGCTCGTTCCGGTGATGGTAGCGAGCAGGGTGGTGCCGCGCCTCACTTCGTATCCCGTGACGGCCACGTCGTCATTCGCCTCTCCCCAGGTGAGATCGACCCATTGCAGCGCCGGTGCGGCAACGAGGCCCGGCGGTGATTCGGGAGCGGTCACATCGGGGGAGATGGTCACCGGCAGGGCGGAGGATGCGAAGCTTCCTTCGCCATGCGGCCCCAAGGGACTGACAACATCCGCCGGGACAGAGACGGTGACCAAGGTGGCACCGGGATCCGCCGAGATGCTGGCGACGTAGTAGTAACCCGATCCCCGCAGCGCCGAGACGCTTCCGCCTGCCACCTGGAGGTCGGACGGCGTGAAATTGGTCACGTCCATGTCGAAGACCACGGTGACATCGAAATCGCGCGCTGATGTCTCGGCCGGTCCGGCGATCTGGGCCCGCACCGGCCGCTTGTTATAGCCGGGAGCGAAGGTGCGTGGCGTGGCGTCATTCGGCCAGGTCCCGGCGTTAAAGAGCGTCCAGGACGTACCGTCGGTGCTGTATTCCACCTTGTATTGGAAGATGCGGCCGTCGTCCGCGTTCGTGCGCGGGTAGTAGGTGAAGCCGGTGATTTCCCGGGTGATGCCCAGATCAAAGGTCAGCTCGTGGGGATGATTCGGCGTCTCCGCGTTTGTTGGACCCTTGAAGCTTTGCCAGAAGTTGGTGGAGGAGCCCAGGTTACCATCGGTGGTCTCGGAAGGCAGGGAGCCCGGCATGGAAGTCGCCGGAATGCCGTTGCGTGTGTAGGTGGCAGTGATCTCCTGGTGGGGAATGGGATAGCCGTCGGGGTTCAGGATGGAAAACTCCGCCACGGTTGCAAAACGGCTGCGCCCCGTGAGCGAGGTCAGGCGGACATAACGTGCCTGCGGCCCCGGCCCGAGCGGCGGGACGAACTGCGCGGGAGAGAGTCCGGAGATGTATGCTTGCAGCGCGGCCACCCCGTTGGCATGGGCCATGTTTTTCGCGAGGGGGGGCATGGCGTCGCCGTTGTTGACGGCGCTGGCGCGGACGTTCACCGCGGACAGGGAGTTGTTTCCGGGCGCGATATAGCGGCCGTCCGGGCCCAGCGCCTCGTAGCGCTGGGGGATGCCGTTGATCAGGTTCTGGAAATCAAGCGGCGTGCCGAGACGGGCGTCGAAGCCTGCCCCGGGCCCTTCCGGGAGATGGCAGTGCGAACAGTTCGTATCGAGGTACGAGCGGACGCGATGCTCCAGAGGTGCGGTTTCATCTTCCAGCGCGCGCGCCTCGATGTAATTCCCGAGCTGGGTGGCGGTGAGGGATACATTGAATGCCCCGAGCGCATTGAGGGTGGCGAGCTGATTGGCCGTCTTCCCCGTGGAGGGATAGTGGAAGCTGGAGTTCAGGTGTGCCGTCTTGAAGCCCAGCGCCTGGCCCGCCGCATCGTTGTGGCACAGCATGCAGTCACCCCGGGAGGGAAAGGTCCAGAGACGCTGCTCCACGCTGCCGTCGCCCATGGAGTAGCTGTAGGCTTCGTCGAGGCCCTGCTCCATCAGCTCCGCGTCGGTGCCTTGTTCGTTCCATTTGTAGGTGACGCCGTATTTCCCGCCGGCGGCCGTGCAAATCAGGAAGCGGGTTTCGAGGCGGCGGATCGCCGCGGGATCGTTCGCGTCCGTGTTCACCTCGAAATGCTTCACGAAGATGGTTCCTGCGGGGAACTTCCAGCTCTCGTCCTCGCTGAAGACAATGTCTTCCGCCGTTGAATCGAAGGTCCCGTCGTTCGGCAGGATTACCCAGCGTTGTTTGGCCGCGGCGTCGGACCACAGCGGGTTCGGGAGACCGTAAGGGATGACGCCGGGAGCCGTGGCCAGGGTCGCGAGATCGGTAAACACGCCCGTCTGCGAAAGGAGCTGGGGCGGCTCCGCCGAAAGCGCCGGGATTGCCAGCTTCATGATCTTCCCGTTCGGGCTGTTCGCCCCGCCGAGATTCATCATGTAGATCTCTCCCTCGCTGTCGGTGGCGAAGCCGCACAGGCCCTTCTTGTAGCCGGTGTCGAAGGAAGATAGCATTTCGCTGACGATCGGGGCACCGGCGGTCAATTCCAGGCTCCAGATCCGTCCGGTGATGTGGTCGCCGAAGATCACCTTGTCGGCGAGGAAGTTGCTCCACTTCGTTCCGCGGTATCGCATGCCGCCGATGATGCTGGCACCTTCGGTATGGGTGTAGTCGTACACAGGCACCATTTCGGTGCCGATCAGGGGAATCGGCTTGTTCTTCGAGGTGCTCCGGGTCCCCTCCCGATAGGCCCACTGGCAGTTGCTACCGTTGGCGATGCGGGTCAGTTCCTCGCGGTTCGCTTCCCCGACATCGCCCACCCAGATCTCGTCGGTTTCCCGGTCGAAGTGCGCCGAGTGCGGGCTGCGGAGACCGATCGCGTAGAATTCTTCCAGCACGCTGCCCCCGGCATCTTGCCAAGGGTTGGTATTCGGGATGCCGTACCCTTGCGAAAAGCTCCCGGGCCATTCCGCCGGTTTTACATTAACCTCCCAGCCCGGATCCTCCGAAGGCTGGCGCCGGATCGGGTGGGATTTCGCGGGGTCGTTGTCCACGTCGATCCGCAGGACCCCGCCGAAAAAGCCGACGTTGATCCGCTGGCTGTTGTCCAGGGCATCGCCGCCCAGGCCACCGTCGCCGGCGGTGATGTAGAGGAAGCCGTCGTCCCCGAAGAAAGTGGCGCCGCCGTTGTGATAGCGGTGCGGGTCGTATTGGGAGATCAGGATCTCCTCGCTGTCCGGATCGAGGGTGCCGGAAGCGGGAAGCCAGGTGAAGCGGGAGACCGTCCAGTAGGTGCGGTCATTATCGTCCACCCCCGCGAAAGCGCGGCGGCTGTAGCAGACGAAGACCTGGTTTTCTCCTACCGCCCCGCCGATGGCGAACCGGGGGTGGAAGGCCAGGCTATAGAAGCCCTGGTCCTCGGAGGTCTCGGTTTTCGAGGTGTGGTCGAGCACTTCGATCCGCTGCGCCAAGGTTGCGGCAGGATTCTTCGGGAACCGCCACATCTTGCCGATTTTGCCGACGACGAGGAATTCGTTCCTCCCCGGGATCTCCGCCATCATCAGGGGGTCGGTGAAGGTCAGGGCGGGGAACGCGTTTTCAACCGCCCAACCGGAAGGGTCGCCCGGGGGAGTATTCGGGAAGGTGCCGTTGAAGAACGGACCGACGGGCTCGGGGGAATCGAGGCCGGATGGGGAGGAGCCTGATGCGAGGCGGGAAACAGCCAGCAGGATGCAACCGTACAGGCACAGGTATCTCGGGCGTAGCAATCTGGGGGGATGCACGAGCAATGAGTGTTTTTAGAACGAAAGAAGATCGCAACGCGGCTCTTTCGCCTAGGGTGGAGGGGGGGAACGCGCCGAAGTTGGATAAGAGAGACGGCTGAAGCAAGGCAAATCCTATGCCGGAATCAGGACCGCGGAACTACGACGTCTCTCGTCCCGCGGACTGGAACTCTCTCCCGTGCTTAAGCACGGGAATTGAAGATACGGCATTCCGTAGTGAAGTTGTGGAAAATATCGACTTTATTCTCAACCTCCGGAACTCCGGAATGCAATGATCCTCTTCGGAATGCGGACAGGAGAGGTGAGGTCCCCGGGAAAAAAAACTAGCCGGGACATCGGGATTTTTTTAAACGACGTCCGCGAATCCTCGTGAACATCTTCGGGGGAAGATGCCACGCGGCGCTCAAGAAGCAACGCCTCCCATGTCCGACCCCCTACCCCCCGAGCTCCCTGCTCAAAGCATTTCGCGTTCCGTGGCGGCACCTTTCTGGCCTGAAAGGTGCTGCTTGAGTACGGCTTGAAGGTCCATTCTTCCGGCCCCGGTCCGAATCCGCATGTCCCCCCTTCCCCCCCGCGCGCTTTCCGGAGTCGCCGGTCTCCTTATATGGATGACCGGGGGTGGATCGCTTTTGCACGCCCAGGTACCCGACACCTTGCGGTATTCGTTCTTCGCGCCGAAAACGCTTCCGCAGCGGTTCGAGCAGCAGGGCTTCGCCGTGGCGGCCTCCGGAGAGATCGCGGTGGTGGGTTCCCCGCTCTACGATGAGGACGACGTCACCGGGCTCGATTGCGGGGTGGTGAAGGTCTATGACGCGGGCAACGGGAATCTTCTCCACCGGCTCTCCAGCCCCACCGGGACGCCCTTCGGCTACTTCGGCCAATGTGTGGCGATTTCGGGATCGAAGGTGGTCGTCGGTTCGGGCGAAGCGGTAGGCGGGAATGCCTACGCGGGACGGGTGTACGTCTATGACTTCGATTCGCCGACTCCGGCGGTTCCGGTCCTGACCTTGGAAAATCCCGACCCTTCGGAGCACGACCAATTCGGGCATTCGGTGGCGATCGAGGGAGACATCGTGGTGGTGGGGGCGTGGCTGGATGATGCCGGAGCGACCGATTCCGGAAGAGCGTATGTCTATGACCTCGGCAGTCCTTCCCCGCCGGATCCGGTGCTCGCGCTGGACAATCCCAGTCCGGCGGAGAGCGACTGCTTCGGGGTTTCCGTCGCGGTATCCTCTTCCCGGGTCGCCGTGGCCGCCTATCACGACAATACCGGCAATCAGCGCACGGGCCGGGTGTACATTTACGATCTGGAGAGCCCGGTGCCGGCGGCGCCCCAGACCACGCTGGGCAAGCCCGGCGGGAGCGCGAACGACTGCTTCGGCAACGCCCTGGCGATGGCCGGGTCGCTGGTGGTGGTAGGGGCGGAGTTGGGCGACGCCGATGCCCTCAATTCCGGCAACGCGTATGTTTTCGATCTTGATTCCGGAACGCCGGGCCAACCGGCACACGTGCTTTCCAACCCGGTTCCACAGGCGCAGGGGTACTTCGGGACCTGTGTGTCGATCTCCGGAAACACCGTGGCGGTGGGAGCCTACCGGAACGACACCGTGGCCGAGAATGCCGGAGCATGTTATATCTTCGATCTGGCCGCCTCATCTCCCGGAGTGCCGGCGGTCGTGCTGTCCAAGCCGGCGTGGGATGCGGATGATTATTTCGGAAACGCCGTCTCCATCTCCGGGACGAGGGTGGTGGCGGGGGCGTGGCGTGACGACAGTGGCGACGAGGATTCGGGCATCTCCTATGTCTACGATCTCGGCGGGGCGCTACCTGAGATCCCCGTCATC
>CAMPGU010000266.1 GCA_946885645.1 uncultured Haloferula sp.
GCCGGGGGTGGAGGGGGTCCAGACGCGTTTATCGGCGTGGCGGCGCAGCCAGGCGGCCCACCAGCTGAACGAGCTGTTCGCCACGATGGCGTGACGGCAGGCGGCCATGAGCCGGAAGTCGCGCAATTCGTCGCTGCTGTCGTTCGGCATGTAATGCACCGGCGCACCGTGGAAATCGAGGTATTGCCGGGCCCATTCCGGATCGTCGCCGAAGACGTAAAAGCTGCAATTGCCCAAGGTGGAGAGCGCCGAGATGATACTGGAGTCGTAGTAACCGGAGCCGAGCCGCGGGCTGTAGCGGTCCCGCCGGATGTGGAGGAAGACGGAGGGCGTGGAGGCCAGCAGGGCCTCCAATTCCGCATCCGGACCTTCCCCGAAGGGCGGCGGCTGCAATTCGGCGCGGATGGTGGAGGCCCGCTCGATGAAATATTTCTCGCTCTGCCAGTAGCCGTTGAGGCGCACCACCTGGCGGTTGGTGATGAAGCCGGTGAGCTGGGTTTCATCCTTCTCCTGATCCTCGGCGAGGTAGGAGCGCAGGGGATTGGGCAGCAGCTTGTTGAGGGAGCGGATCGCCTTGTGGTGGAAACCTTTCGGATCGCCCAGCCGCCAGCGCGGCGGGGCCAGCGCTCCCGCCACGGGGAAATCTGCCAGCTTGTAGGCGCGGCCGTAGCCGTCCCGCGAGAAGCCGGACACATCGTCGAGCAGCAGGTCCCGCCGGGTTCGGATCGCGTAGGCGCGGGCGGCCGCGTACGCGAAGAGCTGGTTGCCCAGCCCGCCTTTGATCATGGCGACGGCGATACGCTTCACTTTTTCGGGGGGGATTTGAATTTGGCGAGCGACTTGCGCAGGAAGGCAATGTCTTCGGGATTCCGCGCCGCGTATTCCTCCAGTTGAGTCCGGACTTTCTCCACGCGTGCGTCGATGTTTTCGGGTGTCAGCAGCTCGCCGTAGCTGCCGGGGCCTTGCAGGCGCGCCAGCATTTCATTCCCGATGGCAGGCGTCGCGTGAAAAAGATCGATCCAGCCATCCAGCTTGCCGGTTTTGTCATCCTCAGGCGGCAGGGCGGGGGAATTCAGCGGATGGCCATCGAGGAAATCCCACACTTCCACCGGTGGAGCGGAGGGAGCCGCGGCATTCGCGCGGGCGGCGAGCTCCGCCAAGGCGCGGCGGTCGGTGGCGAAGTAAGGATCCGGATCCCCCAGCTCCGGGAACGCGAGCTGGAAGAGGGCGTGGTTCGGCGTGAAGAAGATCACCAGGCGGGCGTTCTTCTCTCGGCAGCGTTTCACGATCTCCTCCATCATCGCCATCTTCCGGGCCGAGAGGCCGCCATTGACGGTGTGGTTTCGGGCCATCCGGGCGGTGGTGGAGAGGTAGAGCGAGGCGATGAGCTGTCGCTGATTCTCCGGGAAGGGCGTGTGTGTCCGGAAACCCTGCGGCGAATGCTCCGCGGTCTGTCGCCGGACGGACCGCGCCAGTGTGGCCGTGGAAGCGGTGAGGGTGGAAATCCCGGCACGGTAGCGCAGCTCGCGCTCAAAGGCATTGGCCGCGGGATCCAGCGGGGAGAGCGCGAAATCGGTGGGGTTGTTCCGGGGCGGCGGCGTCGTCAAGTCGCTCGCATCGAGCGCCACCACGACCAGCCGCGGATTCTCCCGCTCCATGAAATAGCGGAACATATGGTAGTTCTCCGCGATGAGCCCGGCGTTGAGCCCGAAATTCCCGCACTTCATCCCGCTGAAAGCCGGGTGTGAGGGATCAAGCCCGATATCCACGCGGGACGAGCCGAAAAGCCCGGCGTCCCAAGTGCCTGAACGCACCAGGCCGGCCTTTGCGGTGCGGTTCCAGGTGTTGTCGATTTCCCGGTAGGGCTCCAGTTTCGCGGCGCTCCACGGCGCGGGTGCGACCCGCCAGGGATTTACCAGGGTATTCAGCGCAAGACCGAGCGCCACCGTGCCGGGAATCAGCAGGAGGAGGAAGTTCTGGTAGCGTCGGAGTTTTCGCACTCGTTAGAACTGGAAGTAGATGAACTCGCTCACCTTGTCGAACTGGAGGCCGGTGATGACCATCAGGCCCACGGTCAGCGCGGCGAAGAGAGGCGTGGGCCGCCACTGCCACCAGCGGCGGGGCGCGCGTTCCGGGAAAGGCGCACCGGCCACGCGCAGCGCCGGCTTGTAGCGGGCGAAGATCTCCTGCGTATTCGGCAGCAGCCAGCAGGCCAGCAGGATCGGCAGGAGCTTCAGCGGCTCCGCGCTGGCAATCGCCCGCGAGGCCTTGTCCGGCAGGCCGGTGAAGCCCTCCGCACCTGCCATGGCGGCCAGCATCCGGCCCGCGCTGGGGAAATCGTGGGCGCGGAAGAAGACCCATGCGATCAGCACGGCGAGGAAGGTGAGCAGTACGGCAGCCGGTTTCGGCAGTGCGCTCCAGCCGAGTTTCTTTCTCCAGGCGAACCACGCGTGGTTCACGCAAAGGTAGGCTCCGTGGAGCGCGCCCCAGACGATGAAGGTCCAGCCCGCGCCGTGCCACAGGCCGCCGAGGAGCATGGTCAGGAAAAGATTCACATAGCGGCGCGAGGGGCCTTTCCGGTTCCCGCCGAGCGGAATGTAGAGATACTCGCGCAGGAAGCGGGAAAGCGTCATGTGCCAGCGCCGCCAGAAGTCGATCACCGAGGTCGCCTTGTAGGGCGAGTGGAAATTGAGCGGGAAGCGGATCCCGAACATCCGCGCCGAACCGATCGCCATGTCCGAGTAGCCCGAGAAATCGAAGTAGAGCTGCAAGGCATAAGCCACCGCGCCGATCCAGGCTTCCGCCATCGTGGGATCCCGGCCCTCGCCTGCCGCGAGCGCGAAGATGGGATTCGCGATAGGGGCCATGTTGTCCGCGATCACCACTTTCTTGAACATCCCCACAAGGAAGATCCCCAACCCGGGGGGGAAATCGCGATGCCAGCCGTGGTTCTTCTTCCGGAACTGCGGCATCATCTCCCGGTGATGGATCAGGGGCCCGGCGATGAGGTGCGGGAAAAAGGTGACGAAGAGCAGGTAGTCCGTGAAATGGTATTCCTCGGTAAGGCCTTTCCACGCATCCACGAGGTAAGCGATCTGGAGGAAGGTGAAGAAGGAGATCGCCAAGGGTAAGGTGATCCGGGCGACGTCACCGGGCCAGCCGGTGAGATCGGTGGCAATGCCTGCGAGGAAACCGGCATACTTGTAATAGCCCAGCAGCAGGAGATTCGCCGCGATCGAAATCCCTAACAGGGTCTTCCCGCGGGAGGTGTGCTTCAACCGGGAAAGGGAACGCCCCAGCAAGTAGTTCGCGCCACAGGAGCCCAGGATGAGCACCAGATACTTCGGGCTCCAGGGTTCCTCGGGATTCGGATTCCACACCCCGTAATACACCAGCGACACCAGCACCAGCCACCCGAGCCCCAGCCGGTAGGGTGCCCGCTTCAAGGCGAGGTGCCCGAGCAGCGCGACCGGCAGGAAGACCAGCAGGAAGGTGTAGGAGTTGAAGAGCATTACAGTTTCAGGACCCCAGCCTTCTGCAATTCCTCCAGCGCCAACGGCATCAGGCGCTGCGAAAGGTGGGTGCCGTCATGGAACAAGAAACGCTCCGCCTTTTCCATCGGCGGATGATATTTGCCAGCCAAGGCGAGGAAGGGGATACCCAGCCGCCCGCAGTGCTCGCGCAGGCGCTCGATATAGGCGTAGGTGATGTCCCGCCGCAGCTCCCAGGAACCGATGAAGGGGAAGGTGGGACTGGAGAGCTTCTCGTCCTTCGGGATGATCTGCGGCGGGCCCCAAACGACCGGCCTGAATCCCCGCGCGGCGATGGCTTCCGGGAGCTTCACGAACTTCGCCGCGGTCTTTTCCACCACGTCCTTGATCTTCCCCCCGGCCAGCACCGCCTTCGCCATGTGGATGCGGCAATCGATCTCGCCGAAGGAGAGCAGCAGCTTCGAACCGGGCCGGAGATCTTTCGCCAGCAATTTTTCGATCTTCTCCCGCGAGCGGGTGGAGGATCCGTAGTCGCCGGCCTTCCAAGCCGTGGCAGGACCCACGTGGAAGACCCGGAAGCAGGGGAGAAGGTCCAGCCCGCGATTGATCCAGAAAGGCTTCCAGAAGGCGCTGCGGCGGTAGCGGATGAAGCGGAGCCGCTCCGCTCCCGCGAAGAACATCGTATTGCTATCCCCGATGCAGGGTAGCGGTTCCAGCGGCCCTTTCACCTCGCGGCCGAGGTGGGCGGAGAGCAAGCCGTAGCGCCGCTCCTCGTAGGGCGTGACGGTGGTGCGCGGCTTGCGGGTGATGAGGGCGTCGAGGTCGTCGGCCAGGGATGCCACCTCGGCGAACGTGGACTCGGGGAGTTCGGCGATCACGCTTCGGGAAACAGGGCTTTATTGCGCGATGGTCCATTCCGGGGCGAGCCAGCCGTCCGGTGTTTGTTTTCCCACCAGGACGAGATCGGTATGCACCCGCTCCGCATTCCCGTGCAGCTTCGGCAGCTCCTCGAAGGAATTCACCCGGCGCAGGGTCTTCGCCTTGATCCCGCCCACGCGGAAAGTGTGGAAGCGCTGCTGCAGCCAGCCCAGATACTCCTCCGGCGATTGCCCGGCCCAGCGGATGTACTGCGCGTCGAACTCGATGAAACCGACCGAGCGGCCGACCGAGGCCAGCGTCTCCACGAAGCCCTTCAGGGCCTTGCTCTCGTAGCCCTCGATATCCATCTTGAAAAGCAGCGTCTTTCCGCGCGCTTCTTCCAGCGGCACCACGGAGTCGAGGGTGCGGGCCGGGAGCTTGAATTCCAGTGTTTGCGGGCGCTTGTTCATCTCCCGGACGGCGGAGGAACTGCCGCTCCAATCCGGGTTCACGAAGAAGGGGATGTCATCGGCCGCTTGATCGGAGACCAAGCAGTTCGTGATCGTCATGCGCAGACCGGCGGGATGTACGGCCTTGCTCTTCTCCAGGTGGGGGATCAGCCGCGGATTCGCCTCGAAACCGTAGAGCAGGGAGGCCTCCGGGTAATCGGTGCCGAAAAGGCATTCGCCGTAGTTCAGTCCCACGTCCACCACCAGGTCCGGCTGCAGGTGGCGGTTGAAATCGCGCCAGAAGATCAGGTTGTCGGAGACCTTTCCGCGGAGTGGCTCCTCCACCACCTTTTTCAAGGCGCAGGGATCGGCGGCATCGATGTAGATCCAGTGGTCGCTGCCGCAGAGCTTTGCCCGCTCCGGGTGGAGGGTTCCGTAGCGGATGAGCGTGAGGGGCTTCAGGTAGGCGCGCTTGAAGGCTTTCTCCAAGCGCTTGTAAGGGCTGACTTTCATGGGGCGGCGCGGCCGGATCATGACCCGCTGCCGGGGGAGGGGCAAGCGGGGAGAATCGCCCGCAGGAAGGGCTCTTGGCCAGATACCGGGACTTTGGAGCCGGAGAACTTAAGCAAGCGGCCACTGGACGGGTCCCTGCCCGGCAGCCTCCGGCGATCCTCTGAAGACGGATTGGGAAATTATCCCGGAATTGAGTCAAAAAATCCCTTGCGCGAATGAGTTTCACCGGTAGTCTCGCGGCCCGCTCCGAAAGGTGCGCCAAACAAAATCGCGGGATGGAGCAGCCAGGTAGCTCGTCAGGCTCATAACCTGAAGGTCGTAGGTTCAAATCCTACTCCCGCA
>CAMPGU010000267.1 GCA_946885645.1 uncultured Haloferula sp.
CCGCGGTCGTGACGGTCACGGCGATCGTCATCCACAAGCTCACGGCCGAGGTTCACCTCGACGACGTCCGATCGTCGATTTCCGGCCTGCCGACGACTGCGCTCGTCTGGTCGCTCGGATTCTCGATCGTCAGCTTCGCGGCAATGTCGCTCTACGACGTGCTTGCCGCGCTCGGGCCCGCGCGGGAAGAGCTGGGCTTTCCCGGCGACCGAGGCCGCGGTCTGCTCCCGTATGCGGACGAGTTCCGCCTCGGTCGGCGGGGTGAGGAAATCCTTGTCGCGCGTGCCGGCCCACCACGGGATCAGGATCGCCGCCAGGGAGAGCAGGATCACGATCGGGATGGGTACGGGCTTCACGCGCGCGAACATCCGGCATCCCGCGCCGCTCGCCAAGAGGCAATTGACGATGGTTCGCGGGGATCCCGACCTGGCGGCGGGAAAAGAAAAACGCGCCCGCGGCGGGTGCCGGGGCGCGCTTGGAAAATCGGGGAAACCGCGTTACTTGGCGGCGGCCTTGACGAGCATGGCCTTCTTGCCGACGCGGCCGCGCAGGTAGTGCAGCTTGGCACGGCGGACCTTGCCACGGCTGACCACTTCGATCTTGGAAATACGCGGGGTGTGAAGCGGGAAAACACGCTCGACGCCTTCGCCGTAGGAGATCTTCCGGACGGTGAAGGAAGCGTTCACGCTGGTGCCGCGGCGGGCGATCACGATGCCGGCGAAAATCTGCACGCGCTCCTTGCCGCCTTCGACGACCCGGGTGTGGACCTTCACGGAATCACCCACGCGGAACTCCGCGATATCCGACTTCAGCTGCTCTTGCTCGATCTTCTTGATGATGTCCATGGCGTCCTCCTTGATTCTGGAAAATGTCTGAAATTCGCACCGGCGGCGCGAGGGGCGGGAGAACTAGGGGATCGCGATGACGATTGCAACCGCGAAATTCGCCCAATTATACCGAAATTCAACGGATTTCAGGCACTCAGGTTTCCGGAGCGTTCTTGAATGCCAGCAATACCCCGCCTTCCTCCGAGCGGGCGGCGACTTTCCGGTAAAAGCAATCGTTCCGTCCGGTGTGGCAGCAGCCGCCGCCGAGTTGCTCGACGTAGATCACCAGCGCGTCCTGATCGCAGTCCGTGCGGATCTCCACGACCTTCTGGACCTGGCCGGAGGTCTTCCCCTTGTGCCACAGTTCCTTGCGGCTGCGGGACCAATAGACCGCCTCGCCGAGTTCCAGGGTCAACGCCAGCGATTGCGCGTTCATGTACGCCAGCATCAGCGGCTCCTTCGTCCCGGCATCGATCGCCATCGCCGGGACCAGTCCGTCGGCATCGAACTTCGGCGTGAAGACGAGGCCTTCTTCGAGCTGCTTCTTGTCGCCGGGCGGCGGAAACGCGTTCATGGCGGGGGCTGTAATCTTCCCCGGGGGCCCGGGCAAGCGCGGGCTTCGTCTGCCGGGGTTGTGGCACCGGTACGCAAAGCGGCCCGGCAGGTTTCCCGCCGGACCGCTTCCTCGGATCAGGGTTTAATCCCCGCTTACGGCGTGGACCGCAGGCGGAAGAACTGTTTCAGCAGGGCCGGGGTGAGCGGCAGGGTGACGCTGTTGTTGGTCACTCCGGGCACATCCGTCCAAGGGTTCTCCAGGTTGTTGGAGGTCTCCAGGGTGTAGCCCGTGACATCGGCAGGCCAGGACAGCGTCACCGTGCTGCCGTTGCGCTCGATGCTCAGGACCGGGAGCACCGCGGCACCGCTTGTGAGGGCCAGGGGCTCGTCGAAATCGACCCAAGCGAAGTAGAAGTCGGCATCGCGCAGGGGTGCGGCGGCGAATCCGTCGGGCCCGCCGGTGGGCTCCAATCCGCGGGATTCCACGACAAAAGCCCCGCCTTCGTAATCGTAGCTCAGGCTGACATTGTCCACGACCCCGGGGAAGTCCGGGTGGGTACCCACCGCTTGCAGGATCAGCATCCCCGTGGCCCCGGTTTCTCCGGGGATGGAGATCTGGTAGCGGCCGGCCGCCGCGCGAGTCACCGTGAATTCCCCGGCGGAATTGACCTTGGTGCCGGTGGCCCCCGCGATCCGTCCTCCGATCAGGTTGAGCGCCGTGTAGGGCACGTGAAGGAAGGAAAACTCGTCGTTGCCGGACGGTATGTAGAGTTCGGGGATGAAAACTTCCTCCACGCTGCGGATGGCGACATTCCAGCCGCTGCCATCCTCCTTCACGGAGCAGTTCGCCTGCGGGCCGCGGGTGGTGGTGTCGTCGTTAGGCACCAGGAAGAGCATTCCGTCGTCGCGAGAGTCGATGCCGGGCAGGGACAGCGTTGCGAGCCCGCCGTAGAAGGGGGTGCCCGTCCCGTCCTGATCGGTCCAGGAAAGGACTGCATCGGCGGAGTTCGGATCGAGCGAGATCGTACCTTGGGTGGCGGCGGCGCTATGCGTTCCGGGAGAACGCCAGAAGGCCTTGCCATCGGCTTCCGAGCGGCTGAAGTAGCCGCTCATCCAGCCGTCGGCATAGGGGAACCATGCGGTGGAGACGTTGAAAGCCGCGCGTTGGAAGCCCCCCTCCGGGTTGACGTTCGGGTTGGGGTGGGTGGCAGTGTCGCCGCGCTTGGCCATGCGGGTGTAAACCAACCCGTTGCCGAAGGTGCCGTCCGCCATGCTGAAATACTGGGCGCTGGAGAAATCCACGGCCTCATAGGCATGGGGGAAGAAAGGCGCGGCGCCGTCGTTCCACTGGATGGCACCGTTCACGCGCACGGTCGGGATCAGGATGCCGTGGCTGGGGGAAGGGAACCAGGCCTGGGAGGCGGGATCCGTCACGGCAGGGGTGTCGCGGTCGCGGGTGGGATTGCTATAGGGTCCCAGGTTCGACTGCGCCGCCACGGGATCGCGGGGGCTGATGCCGAAATCGAGAGCTCCGGTACCGTAGCGGCCGATGGAGAAGGGGATCGGCCCCTGCTGGCCGTCGATGCTCAGGAGGAAGTCCCGGGAGATACTGGCGAAGCCGTCGGTATTCCAGACGATGGGGCCGGTCTGGGTATTGTCGGCCGATTTCCCGATGCCATCCGCCGGGAGCGAGATCTGCCAATTCACCGAGGTCACGCTGCCCGAAGGATAGGTTCCGGGAGCGTTCGCGGCCGCCACGGGCGTACCGTCGATGTTCCCGGTGGGCAGCGGCACATTGCCGTAGTCGCTGAAGGTGCTGCGCACCCGGTTCGCCTGGTTCTCACCGCCATCGATGTGGGCGACAGCGCCCAGGCCGACATACAGGGTGGCCGGGAAGGATGCGGGATCCATGCTGTACTCCGCCAGCACGGTCCAGCGGACGTTGTCCTTGCTGGCCATGGTCTGGAAGAGGTTGTCCGTCCGCTTCACGCGCAGCCACACGGGATAAAGGTCACCGGCGGCCGGCCGGAAGGTTCCGGGATAGGGGCCGCCGAAGTAGCGGAACTCCGGCGCGGAGAGCGGCGGGTCGTTCGTCTCCCCGTCCTGGGCCGGACGCGCGATGGTCTCCTCGTAGTTTTCCCCTGCGGCAGGCGTTCCGCTCACCTGGATATTGGGGCTGCCGGCCGTCAGGTTCGCCCGGACCTGGAGGGAGCCCTTGGAGGACCGCTGCTGGTTCGCGGCATCGTCGGCGTCCACATCGACCACCCTCACCCTCACGTCGAAATCGCCGGTTCTCTGTTCGTATAGGTAGGTGAAGGAGTCCGCGGTGCCATAGGTGTCGCCGCCTCCGGCGGTCACCGTGGTCGATGAGTCGGGGTTCGCGGTAACGGTGCCGACGACGGGGTTGTTGATATCGACTTTCGTCAACCCCGCCTGCGCATGGACCTTTCCGGCGAGGCCAAGAGCGGCGAAACAACAGATCCGGGCGAAGGTCGCGGCGGGATGACCGCGCCTTATGGTCCGGCAGGGGGGTGGGAATGAAAACATGGTTTTATGCTGCATAGGTGTCAATAGATGACGTTTTTATGAAAATGACGGCTTTGGCTACGAAACCCGCTCGAATCGGTCAAAGTTATTCTGCTAGAATGTCGCCGCGTCCCGTACAAGCAGGATTACCCTTGTTAAATGATATTTAACGAGAGCGGCGAAGCCGGCTTTGCGGGCCCTCCGGGCTCCACGCCGCAGTTATCCGGAAGGAGCGGGAGAACCGGCTCCCGGCGGAGCTGCTCCCGCAGTCCTCAGGCGAGCTCGGGGAGCCCGTCGATGAGCTTGTCGAGCGTGACGGGGTAATCCCGGACGCGCACGCCGGTGGCGTTGTAGATGGCGTTCGCGACGGCGGCAGCGACCCCGCAGATGCCTAGCTCTCCGACGCCCTTCGCTTTCATCGGCGAGGAGATCGGATCGGTCTCGTCCAGGAAGACGACTTCCTGGTGCGGGATGTCGGCATGCACCGGCACCTCATAGCCGGCGAGGTCGTGATTCACGAAGAAGCCGTGCCGCTTGTCCACGGCGAGCTCTTCCATCAAGGCGGCTCCGACGCCCATGGTCATCGCGCCGATCACCTGACTGCGCGCGGTCTTGGGATTGAGGATGCGGCCGGCGGCGCAAACGGCGAGCATCCTCCGCACGCGAGTCTCGCCGGTGGCGGCATCCACGCCGACTTCCACGAAATGCGCACCGAAGGTGGATTGCTGGAACTTCTTATCGAGATCGCCGTATTCGATCAGGTCCTCGGCGACGAGGCCTTCGGCGCCGGCGGCCTCGCCCAGAGACATGCTGCGGTCTCCGGAAGTCACCTTGCCATCGGCGAAGACGACGTCGGCGTGGGTGGCGTCGATGCCCGCTTTCTTCGCCACGGCTTCGCGCAGCTTCATGCAGGCGGCATAGACGCCGGCGGTGGAGTTATTCCCGCCCCACTGGCCGCCGGAGCCGCAGGACACCGGGAAGGTGGAATCCCCGAGGCGCACCACGACGTTCTCCAGCGGCACGCCCATCATTTCGGCGGCGGTCTGGGCGATGATCGTGTAGCTGCCGGTCCCGATGTCGGTCATGTCGGTCTCGACCGTTACCACTCCCTTCCCGTCCAGGCGCACCCGCGCGGCCGATTTGGTGAGAAGATTGTTCCGGAAGGCGGCGGCGACGCCCATGCCGACCAGCCACTTGCCGTCGCGCACTTGGCCGGGCTTGGCCTGGCGCTTTTCCCAGCCGAAGCGTTGGGCGCCGTCCCGCAAGCATTCGATCAATTGGCGTTTCGAGAACGGCGGATGCGGATTCGGCTTCCCCTCGTCCTTTTTGGCCTGCGGATCGTTCCCCGCCGGCTTGGCGGGACTGTCGGGAAGAACCTGGGTGTCGTTGGCGATCCGGAATTCGACGGGGTCCATGCCGAGCTTCTCCGCCATCTCGTCGATGGCGATTTCCAGCGCCGCCAGTCCCGGCGCTTCGCCAGGTGCCCGCATCGCGTTCGCTTCCGGCAAGTCCAGCACCGCCAGCAGGTTCGAGGTCATGCGGTGCTCCCCGGCGTACAGCGCGCGCGTCTGCATTGCTCCGGCCTCGGGCGCGCCACCCGGCAGGTCCCCCGACCAGCATTCGTGGCCGATGGCGGTGATTTTCCCATCCTTCGAGGCACCGATCCGGATGCGCTGGATGGTGGCCGCACGGTGGGTCGTGTTGTTCGGCATCAGGGCACGCTGCAAGGT
>CAMPGU010000268.1 GCA_946885645.1 uncultured Haloferula sp.
GAGATTGACCGTGATCGCCCTGGAAGCCTTCTTCGCCCGCCACCAGGCGGGGAGCGTGCTGGTGTACGATGTCCGGCCTTCCTTCGTGAGCGCCTTCGGCCGCATCCCCGGGGCGCTTCCTTGGCCGAAGGGAGACTTTGAGAAGCAATGGGCGCAGCGGAAAGCGGAGATCCGGGAGGCGGAGGCGGCAGGAAAGGTCGTCGTGCTCTATTGCACGGATGCCGCTTGCCCGGATGCCCGGGCGGTCGCGGAACGGCTCACGGAGAGAGCCCACGATGTTTCCATTCTGGAGGGCGGCTACGCGGCGTGGAAGGACGCGGGCATGGCGACGGAGTGAAACCTTGAAATCCAAAGGTCTTTAGCAGTGTATCTGGTAACCACCGAATCCAGATATGCAAAAAGCCCCGCGTTCCCTCCTCCTCGCGCTCGCCTGCGCGGGAGCCGCCACCGTCGCCTTCATGACCCAGAGCCCCGGTGAACCCTCAACAGCCGGAAACACGGCCAAAAAGAAGATCGTCTTCGTGGCCGGACGGCCGAGCCATCCGCCGGGCGAGCACGAACACCGGGCGGGCTGCATGCTGCTTGCGGAGCAGCTCAATAAAAGCGGCCTCCCGGTGGATGCCGTGGTGGTCACCAACGGTTGGCCGGAGGACGAGAAGGTCTTCGACGGCGCTTCGGCGGTGGTGATCTATTCGGACGGCGGGGGCGGCCACCCGGCGATGAAGCACCTTTCCAAGCTGCGGGAACTGGCAAAGGGAGGTACCGGCATCGGCTGCATCCACTACGCCGTGGAGGTGCCGAAGGGCGAAGGCGGCCAGACCTTCCTGGACCTCATCGGCGGCTATTTCGAGAGCGATTGGTCCGTGAACCCCCACTGGGACGGCAATTTCAAACCGGCGAAGCACGAGATCAGCCGGGGCATCGGCAATTTCAAGATCCGCGACGAGTGGTACTACCACATGCGATTCCGGGAGAAGATGGACGGGGTGACCCCGATCCTTTCCGATCTGCCGCCCGAGGATAGCCTCAGCCGGCCCGATGGCGCTCACTCCGGAAACCCGCACGTTCGCACCGCGGTGCTGGAGCGGAAGGAGCCCCAGCACGTGATGTGGGCCTACGAACGCCCGGAGGAGCTTGGCAAGGGCCGGGCCTTCGGGTTCACGGGCGGTCACTTCCACAAGAACTGGAAGCACGACGACCACCGCGGGATCGTCCTGAACGCCATCGCCTGGATCTCCCACGTGGATGTGCCGGCGAAGGGCGTGCCGTCCCAGACCCCGACAGATGAGGAAATGGAGGCCAATTTGGATAAAAAGTGAGCGGGTAAATCCGCGGGAAAGCGGTGAGAGCAAGTGATTCACGAAACCGCAGCGCCCGGACGGACGGATAGGAGTGGCACCCCGAAGCGGTGCGGCAATGACACCGGAAAAAAATTTCCGCAATTCTTCGTGCGCGATGGCGTTTTGCCCTTAAAATGGTCGGCCCACCCGCGGGATTCACCCGCGCTGCTGTCCCACCCATGATCCGATCCATTACCCTTCTGTTGTCCGCCGCCCTCGGAGGCGTCGGTTTCGTCACCGCGCGCGATGCCCCGAAATACGTGGAGGGCGACGCCATCGTGACTTTCAAGCCCGGTCAGGACTTCAATGCCGCCGACAAGGTGCTGCGCAAGCGCTCGCTCGCCTTCAACCAGCACTTCGGCCGCCTCTCCGCGGCAAGAAAGCGCCAGACGGGGCTCGTGCGCAGCGGGAAGCTGAGCACGGCGGCCCTCATCGCCCGGCTCAAGGAAGATCCGGCGGTAGAGACCGCGGAGCCGAACTACCTGCGCTTCGTCTCCGGCGTGCCGAACGACCCCGATTTCGGCAAGCTCTGGGGCCTGAAAAATACCGGGCAAGTCGTCAACGGCCTTGCCGGCACTCCGGGGGCGGACGTCAAATTCGTACCCGCCATGGAATTGGCGAATTCTTCCGCCGCGGTGCCGGTGGTCGGGGTGATCGACACGGGGATCGACCGGCATCATCCGGACCTCGCGCCCAACCTCTGGGCCAATCCGGGGGAGATCCAGTTCAATGGCATCGATGACGACGGGAACGGCCGGATCGATGACTACCACGGCTTCGACTTCGTCGCGGGGACGAACAATATCACCGACTCTGGCGATCACGGGACCCACGTGGCCGGGACGGTGGCCGCTACGGGAAGCAACTCGCTGGGGGTCACGGGCACCAATCCCCGCGCGCGGATCATGACCATGAAGGTCTCGAGCGATGGCGACTCGATCAGCACGTCCGCCTTCATCTCGGCCCTCGGCTATGCGGTGCAGATGAAGAACAGCGGGGTGAATCTGGTGGCGCTCAATGCGTCCTTCGGCGGCGGAGGCTTCATCACGGCGGAACGGGACGCGATCCAGGCAGCGGCCAACGCCGGGATCATCCTCTGCGTGGCGGCGGGCAACGACGGGGCGAACAACGACACCATCGATGACTATCCCGCGAACTACCGCCTCCCGAACATGATCGTGGTGGCGGCGTCCGATCAGAACGACGCTTTGGCGAGCTTCTCGAACTACGGTGCCACGAAGGTCGATCTGGCTGCACCCGGCGATAATATCTATTCCACCCGGCCGGGGGCGGTCTCCCTATCGCTCCAGGCAGGTGCCGCCACCTACACTCCCGCCGCCATGGAGTTCTCCGGCTCTCCCGGCACGGTCACAGGCACGATGTTCGATTGCGGGATCGGCAATCCCGGGGATTTCCCCGCCGGGGTGAACGGGAACATTGCCCTGATCGAACGCGGCACGCTGACTTTTGAAGCAAAGGTCGCCAACGCGATGGCCGCCGGTGCCAAGGCGGCGATCATTTACAACAATGTGAACGACACTTTCAACGGCACCCTCAACGTGGACAAAAATTGGATCCCCGCCGGCTGGATCTCCCTGGCAAGCGGCAATGCAGTCAAAGCGCTGCTCCCGGCCACCGTCACGGTCGCGGCCAATCGCTCGGCGACTTATCAATTCCTGGACGGAACCTCGATGGCCACGCCCCAGGTCGCCGCGGCGGTCGGTTTCACCGCGATGAATTTCCCCGCGGATACGGTGGCGCAGCGGATCCAGCGGATCCTTTCCAACGTCGATCCGAAGCCCGCACTGGCGGGAAAGATGGTCACCGGCGGGAGGCTCAATCTCCAACGCATCATGGACAGCGATAACAACACGCTGCCGGACTGGTGGGAGAAGCAGTATTTCAATCAATTCACCGGCGGCATCTCCACCGCCGACCCCGACGGAGACGGCATGTCAAACCGCGACGAATTCCTCGCGGCCACCTCTCCGGTGAATGCCGCCAGCACTCTGAAAGCAACTTCCGGTGTCCGCGCGCCGGCAACCGGGCATTTCACCCTCCAGTGGCAATCCGTGCCGGGGAAGACCTACCGGGTCTCCTATGCCGACGATCTCTCGGGCACCTGGTTGACCGATCTGCCCGCTTCGCTGGTCACGACGCCCGCTGGCGAAACTTTGTCGAGCTACACCGACACTACGTCCGGTTCCGCTAGCAAGCGCTTCTATCGGGTGGAGGTGGTGATTCCTTAAAACCGGCGATCACCGGAATGAAAGGGTGGCGATCCGGCCACGCTCGTGTCACCCCAAGATGCGACTGCCGCCGCGGGAGGCGGGCGGACACTCTAGCAGGGTGGGCATTACTCCCACATCCAACCCTGCCCTGATTCCCATGAAAAAGACCCTCCTCGCAGCGGCGGCCACCGGGCTGCTCTCCCCCGCGCTTCAAGCCGCCATGGTCACCTGGCAAACGCCCTCCGCCATTACCGGCGCTTCCGACGTCTCCACCGAGGGCGCTTACTTCGGATCCTGGGCTCCGAACCATGCCGACGCGCCGAATTTCCCGGTGAACGGCGTCTCCTTTCAAGGCTTCTCCGATCTACCCGACTTCACCAATACCCTGGAGGACGGGGGACAGTACTATGCCGGACAGAACACCGCCGACGCGAATTACAATACCCTCCTCTCCTTCGGTCGCTTCGAATACAACGGGGTGAACAAGAGCTTCTCCTGGGGTGGCATGACCGCAGGCGAGACCTACATGGTGCAGATCTGGATCTCCGATCCCCGCAATCTCGGTGAAACCCGCTGGGCCAATCTCAGCGGTGACGGCGACGTCTCGCCGAATGTCCTCTACCCCGCCGATGGCACGGGGATCGGCAGCTACATCATCGGTACCTTCGTGGCCGACGGGACGGGAACCCAGACGATCACCATCGATCCTTCCTCCACTTCCGGCGATGGCAGCGGCCAGATCAACCTCATGCAAGTCCGGCTCGTTCCGGAGCCTGCTTCCACGGGGCTCGCAGGGCTCGGCATGGCCGTCCTGCTGATCCGCAGGCGCCGGTGAGGCCCTGACGCCCCGAAGCGAAGACGGCCGGGATTGCTCCCGGCCGCCTCTCAAAACTCCGGTGCGGCCGATGCCGCAACCTCTCCTTAGCCGATGACCTCGGGCCAGTCGGTGTGGAAGAATTCGCCGCGGGCCTTGTCCGTGCGCTCGTAGGTGTGCGCGCCGAAGAAATCCCGCTGCGCCTGCAGCAGGTTGGCGGGAAGCACCGCGCTCCGGTAGCTATCGTAGTAGCCGAGGGACGCCGAGAAGGCAGGCACCGGGATGCCGGCCAGAGTGGCGAGGCTGACGACCTCGCGCCAGTTCTTCTGGAATTCGTTCAGGAGGTCCGTGAAATACGGCGCGAGCATCAGGTTACTCAGCTCCGGGTTGCTCCGGTACGCGTCCGTGATGTCATTGAGGAAGCGCGCACGGATGATGCAACCGCCGCGCCAGATGGCGGCGATCTTGCCCAGATCGAGGCCCCAGCTCTTCTCCTTGCCCATTGCGGCGATGAGGTCGAGGCCCTGGGCGTAGGAGATGATCTTCGATGCGAAGAGCGCATCGTGAACCTTCTTCACCAGCTCGGCCTTCTCCGCCGGGATCTCCGCCTTCGGCCCCTGCAGCTTGCTGCTGGCGGCCACGCGCTGATCCTTCATCGAGGAAAGGATGCGGGCTTCGACGGCGGCATTGATGGTGGAAATCACCACGGCATTCTCCACCGCGTTCATGATCGTCCACTTACCGGTCCCCTTTTGGCCGGCGGTGTCGAGAATGACGTCCACGAGGGCCTTGCCGGTTTCCGGATCCTGCTGTTCGAAGATCTTCGAGGTGATCTGGATCAGGTAGCTCTCCAGATCGCCATTGTTCCAGTCGGTGAAGACGGTCGCCAGCTCGGCCGGCGTGAAGCCTGCCGCCTTGAAGATGTTGTAGGCTTCGCAGATGAGCTGCATGTCGCCGTACTCGATGCCGTTGTGGATCATCTTGACGTAGTGGCCGGCACCGCCGGGACCGATGTGGGTCACGCAGGGCTCGCCGTCCACCTTCGCCGCGATGCTCTCGAAAATGGGCTTCATCACATCCCAGGTGGAAGCGGGACCCCCGGGCATGATGGAGGGACCTTTCCGCGCACCTTCTTCACCGCCGGAAACACCGGCACCGATGAAGCGGAAGCCGAGGTCGCCGAGCCACTTGTCGCGGCGCTCGGTGTCGGTGTAGAGGGAATTGCCGCCGTCGATGA
>CAMPGU010000269.1 GCA_946885645.1 uncultured Haloferula sp.
TCCACCTCATTGTCGCCAAGTTCAGCCTGAGTGCCGCGAGCAATGGCGACAGCGTCACCGTTTGGATAGATCCACCGCTTGCGGGCGGTGAACCCGCCGGAGGAGTCACTCGCGGCGGTTTTGATACTACCTTCGATCGCATCGCTATCTCCGACTATGCGAGCAATTCGGCCGAGTGGGATGAAATCCGCTGGGGAGATACCTTCGCGAGCGTCACGGTTCTTCCGTCCGAGCCTTATATTCTCCGGCAGTCAGCGTCCTTCACGGGCAGCGTCGGCAGCACCGTTTCCCTTGCCGCCGACATCATCGCGAAGCCGGCACCGGCGTTTCAGTGGCAAGTCCTCCAAGAAGGCGGTTCGTGGGCAGACATCCCGGGCGCGACGACATCCACCTACACCATTCCGTCCGCGGCCTACACCGCGAATGGCAGCTACCGCATTGTCGCAACGAACTCCAATGGCACCGCGATTTCCGATCCCGCCACGGTTTCCCTCGTTTATCCTGCTCCCGTCATCTCGGCACAGCCCTCGCCGCGCGGAGTGGAGGTCGGTGAAAGCGTTGCCTTCTCCGTGACGGCAACGGGCTTGGGATCCCTCAGCTATCAGTGGTCCAAGGATGGTGCCGCTCTGACAGGAGAGACTTCCGCTTCCATGGCGATCCCGTCCGTCACCGCTGCCGATGCAGGAGTTTATTCGGTAAAGATCACCGATGATGCTGCGGCGGCCTCTGCCTTGGAGCCGGTTTCGGTGATCTCGGACCCGGCGATCTTGCTCCTCGGCGACTTGGCTGATTTCGAAGCCGGTCTTACCTTCCGTCTCTACGATATCCAGGAGGAGATGGACCTCCTCTATCCGCTCGTTCCCGGTCAAACCCCGAATGTTGATCAGAAGCGCTCCTCAATCGACTGGGATGGCCCCGTGGATTTCGCAAACTACAGCGAGGAATTCGTGGCTGAAATAATTGCAGACCTCTTTGTTGCGACTCCGGGCTTATATACGTTTCGTCTCACGTCCTCCGACGGCTCCATCCTCGGCATTGGAGAAATGACGGTTGCTGCCAATGACGGGATTCACGGTGCCACGCAGCAGCAGGGTTCGGTCGAACTCACCGCCGGCCTGCACCCCTTGAATCTCAGGTTTTTCAAGAACACGGGGACTCCGGTGTTGAAGCTGGAATGGCGCGTTCCTGGAACAGCCGACTTCGTGACTGTTCCGCCATCCGCGTTTCTTACGACTGCGGGCGTAACCCGCGTGGTCGCACCCGGTAAGAAGAATGTCATTCGTCCAGGCGACGGTTCCAGGCCGGGCAGCGGTCAGCCGCTCGCTGCCGTCCATCCATCCTGGCGGGTCACCACCATCCATCCCTCCAGCTTCAAGCCGAAGGTCGGAGCGATGGCGGTACATCCGGACGGGCGCCTGTTCATCACGACTTTTGAGCCAAACCAGAACCACACCCCGGATCCACTGCCGGGCGGCGATGGAAAAGTCTGGGCCCTGGCCAACGTCGAAGGCGAGAATCCCGAAGCAGTAGCCGTTACCGAAGTCGCGGCCGGCCTTTCCGAGCCATTGGGAATGTGCTTTATCGATGGCGACCTCCTCGTCAGCCAGCGCACCAGCCTCACGAAGCTTCGCGATACCAATGGCGACGGTTACTACGAAACCAAGCAGGACATTGGCGGCGGCTGGGATTCCAGCAACTACCACCACTTTCATTTCGGATTGGTCGAGAAGGACGGGTTTGCTTACTCGACCCTTTCGACCTCGATTCACTTCGATTACCCCGGTCTCAACGGCCCGAATCCACCAAACCGCGGGACCTGGGTTCGCACCAACCTCGCAACCGGCGAAGTCAGTTACTTGGCAGGGGGTCTGCGCACGCCGAACGGAATTTGTTTGGGCCCGGAGAACGAGATCTTCCAGACCGACAACCAAGGAGCTTGGCAGCCGGCTTCGCGTTTAAACCATCTGCGCCCGGGGCATTTCTACGGTCACTACAATAGCACCGCCGATGGAGGTTCCCCAAGTCTCTTCGCGGAACAGCCCGCGACTCCTCCGGCAGTCTGGTTCCCGCAGAACGAGGTCGCGAATTCACCTTCCCAACCGGTCTCGATACCGGAGGGACCATTCGCCGGGGATCTCCTGGTCGGCGATATTACGCTTGGAGGGATCAACCGCGTTTCCCTTGAGAAGGTTCAAGGCACTTGGCAGGGCTGCATCTACCGATTCACCCAAGGGCTCGAAGGAGGCGTGAACCGTCTGGCATGGGGTCAAAACGGGACGCTTTTCGTAGGCTGCATCGGAGCCAGTGGAAACTGGTCTTGGAAAGGAACAACCACCGGTGTCCAGCGGCTCACGCCCAAAGCCGGCAATCCGACGACATTTGAAATAGCGAAGGTCAAAGCGACCGCCGACGGCTTTGAGATCTTCTACACGAAGCCCGTCCCGGAAGCCACATTGGAAAGCCCGGCCAACTTCACCGTCCGTCAGTGGGCGTATGAATCCACCGCGGCCTACGGAGGCGCGAAGATCGGCGAAGAAACACTGCCCGTTTCCTCGGCCACCGCCTCAGCAGGTCGGACCAGCGTGAAGCTGGTGATCCCCGGCCTCAAGAAGGGGCATGTGATATACCTGAAGTCGGACCCGCTTTCCGACGACGGTTCTGCAATCCTTTCGAGCGAGGCTTGGTACACGCTCAACGAGATCCCGAATGGAGCCACCAGCTTGCACCTGGATTCGTCGGGGATCGATGAGAATCTGGAAGCTGGTGCCGTGGTCGGACATTTGACCGCGGATCCCGCCGATGAAAACGAATCCTTTACCTACACCCTGCCAAACGGCATCGCGGACAACTCCTGGTTCACCCTCGACGGCAACACCCTCAGAACGGCCGTTCCCTTCGACTACGAACGGCGCGCCTCTTGTCAGGTCGGGGTCAGGGCCGTTGACGGGGCGGCTGCGGTCACGGAGCAGACGTTCACCATTACGGTTAATGATGCAATCGACGAGCATCCCCCCCGGCGGATTCTGCTGACAAACGCGGTTCTCCCCCCGGATCACGAAGTTGGAGCCATCGTCGGGCAGATGCGTATCGATGACGAGGACCTCGGCGACCTTCAGTTGATTCGGCCGACCGTGGGCGGCTCGGCACCCTTGCTGCACGAACCATTCGACTATGATTCCGGCGCCTTTCTATCCGGCAGTTCCGGAGGCGACGGCTTTTCCGGCCCTTGGGAGGTGCTCGATAATGGCGCCAGCATCGGCCCCGGATCGCTTTCCTATACGGACTCGTTGGGCCTCACGCTGGCAACCAGCGGCAACAGCGCCACAGCCGAACCAACATCGCGCAACCACCGCACTCTCTCGGGCTCGCGGGGCGCAGACGGAACGGTGACTTATGCCAGCTTCGTCGCCGACACGGGCGCCAACCTCCATTTCTGGGCCTTGGAGTTCTGGAACGGGAGCGCCGCAGACAGCAACCGTGTTTTGCAGATCGGGAATGAGAATGGCTTCGGTGCCCGCGTGCGGAATGGCGCGAACAAGCTGTTCCCGAGCTCTGACAACAATCTCCATTTTTTCGTGGTAAAGGTGGAGCATCTTATCGGCGACGATAGGGTGTCCGTCTGGATAGATCCTCGACTTCAAAGTGAACCCGCCGAAGCAAGCCTCACTTTCAGCCCCACCGAAACCGGCGGTTCGATTGCGTTTAGCCGGATCGGCTTCAGCGACTACGTCGCCGCTTCCGCCCCTGCTATCGATGAGATCCGCCTGGGCGAAAGCTGGGGTGCCGTCACACCTTATCACGCGGAGTTCCCGCGATTCGAGTTCGCCGCCGGTGCCGGCGACGATCACAATTCCTCCTTTCTGATCCAAGGGGACAGCTTGATCGCGGCTGCACAAATGACACCGGGGCTTAAAACCGTCCGGGTTCGCGCAACGGACAGCGCCGGCTTGTCGTTTGACCAAAGACTCGGGATTTGGATTGGCAACGGAAGTAGCGATACGAACGGTGACGGCCTCTCCGATGGCGACGCCGTCCGTCTCGGCCAAGACCCGCTTCAGTATAGTAGTCCCGAAGCCTATTTTAGCCCGCAAGGGATTCGGCCCAAGCTGATCTTCGGCGAGTCCGGGTTTCAGCTCGATGCTCCCGCGATACCTGGCAATCTTTACTGGATCGAGAGTTCGGCGGATCTCTCCGATTGGGTAATCGAACCGGGGAGCATAACCTCAAGCGACTCCTTTCTCGCGACCGGCAACCTATGGGAACTTGGGCAGCCTGGTGATGAACGCTTTTTCTGGCGAGTTGGCGGGGGCTGGCCGCTTGGCCGAGGCTCCAATCCGATTGCGGACGGGCTGGCCGGCCTGACGTTTGTCGGTGGAGATGCAGGGTGGTCCTACGATCCTGAAACGGGGGTCCTCAGGCATGACAGTGCCGCCCCCTCGGAATGGGTGCACTTCGGGAGCGAGCTGAGCGACTTTTTCCTCAGTCTGGAGTATCGGCTTTCACCGGGCGGGAACGCCGGTGTCTTCCTGCGTGCCGATGGTGCCGGGGAACCGTGGATTACCGGCAGCGAAATTCAGATCACGAACGAGGCCCGGCTGCCGATTCATTCGACCGGGTCCGTCTATGATCGCGTCGCGGCGCTTCCCCTTGCTGATGCCCGACCTTCCATCTGGCACCGGATGGAGATCCTGATGCTCGCGAACCGCCTGAGAGTGGCGGTTGACGGCATCGTGACGGTTGACGAAGCGGATCTCGCTTCTGCCTATCCTCAGTTCACCTGGGCCGATGAGGGTTTTGTCGGTCTTCAAAACTCGCATGCAGGGATCCCGGGCAGCGTGGAATATAGGAACATCAAGCTTCTGAAATTGGATTCCATTTCAAGCGCCGACCTTTCCACCGCCCCGTAGCAGCCACCCGTGTCCGGAGTTTCCCGCCGAACCGGCCGGATGCACGGCATAGTCTCGTATCGACTTCGGCCGCGGGTATTCGATCTAATCCCGGGGAGATGAACGACGAGTTTTCGAAGATCCTGCGAGCCTTGGATTCTGAAGACGCATTGCGCTCGGATGAATTGCTACCGCTGGTCTATGACGAACTCCGGCATCTGGCGGTGAAGCGCATGGCCGGTGAAAAGCCGGGGCAGACCCTGCAGCCCACCGCTCTGGTTCACGAAGCCTGGCTCAAAATTTCCGGAGGAAAGGAACGAGACTGGCAGGATAGGGGCCACTTCTTTCGAGCCGCAGCGCAGGCAATGCGGAGGATTCTGGTGGATCGGGCGCGCGGGAAGTCGGCTTTTAAACGCGGCGAAGGGAATGCGCTGCTTAATATCGGCGACTTCGATCTAGCGGATATAAGTCGGGACGACCGGGTACTGCTGGTTGACGAAGTGCTGGAGCGGCTTGAGAAAGAAGACCCCGAAGGTGCCCGGGTGGTCTCGCTCAAATTCTTCGGCGGCCTTACCGAGGGGGAAATTGCCGGCATCCAGGGGGTAACCGAGCGAACCGTGAGACGGCAATGGGCGTTCGCGAAGGCCCGGTTGTTTCAAATGATTCAGGAAGACAGCGACTAAGAGGCCGTCTGAAAAATAACTCATGATGCGATTCTGGCGAGCATGCGCTTG
>CAMPGU010000270.1 GCA_946885645.1 uncultured Haloferula sp.
CCGTGACGCTGCGCAGCCAGGCGAGATTCGGCAGGAAATAGCAGATGCCCGCCAGGAAGCCGAGCCCGAAGGCCTTCCACTTCCGCCGCCGGTCGCCCAGCGTCCACAGCGCCGCCAGCAGCGGGATGAAGGTGACCCACACCAGCTTCCCCACCGAGTACGGCGGGAAGAGCGCGGCCATGCCCAGCCCGCTGAGGATCGCGGCGAGGAGACGAAGGATAGGAGCGAAGGACATCATCGGGAATCGCGGGCGGTCACGGGGCGGCGCTGCACGGCCTCACAGCAAGCGCAGCTTCGCATCCGCCTCGATCCACGCCCAGAGGCTGTCGAGCGAGCCGCCGACCTGCGTGCGCGCGTCGGCCAGGTCGCCGCTGGGGGCGGACTTACCATAAAGGTAGTACTTGATCTTCGGCTCCGTGCCGGAAGGCCGCACCGCGAAGGAGCGCCCGTCCTCAAGATCGACGAAGAGCATCTTCTCCTTCGGCAGGGCATCGCCCTCCGCATCGAAAAGATCCTGCGTGGCGAAGTCCCGCACGCGGGAGACCGCCGAGCCATCCACCTCTTCCGGCGGATGCGTGGAGTAGGAAGTGGCCAGCGCCAGGATCTTCGCGGCACCGTCCGCCCCCTCCATGACCATCGATTTCCCGCGCTCCTCGTGGTAGCCGAATTCGCGGTAGATATCGTCCAGCACCTCGGCCAGCGTCTTGCCGACCGACTTCGCATAGGCGGCCACTTCGGCGAACATCACCGCGGCGCCGTTGCCGTCCTTGTCGCGCACGAAGTCGCAGCCCAGATAGCCGTAGCTTTCCTCCCCGCCGAAGAGGAAGTAGCGCGAGTACTCCAGGCGCAGCGCGCGGGTAGTGGCCTCGTCGAGCGAGCGGTAATCCACGCCTTTCTTGTCGGCCGGGATGGCGTCCTCGTACTTCCGCAGCTTTTCCGCGATGTATTTGAAACCGGTGAGCGTATCCACCACGCCGATGCCGTAGTGGTCCGCGATCGCGCGCTGGAGCTCGGTGGTGACGTAGGTCTTCACGAAGAGTGCGCGGGCACGGGTGACCTGGTTCAGCCAGCCGATCTCGAAGGCGGTCTTCGCGCGGTACCAGGCCATCAGCGAGCCGATCTGGTTCCCCGTCAGCAGGCGCATCCGGCCTTCCGCATCGCGCACGGCCACGCCCATGCGGTCATTGTCCGGATCGGTGCCGATCACAATCTCCGCGCCTTCCTTCTCCGCCAGATCGATCGCCATTTTCAAGGCGGGGGCGTTCTCGGGATTCGGCGAGTCCACGGTCGGAAAACGGCCGTCTTGCACGTCCTGCTCCGGCACGGTGATGACCTCGAAGCCGAGCTCCCGGAGCATCGGCACGATGATCACGCCGCCGACGCCGTGGAGATTCGTGTAAACGACGCGCGTCTTCGCCCCCTCCAGCAGCTCGGGGCGCATCAGCAGGGACTTCAGGCGGTCCATGTAGAGGCGGTCGATCTCCAGGCCGATCTCGGTGACCTGGCCCTGCTCCGCCTCCGGCAGCGGCTGGTAGATCTCGCTATGGATGGAATTGACCTCCGCGATGATCGCCGTGGCGTGCGGCTCCACGATCTGCGCGCCGTCGTTGAAGTAGGCCTTGAAGCCGTTGTCGTGGGCCGGGTTGTGGCTCGCGGTCAGCACCACGCCGGCATCGGCGCGAAGCTCGCGGATCGCGAAGGAAAGCTCCGGAGTGGAGCGGCCGGACTCGAAGAGGAAGGCATCGCAACCGAGTTCCGCCGCGGCGCGCGCGCAGAACTCCGCAAAATTCCGCGAGAAATGCCGGGTGTCGTGGGCGAAGACCAGCTTCGGCTTCCGCTCCGTGCCCACGTGGGCCTTTGCGTAGGCGATCAGCCCGCGGACGGCGCGGGAGACATTGAAGAAATTCATGGTGGCGGTGCCGAAGCACGGGTGTTCCGGCCGGCCGTTCGGGCCGCCCCGGCCCTGCTCCGCCTGCGTGACCACTTTCCCGAGGGTGCGGCCGCGCAGGCCGCCGGTGCCGAAGGCGAGGGTCTTGAAGAAGCGGTCGTCCAGTTCCTCCCACTGCCGGGCGGCGGCCAATTCCTGCACGGCGGCTTCCGCCACGGGAGTGGCGGCCCCGCTCAGGAGCAGGTCGATGTTCCTGCGGGTGCTGGGGAGGATGTGACCGGCGGAAAGGGCATCGTCGAGTACGGAGGCGAGGTCGCTCATTTCGCGCTGGATGGTAACGGCCCGATCCCTCATGGCAATGCCGCCCATGCGACATCTGCTCGAAGCCGCCCTCGCCCGCCGCGCCCCGCTGCGGCAGCCCGGGACCGATGCCTTGCGCCTGATCGATGGCGAGGGCGACGGCCTGCCGGGGCTGGAGCTGGAGGACTTCGCGGGCCGCTGGCTGCTCTCCACCCGCGACCGCCAGCCGCCGCGGGAGCTGGTGGAGTGGCTGCGGGAAAAGAAGCGGCCGGTCTATTGGAAGCGGCTGGACCAGCAGCAGAAGGAATCCCCCGCGCACCTGTGCGGCCCGGAGCAGGAGGAGCCCTTCACGATCCGGGAAGGCGGCCTGGCCTTCGAGATCTCTTTCCAGGCCGGATACTCGCAGGGAATCTTCCTCGATCAGCGGGACAATCGCTCCGCGCTCCGCGCCCGGCTGGCCCCCGGGATGACGCTGCTGAACACCTTTGCCTATACCGGGGCCTTCTCCGTCTGCGCCGCCGCCGCCGGGGCCACCGCGACCACCCTGGACCTGGCGCAGCCGTACTTGGACTGGGCGAAGCGGAACTTCTCCCTCAACGGGCTGGATCCCGCGGAGCACTTCTTCTGCAAGGGCGATACCTTCCACTGGTTGGCCCGCTTCGCGAAACAGGGCCGGAAGTTCGACGGCATCGTGCTCGATCCGCCGACCTTCTCCCGCGACAAGGACGGCAAGGTCTTCCGGGTGGAGAAGGATTACGGGCTGCTGGCCCGGCTCGCCTTCGACTGCCTGGCACCCGGGGGATTCCTGCTGGCCTCCACGAACTGCCGGACCCTGCCGCCCCGCGCCTTCGAAGCGCAGGTGCGCGGGGCCTCCCGGCAACCGGTGAAACTGAAGCACGCTCCGATGCCGGCGGATTTCACCGGGGAGCCGTATTTGAAGAGCTTGTGGGTGGAGCGGTGAGGTTCTTTTTGAGGGCTGCGATGCCATGAGCGGCGCAGCCGCCTTGGACTGCGGTAGCCTGCTGCCGCTTTTCTTCCCCGCAGCCTGCTGCGGGGCCTCGGGCGGTGACTCGCCACCCCTGCTGGAACCGCAAAGGCGCGGAGGACGCGGAGGGTCGCAGAGTCTTGCTCGGTAATGGCTTCTTTGCGTGACTCCGCGATCTCCGTGACTCCGCGGTAGATCGAGAGTTTACCAAGGCGGCTCCTGTCCTTCCCGGCCAGCAGGCTGGCCTCGCCCAAAGCGGCAGCATGGCTGCCGCAGTCCAAGGTACGGCATGAGCCGCACCGCAGGTCTCACACCCAGTCCGGCACCTTCAACTGGAACTCCGGGATCCGGGTGAAAACCCACTCCCCGTCCTCGGTCTCGCCGAAAAACGCACCTTCGGCCGTTCCGTCCCCGCGGGTGACGTGATAGCTGTTGTAGGAGAAATTTTCGCCGGGCCCCAGGACCGGGCTCTGGCCCACGACGCCGTCCCCTTCCACGACGGTGACCTCGCCGTCGTCCTCGCGGACCACCCATTTGCGGCCGCGGATCGTCACCTTCTCCCCCGACTCGTTCTTGATCGAAATGAAGTACACGAAGGGATGCGGACGCTCGTCCGGAGCATCCAGGCTGGGCATGTAGATGACGTCGTCCACCCGGACCGTCAAACCGTCGAGCTGCCTCAAGAGCGGGGTCATGTCCTGCGAACATGCCCGAAGACGGCATCCCTTGCCAAGACCCAATCACGAGGCGGGTCCGGGACTGCAAAGGGTGGCTTTTTATTCCCCCGGGGATGCGGCCGGAGGTGAGATGCGAAGGAGCGAAAGCCGGATTCAAAACCGATCCATGACGCTATCGATGAAAGAGTTGGAGGTGCACCGCAGCACCCTCACCCCGGTCAAGTCCAAACGCATGACAATACCGTTGGTAAACCTTCTTCCATCCCCGGATGTGCATGTTCCGCCGCTCCCGGGGAAAGCCCTGCGGCGCACCACTCCAAACCATGAACATGCATCGCAGAACCCTACCCCCGCTCCTCGCACTGAATGCGTTTCTGGCCGCATCCGCTTCGGCCCAGGTGACCTACCAACATTACCGCTTCGAGCCTACCCGCCTCTATGCAAACGGCGGGACGATCCAACTGTCCGAATTCGTCTTCTCGAGCAACGGCTCGCGCCTGAACCTCGTGGCAAACAATCCGGAGGCCGTTCCGGCACCCGTAGTCGGGCAGGATGGCACGGCGGTGGACATGGTACCCGTGACAGTGACCGGCGGCTCCCGCGCGATCACGGACGGTGAAGGCGCCCTCAAGATCATCGACGGAGCCACCGGGACCAAATGGCTCACGGGTCTCAACGACAACGGTGGAACCGCCAGATTCCTCCATTTCGACTTCACGGCTCCGGTCACCATCGATTCCTACAGCTTCGCCACCGGCGGCGATACCGCCACCTACCCGAACCGCAACCCGATCGACTGGAAGATGTGGGGGCGCAATTCGGACGTCGAAGAATGGGTATTGATCGACCGCATCACCGGACATCCGACCAATCCCGCAAACCAGACCTTCCAGCAGGATTTCCCCGTCACCGGGGAGATCGCTCCGGAGATCGCGTATTTCGACTATTCCTTCGAGAGCTACCCCATCGTCCTTGATGGCACCCCGGTAAGCATCGAGTGGGATGCCTATGATTTCGAGCTTTTGAATGATCCCCAGACGCTGAGTCTCACTCCCTCGGGTGGCGAGCCGGCACCGGCCTTGTCGGGGGCACGGGACGTCACGCCGCCCGCCAATGCGGATACCGTTTACACGCTTACCTCCACCTATGGCACGCGCTCGACGAGCAAGACCCTGATGATCCGCTCGGTGACCGGCGGCAGCGCGAACCACCGCTTCTACCGTTTCACGCCGATCGCGCTACGCCCCGGGGCGGATGCCCATCAGCTCTCGGAGTTCTCCTTCTTCCACAACGGCACGGAGTTGAATCTCTTCGCGACCAACGCCGCGTTCCCGCCCTTGACCGGCAGCAACGGCACGAACGACGACCTCGTCAACGTCATCGTGACCAATCCGGGCGGCACCCAGCCTGCCAATGCCCCCTTGCTGACGGACGGCCTGACCGATACCAAGCTGCTCGACGGCAGGGTCCAGCCAGTCGTCTTCGAGTTCGAGCAAGCCACCGCCATCGACTCCTACCGTTTCACCACCGCGAACGATGCCCAGCAGCGCGATCCGGTGAAGTGGATCCTCGAAGGCAGCGGCGACGGCATCGAGTGGACGCTGATCGACAACGTGACGGCCTTCTCCTACCCGACGCCGACGCTCCGCCTCCAGCACACGCAGATCTTCCCGCTGCCGGGAGTATCCTTGCAGACCGAGGTGATCCGGCCCGCTCCCTTCGTGTGGAACGGCTCCCTGAATACGAACTACGATTTCGGCTACAAC